>CALWXD010000168.1 GCA_944385425.1 uncultured Oscillospiraceae bacterium | reverse complement strand
CCATGCGAGAGAAAAAGTCCATCAACGTGGAGGTGGGCCGCCGGGTGCGGCAGGCCCGGGAGGCCGCCGGCCTGACCCAGGAGCGGTTTGCCGAGCTCATCGGCATCTCGCCCCAGAACGTCTCCTGTGTGGAGCGGGGCCTGGCCGGCGTGTCGCTGACGGTGCTGCGGAGGATGTGCCAGATCCTCCGGGTCTCCAGCGATTTCCTGCTCCTGGGGGAGGTCGCGGGCAACGACGCGGAGGCCATCGCCCGCCGCCTGGGGCAGCTGCCCCCCGAGCAATTCCGGGTGGTGCGGGAGGTCATCAACAGCGTATTGGAGCTGACCGCCCTGCCCGAGGAAAAAAAGGGACCGGAATCGTGATCATCGTATCACGATCCCGGTCTTTTTTGGTGTGCACCGCTGCACAAAGCTCCTCTTTTCAATAGGTCCGCAGCTCGAAGGCGTAGTTCGGGCAGGACGCCTCCACCAGCGGCCCCTGGTCCGCCGGAACCACCACGGTCCCGAGGGCGGGGAGGCCGGCCAGGACGGAGAAGTCCGTGACCGCCAGCCCCTCCAGCTGGACGTAGTTCATCTGCTCCAGCCCCGAGAGGGGCGAGAGGTCCGTCACCGGGTGGAACCCCACGGAGAGGGTGCGCAGCCGCTTGAGGGCTTGGAGGCCCTCCAGCCGCTCCAGGCCGCCCTTGTGGAGGTTCAGCACCTCCAGGCCGGAAAGGCCCGTGAGGGCGGTGAGGTCCGGGGCGTAGTAGTCCCCGATGGTGAGGGTTTTCAAATGGGCCAGCGTGTTGGCCGCGGACACCGCCGCCTCCCCGGGGTCCCAGAGCCGCAGCTCCTCCAGGGCGATCTGCCGGGTGAGGGGCGACCAGTCGCCGTCCTTCGGCTCCACCAGCCCCAGGCCCAGCTTCCGCAGGGTAAGGCTGTCCAAAAAGCTGAGGCTGTCCACGGCGGCGATGCCCCCGCCGGCGCTGCCCTCCACCGTCAGCGCGGAGAGACGCGCAAGGCCCGCGAGGGGGCTGAAGTCCGTGCCGGGGTTGCCGCCGAGGTACAGCGTCTCCAGCTCCGTGAGGGCGGAGAGGGGGCCGTAGTCCGCGATGCTGTTCTCGCACAGGGCGAGGGTGGTGAGAGGCAGGCCCTCCAGCGCCGAGACATCCCGGATCTCCTGGCGGCACAGGTACAGCTCCCGGAGATTTGGCATGTGCGAGAGCAGCGCCAGGTCCGCGTCGGCGATGTCCCCCAGGGGGGCGTCTCCCAGGTACTGGTTGTCGATGTAGCAGGCGATGCGGTAGTCAAAGGACTGCTCCGCCCCGAAGGCGGTCTCTCCCACCGCCGCCAAGCGGGTGACGGCGGCGAGGTCGCCGTAGGTGATCTCCCCCTCCGGCATCCCCAGGGCCTGCCGCACGGCGGCCTCCATCACAGCGGAGGAGAATTCCACCGCCTGGGGTTCCGGCAGGGGCTGCGCCTCCGCCGCCGGTCCGGGGGGTGCGCGCTCCGCTCCCGGCCAGAGGACGCCGAGCCCCACGGACAGGGCCAAAAGCACTGCCGCCGCGATGAAAGCCGGCCGGCGCCGTTTCCGCCGGGGCGCCTTCCCCGCCAGGGCCGCGGAGAGAGCGGCGGCGTCCTGGTACCGGTCCTCCGGGGAGAAGGCGGTGGCCTTCTCCAGCACCTGGCGCAGATGGGGGGAGATCTCCGCCTCCGCCAGGGCGTCCCGGTCGTACTGCCCGGTTAGGAGCCAGATGAGGGACATGCCAAGGGCGTAGAGGTCGGTGCGAGCGTCGGTCTGGGCGTAGCCGTACTGCTCCGGGGCGGCGGTGGAGCGGGTGCCCATGCGGCGGGTGTCCGTGTCCTGGCCGTCCTTGAACTGGCGGGCGATGCCAAAGTCGATGAGCCCAACCTCCCCGCCGGACAGGAGGAGGATGTTCTCCGGCTTGATGTCCCGGTGGATCACCGGGGGCTCCTGGCGGTGGAGCACCGTCAGCAGGGCGCAGAGCTTTTGCCCCAATGAGACGCACAGCGCCTCCGGGCAGCTGTCCTCCCGCTCCCGCCGCTGGGCCAGGGTCTCCCCGGGGAGGTAGGAGCGGAGAAGATAGGACGTCCCGCTTTCCGCAAAGCAGTCCAACCCCTCCGGCACCCTCCCGGGCAGGAGGGGGAAGAGTTTTTTTAGGAGGCGGAACTCCTCCGCCAGGTCCTCCCGGTCCGCCGGGGCGGCTTTCAGAACCGCCGGCGCGCCGTCCGCCCTTCGCCGCAGCCGCAGCACCAGGCGTCCCTCCGCCGGCGGGGCCAGGCAGGACTCCGGCGCATATTCCTTTACCACCCGCCCCGGCAGGGCGGCGCCCTCCGGCAGGGGGTCAAACCGGGACAGAAACCGCTCCCGCCGGCTCACTCCAGCCCCTCCTCCCCCAGCTCCGCCAGAAGGTCCTGGGTCTCCTCCATCGTCAAGCCGTGGGTTAGGGCGTAGAGCACCGCGGCGTCCCGGCGGCTGCGGGCGTACAGCGGCTGGCGGCCGGCGATCTTCAGCAGGCGCTGGGCCTCGTCCTCCCCCAGCTTCAGCAGCAGCGCCAGGCGGAGGAGGAGGTCTCTGGAGGGCCGCCGGGTGCCGTTGAAGAGCTGGTAGGCATAGCTGCGGTCCAGATTGCACCGCACCGCCACGTCCTGTACGGCCAGCCTGTGGCGGTGCAGCAGGCTGCTGAGGTAGATGGGAAGGGACGGCATGGCATAGTCCGCCCCGGCCAGCGCCTGGGCCGTCGTGCTCTCCCGGATCTGATGCTCCAGTTCTCTTGTGGATTTCACGGCAGATCCCTCCAATCGGGCTGTATGTTGGCCCTATTATCACAAATCCGTTCGGAAAAGTCAACCGGGCGCGGTCCGGTTTGGCGCCGGGCTCCATACGGAGCGGCCCGCCCCGGCTGGATCGGCCGCGGCACAGCCGGACCGGCGCTTTGGCGCGGCGGACCGTTGGGCGGGGGCTAAATTTCCCAAGGCGCGCTATCCGCGTTTTTCCCGTTTTTTAGGGGGAATTGGTTGTCATTTGCCTCCCGCTGCGATATACTACTTCCAAAGTTGCCGTTTGGATGGAGGTTTCAAGTGATGCGGAAAAAATTTGACGAGCGGATCCCACGTTATACCGATTTGATCCTGCCAACATTCCAAGCGCTGAAGGAGCTTGGCGGTTCCGGGAAAAACGATGAGATTCTCGCCTGCATTATCAAAAACCTCAACTTGCCCGATGAAGTTGTTGATTTTCCCCACAAGGGCAGCGCAAGCCTTTCCGAGGTGTCCTATCAGTTGATGTGGGCGAGAACGTACTTAAAAAAGTATGGCGTGATCGAAAACAGTTCACGGGCTGTCTGGTCGATTCTTCCTGAATATATGCAAGAGGAGACCTTAGACGCCAAACGGATCGTTCAGACCGTAGTACAGAGCAGAGCCAAACAGCGGCAAAATAAAATCGAGGAATCCGCTGCTTCCGCTGATGAGCCGGAGAGTGATGAAGCAGATGTCCCAGATGAAGTGAAGCCCTGGCGTCAAAGGCTGCGGGAGATCCTCCAAACGATGGATCCCTACGGATTTGAGCGCCTTACGCAGCGCATCTTGCGCGAATGCGGATTTACACAAGTGGAGGTTACAAAGAAGTCTGGGGACGGGGGGATCGACGGCATCGGAAAACTTCGCATCAACGGCTTGTTTAGCTTCAATGTCGCGTTTCAGTGTAAACGATATTCCGGTGTAGTGGGGGCCGGAGATGTCCGCGACTTTAGGGGGTCCCTCCATAATAACATCGAGAAGGGGCTTCTCATCACAACAGGCGCCTTCTCCAAGGCGGCAAAACTGGAAGCGGTGGACCCCGGAAAGCGGCTGATCGACCTAATGGACGGCGAAGAGCTGATTGACAAAATCGTGGAGTACAATATTGGCGTCCATGAGGTGCGGGACTACGAGATTGACGAGGAATTCTTCAAAAAAATATGAATCATCTGCCCGCCCCGTATTCTTTGGATCGGTGTGCGGAAAACGGATGCCCCCACAGCGCAAAAAACTTCCCGGCCGGGAGCGGCAGATGCTGCCGTCCTGGCTGGGGAGCGGCGGGACTATGCGGTGCCCCAGGAGATGGGCCACGGCCCCATCACCGCGCCCAAGAGCTTCTCTGCCAGCGAGGAGCGGCTCTGCGAGCAGATCCGGGCAAGCGGGGCCGTGCCGGCCGCCAAGGGCTGGGACTACGACGGGATGGCCAATCGGCTGGATGAGGCCTACCGAAAAGCGGCCCTGGATAACCGGGCCCTGCTGGCCGACATGGGAACGGCCCCTGCTCCCCGCCATTCCTAACTGGCGCGGTTTAGGCCGCCGCGAAACGCCTTCCCGGGGAGCGCCGGCATCCGTCCCGCACAGACGGACCGCGGCCGCCATAAAGGAGCGCCCCGGCGTGCCCTTTTGGCCCGCGGGGGGATACGCACGGTTGACAAACGGGGGCAAGCCTGCTATGATAGGGGTACCTTCTGAGGAGAGGAGAACCGGCATGCGTTTTGAGACGATGGGCATGATGGCGATGCACATGTGCGGCATGTGCAGCTTTTGTCGTTCCCATCGCCTGGCGGGATCCTCCCGGTGAAAGACGGCTTAGGGCCGTGGTTGGGAATCCAGGGGCTGCGGGACGGCAGCCCCATTTTATTTTGCTTTGCAATCTGCCAATCCAGAAAAAAAGGAGAAAACGCTATGAGCAACCGTATTGAGACCACCTGCGTCCAGGGGGGCTACCACCCCGGAAACGGCCAGCCCCGGCAGGTCCCCATCGTCCAGTCCACCACCTTCAAGTACGACACCAGCGAGGACATGGGCAAGCTCTTCGACCTGGAGGCCGAGGGCTACTTCTACTCCCGCCTCCAAAACCCCACCTGTGACACCGTGGCCGCCAAGATCTGCGCGCTGGAGGGGGGCGCCGCCGCCATGCTGACCTCCTCCGGCCAGGCCGCCAACTTCTACGCCGTGTTCAACATCGCCACCTGCGGGGACCATGTGGTGTCCTCCAGCAGCATCTACGGCGGCACCTTCAACCTCTTCGCCGTCACCATGAAGAAGATGGGGGTGGAGTTCACCTTCGTCTCCCCGGACTGCTCTGAGGAGGAGCTGAACGCCGCCTTCCGGCCCAACACCAAGGCCGTCTTCGGCGAGACCATCGCAAACCCCGCCCTCACCGTGCTGGACATCGAGAAGTTCGCCCGGGCCGCCCACGCCCACGGCGTGCCCCTCATCGTGGACAACACCTTCGCCACCCCCATCCTGTGCCGGCCCTTCCAGTGGGGGGCGGACATCGTCACCCACTCCACCACCAAGTATATGGACGGCCACGCCAGCGCCGTAGGCGGGGCCATCGTGGACAGCGGGAATTTTGACTGGATGGCCCACGCGGACAAGTTCCCCGGCCTCACCACCCCCGACGAGAGCTACCACGGCATCACCTACGCCACCCGTTTCGGCAAGGCCGCCTACATCACCAAGGCCACGGCCCAGCTCATGCGGGACTTCGGCTCCACCCCCTCTCCCCAGAGCGCCTTCCTCCTGAACCTGGGGCTGGAGAGCCTCCATGTGCGCATGGAGCGCCACTGCGAGAACGCCCTGGCCGTGGCCCAGTTCCTCCAGAGCCACCCCAAGATCGCCTGGGTGAAGTACAGCGGCCTGCCCGGAGACGACTACTACGAGGTGGCCCGGAAGT
>CALWXD010000167.1 GCA_944385425.1 uncultured Oscillospiraceae bacterium | reverse complement strand
ACGACATCTCCACCGGCGCCTCCAACGACATCCAGCGGGCCACCGCCATCGCCCGCCAGATGGTGACGGTGTACGGCATGAGCGACCGGCTGGGCACCGTCAACTACCAGAGCGACAGCGAGGAGGTTTTCATCGGCCGGACCATGGGCCACACCCGGCCCTACTCCGAGGCGGTGGCCGCGGAGATCGACCGGGAGGTGAAGATGATCATCGACCGGGCCTACGCCCAGTGCGAGCAGATCCTCAAGGCTGACAGCGGAAAGCTGACGGCGGTGGCGGAATATCTGCTGCAAAACGAGACCATGGACGGCCCCGCCTTCCAGGCGGTTATGGAGGCGGAGGCCGCGGGGGAGAGCGCCGGCGAAACGGAGGGGCCGGCAGACCCGGCGGAGCCCCGGGATCCAATGTAACGCGCGCGGATGCTGTTAAGCGCCCCAGTCCAAAGGACTGGGGCGCTTTTTTGCGCCCATGCCGGCGAAAATGTCCGATGAAAGGGAGGCGGGGCAGTGCAGGCGGCCCTATGGCGGGGCCGTTTCCCGGCCGGGGGAAGAGCCAGTTTTTTCCGTCTGCATGAAACGGCGGGCGGCCGGACACCCTATGGGCGAAAAGGAGTGATGCACCATGGAGAACGCGGCCTACCCCACAGGGCTGCACAACACCTCGGAGATCGGGCGGCTGAAAACCGTGCTGCTCCACCGGCCGGGCCGGGAGCTGGAGAATCTGATGCCGGAGTATCTGGAGCGGCTGCTCTTTGACGACATCCCCTATCTGAAGGCCGCCCAGGCCGAGCACGACGCCTTCGCCCAATGCCTTCGGGAAAACGGCGTGGAGGTGCTGTATCTGACGGACCTGGTGGCGGAGACCATCGCCGACGACCAGGTCCGCCGGGAGCTGGTGGAGCAGTATCTGGACGAGGCGGGCCTGGAGGGCCACCGGGTCCGGGACATCCTGCGGGCCTACTTCGACCCGATGGAGGACCGGCAGCTGGTGGAGACCATGATGGCCGGCGTCCGCAAGAGCGACGTCCGGGGCTTTGAGACCGGAAAGCTCAGCGACTACCTCAGTTTCCGCAGCGACGACTATCCCTTCCTGGTGGACCCCATGCCCAACCTCTATTTTACCCGGGACCCCTTCGCCGTCATCGGCACCGGCGTCTCCCTCCACAAGATGCACACCGTCACCCGCAGCCGGGAGACCCTCTTCGGCAAGATCATCTTCCAGCACCACCCCCGCTACCGCGCCGCCCCCAAGTGGTATGACCGGGGGGAGAAAACCTCCATCGAGGGGGGCGATATCCTGGTGCTGAGCCCCCGGGTGCTGGCGGTGGGCATCTCCCAGCGGACGGAGGAGGACAGCATCGACAAGTTTGCCCACACCGTCCTCTCCATCAGCAAGACCTTCCGGAAGGTGCTGGCCTTCGACATCCCCAAGACCCGGTCGTTTATGCACCTGGACACGGTGTTCACCATGGTGGACCGGGACAAGTTTACCGTCCACCCCAATATTCTCCAGGCCATCACCGTCTTTGTCATGGAGCTGGAGGAGGGGAAGGTCCGCATCCGGGAGGAGCAGGGGACCCTGGAGGACATTTTGAAACGCCACCTGGAGCTGGACCAGGTCACCCTCATCCCCTGCGGCAGCGGAAACGTCATCGACGCGGCCCGGGAGCAGTGGAACGACGGCAGCAACACCCTGGCCATCGCCCCGGGGGAGGTGGTGGTCTACCAGCGCAACGCCGTCACCAACCGCCTGCTGGCCGACCACGGCGTCAAGGTCCACGCCATCGCCTGCAGCGAGCTGTCCCGGGGCCGGGGCGGCCCCCGGTGCATGTCCATGCCCTTCATCCGGGAGGAGCTGTAAGGGCCCCCGCTGGGGGAGGTAGTTTTCCACCCCCCATGGAGGGAGTGTTTCGCCTCCGGGCGAGGTACTTTTTCCGCGGCGAAAAAGTACCCAAAACGCCGCCGGGGACACCCCGGCCCCCGTATGGGCAGACAGGGGCGGCCTTTCCCCATTCTATCCAGATCAATCATCTTTCACTGCGATTCGTGTCTCTCTGCGTTTATCACCGCGCCTTCCGTTTCACTAGGCGCTGGCCTGGTGAAAGGCGGAGACTGCTGCCTTCATTTCCCGCCGCACCAGCGCTGAGCGTCAGCGGGGAGCGCGGTAAGAGAGGCAGAGAGACATAGGTTACGGCGAAAGAAGATCGGCCTGCGAAAGAGGGACAGACTTTCCCCTATTGGGAAAAGCGCCCTTTTCTTTTCCACCGTCCACGGCGCTTTTCTTTTCGGCATGGCGAAAAGAAAAGGGGGGTGGATGCATCGGACGCACCCTGTCCGGCGAATATGCAAGAAAAAAGGAGTCATCTTATGGCAGTGAACTTAAAAGGCAAAAGCTTTTTGACCCTCATGGACTTGAGCCCCCAGGAGATCCGCTACCTCCTGGACCTGGGCCACGACCTCAAGCGGAAACGCCGGGCGGGGGTCTGGGCCCCCACCCTCCAGGGCAAGCACATCGTGCTGCTCTTTGAAAAGACCTCCACCCGCACCCGCTGCTCCTTCGACGTGGCGGCCACCCAGGAGGGGGCCAGCGTCACCTACCTGGACGCCGGCAGCAGCCAGATGGGGAAGAAGGAGAGCCTGGAGGACAGCGCCAAGGTCCTGGGCCGGTTCTTCGACGGCATCGAGTACCGGGGCTATGAGCAGAAGGTGGTGGAGGACCTGGCGCGCTGGAGCGGCGTGCCGGTGTGGAACGGCCTCACCGACGTGGACCACCCCACCCAGATCCTGGCGGACATGATGACCATTGAGGAGCACTGCAGAAAGCCCCTGCGGGAGGTCAAGGTGGTGTTCCCCGGAGACGTGCGCAACAACATGTGCTACGCCTGGATGTACGGCTGCGCCAAGCTGGGCATGCACTTTGTGGGCCTTGGGCCCAAGGAGCTCATCGACGGCGTGGACCGGGACGTGATGGTCCGGGTGCGGCAGGTGGCCCAGGACACCGGCGCCGCCATCGAGATCACCGACCAGATGGACGCCATCCGGGGGGCCGACGTGATCTACGGGGACATCTGGGCCAGCATGGGCGAGGAGGCGCTGATGGCGGAGCGCGCCCGGCTTTTGACCCCCTTCCGGGTGACGGAGAAGACCCTGGAGCGCACGGGGAACCCGGATGTGCTGTATCTCCACTGCCTGCCCTCCTTCCACGACTTTGAGACGAAAATGGCCCGGGAGTGGAAGGAAAAGGGCGTGGACATCCGGGAGGTCACCGACGAGGTGTTCCGCGGCCCCCACTCTGTGGTGTTTGACGAGGCGGAAAACAGAATGCACTCCATCAAGGCGGTGCTGGTAGCTACGCTGGGCTGCTGAGCCGTGACGTGCATCGCCGGAGGAGACGAAAGAGGAGCGGAACCTAAGTTCCGCTCCTCCCTGCTTAATTTAAGGATACTACTGTCATCCGGCTGTCCGGCTGGATGACAGACAGAAATTCTCCAGCCCCGTCAAAAAATTCCACGGTGCAGGGATTGCGCAGGCGAGCCGCCCCATTGAAGGAAATCTTATTGAGGGCGTTGAGCTCGTCCAAGCTGCGGGCATCGTTCAAGTGGCGCATCTCCAGTTGGAAGAAGAACACCTGCCCCTGCCGCTCCCCCTCTACCACATAGTCCTCCGACCAGTCCTGGTAGCTCAAGGTGATGGTAAGCCGGGCGGCATCCGCCCCCTCCGGCGGATCCGCCACCAGGAGGGCCGGGGCCAGGTAGCTGCTGAAACCGTCCGCATAGCGGGTCTCCGCAGGCAGGGACACCAGGGTGCCCCCCTCCTGCCGGGGCCAGAGGAGGACATAGCCGTTGGGGTGCCAGACGTGGACGTACCGGGAGGACAGGCCCACCAGCATGTCCCGGTCGCCGGCGCGGCCGCCGCGGTAGGTCCAGAGGATCTCCGAGCGCTCGGCCAGGCTCTGCCGCTCGTACCGGCGAAACGCCATCTCCGGGGGCAGGGGATAGCCGTTCATGCTCCAGATCAGCAGGGCCGCCAGACCGGCCAGCAGGAGGTTCCGTCCGGCCCGGAGGAGGTGCCTTCGTTTCACGCGGCCACCTCCCCGCTCCCATAGCCGTCATAGGCCAGGACATCCAGCGTTTCGCCGTCGGCGTCAAAAAATTCCACGGTGTAGGGGTAGAGGAAGGTGCGGGGCTGCTGGTGGGTCAGTTCGGAGAGGGCCTCACGCTCATGGGAGCGCCAATCGTCCTCCCCGTGGCGGGCTGCCAGGGAGAAAAGGAATACCGCACCCTGCCGCTGTCCATCCACGGTATAGTCCTCAGCCCAGTCCAGGCGGCTGAGGGTGATGGTGAGCCGGGCGGTGGCTGTCCCCTCCGGCGCGCCCACCGCCACCAGCCCCACGGTGAACACCGGCTGCAGTTCCAGCTCCGAGGGCAGCACCACCAGGGTGGGGCCGTCGGCGTTCCGGGGCCAGATGTTGAGGGGGTGGGTGTCGGAGCTGGTATGAATCGCGGTGTCCGTCACCCCCAGAAACATATCGGGGTCCCCCAGCATGGCCTCCCCCTGGCTCTCGCAGCGGAAGAGGATCTCCGACCGCTCCGCCAGGCTCTGCCGCTCGTAACGGCGGAAGTCCATCTCCATGGGCAGGGGATAGCCTTTCATGCTCCAGATCACCAGGGCCGCCAGGGCGGCCAGCCCTAAGTTCCGGAGGGCGCGGCGGATGTGCCTGCTCGTCACGGCCCCACCACCCCCTCGGCGAAGTTCACCCGGAGACGCTCCTCCCCGTAGCCGATGGGGATGTCCACCCAGTCGGGCATTTCCCCGTCCGGGAGGTCCAGCTGGATCTCATACCAGACGGCAAAGGGGCCGTCGCCATAGGTGTTGCAGAAGTAGTGGCGGTGGGTCTCCTGGCTGAAGAGCCCCGGCTCCCACCGGCCGTAGCGGTTTCCATCGCTGTCCACGGCCTCGTGGGACAAGATCATGTACTGCCCTGCGCTGATGGGCTCCCAGAACCGCCAGGAGCTGGCCCGGAGGCAGACGGTCAGTTCGTACTGGAGGGGGGTGTAGTCCTCCGGCCCCTCGTAGGTGCGCTCCTGGAGATAGGCCAGGGGCACGGTGAACCGGTAGCCCCCCAGATCGACGCTGCCGCCGATGTCCCAGCTGTCCATCAGGCGGAAGGTGCGGACTCCGCCGTCGGCGTAGGTCCGGGTCTCCACCTCCTCCGGCAGCTGGGGCAGCTCCACCTCCGCGGCGGGGTATTCCAGGCGGTTTCGGACATAGCCGATCCCGGTGAGGACCGCCCACACCAGGAGGATCCCCAGCGCCCACTGGCTCAGCCGCCACAGCCAGCCCCAGTAGGGCTTGTGGATCCGCCCCAGGTCCTCGGCGATGGCGGCGGGGTCCCCCATATCCGCCGTGGCCCGCATCTCCGCGTCATAGGGGGAGAGGCCCTGGGCCTCGTATTTGTCCCGGATGTCCCGGATGTGGCCGTCCAGTTCCCGCCCCACCGCCGCCCGGTCGGGCTTGAAACGGATCTTCCGGGTGGCCTCCTCCACCCATACCTTGGCAAACATGGCTACACCCCCGCCAGCACCGCCGTGACGGCGCCGGCGTAAGTATGCCAGGCGGCCTCCTTCTCCTCCAGCACCCGGAGCCCCTCCTGGGTGATGCGGTAGTAGCGGCGGACGCGGCCGTTGGGGGCCGGGGCCTCCCGGCCCTTCAGCAGCTTTTCCTTCTCCAGGGTGTGCAGCAGGGGGTAGAGGGTCCCCTCCTTCAGCTGGAACACGTTCTGGGAGCGGGCGGCAAGCTCCTCAATGATGCGGTAGCCGTAGAGCTCCTGGTCCTTCAGCACGGCCAGCACCAGCATGGCGGTGCTGCCCGGCAGCACGCCGGTCTCCTTTCGCGGCATTGTAACGCCTCCTTATACTTAGATTTTCTAGGTATAATATACCAAGATTATCTAAGTATGTCAAGGGGGGACTTTCAGATCTTTCCGGCATAAGCCGCCCGACCGGGGAGAGACTAAGGCCGGGGGGAGGGAGAGAGATGAAAAAGCAGGAGCAGCAGAAGAGATCCGGGCCCATGGAGAAGGCTATGGCGCTGACAAATTTGAAAAGCAGCGAGACCGATCCCAGCGGCAGCTACACCGGCCGGCCTGCTGACCCGGGGGAAATTCCCGTACAGGACGCGGATGATCTATAAGGCGGCATTTAGACACGGAAGGCCCGGGCAGAGCTGCCCGGGTCTCGCTTATTTGTCGTAGACCTCCACGGTGGTGCCGGTGTAGTACCAGGTGAGGATCTCCTGGTAGGTCTTGCCCTCCTGGGCCAGCACGTTGGCGCCGTACTGGCTCATGCCCACGCCGTGGCCGTAGCCGGTGACGGAGAAGGTCACCGCGTCGTCGGAAAAGGAGATGGTGAAGGAGGCGCTGCGCAGGCCCAGCAGCGTCCGCAGCTCTCCCCCGGTGAGGGGGACGCCCCCCACCTGGAGGGACTGGACGGTGCCGTTCTCCGTCTGCTGGATGTTGGTAAACCAGTTGGAGGGGCTGCCGGAGAGGTTGGCGGTGGGGTACTGGGCGATGAAGAGCTCCTTGAACTCGGTTAGGGTGAAGGTCTCCTGGCTGTAGTAGTTGGGGACGGCCTCCTCCGTCTCCGGGGAGTCCACGCTGCGGAGATAGGGGAGACTGCTCTGCCACACGTCCTCCACGTTGCTGGTGGCCCCGGGGGAGGAGGAGTGGAACACCGCCAGGATGGGGCTGCCGTCGTAGAGGACCATCTGGCCGTCGGTCTCCGCCACGGCCTTCCGGATCTTCTCCTCATAGACGCTGGTGGAGATGCCCCAGCTGGCGGCGGCGTCCTCCTCGCTGCGGTAGGCCTTGCAGCAGGTGACCTGGTCGCAGGCGTCCGCCTCCGGGTGGTTGGCGCTGCCGCCGTGCTCCATTTTGTAGACGGTGTAGGTCCTGGCCGCCACGGCCTGGGCCTTCAGCGCCTCCTCCGCGAAGGAGGCGGGCATCTCCGCCCGCACCACCCCCCTGAGGTAGGTCTCCATATCCATCTCCACCACCTCCCCCTCAATGAGCACCCGGAGCATCCGGGCGCTGTCGTAGACGGTGCCGCCCTGCTCCCCGGCGGCGCTGTCGGTGGAGGGGGGGAGGGGGGAGGGGGCCTCCTCCCCGCCGCCCGCCGCCAGCCAGGGCAGGAAAAACAACAAAAACAGCAGCACGAACGCAGCTGCAAAGCTCTTTCGCAACAGACTTCGCCTCCTTGCCTTGCCATACCTTATGTGCGGCCTGTCCAAAATATGATGACAAATGGGGGATGGGGTGGTATACTACTGTCAGCTTACCATGGAAAGGACGTCTCCTAATGAAAGAAAAGATCTACCTGGCCCTGCCCCTGGCCACGGGGGCGCTGGGCTTTCTGGGCCGCTGGGCGGAGCTGCGCCTGGGCTTTGACGGCGCCACGGGCCTTGCCACAGGCCACATTGTCAGCACCCTGCTGCCGCTGTACCTGGCGGCGGCGGCCGTCCTCTACCTGGCGGCGGCCTGGCGGCGGGGCGGCGGGAAGGAGGGGCTCTCCGCCGGCTTTGAGACGCCCCAGGGGGTGCTGCCGGTGCTGCTGGCGGGGGTGCTGCTGACCCTGGCCGGCGGCGGCCTCATGATGGCCCGGGCCCTGCAGGGGGACGTGGTGGACCTGCTGCTGGGGGCGCTGTCCGCGGTGTCGGGCTGCGCCATGTTCGCCGCCGTGTGGCAGTGGCGGCGGGAGACGGCGCCTGGAAACCTCCTGCTGGCGCCGGTGCTGCAGTATGTGGTGTGGCTGCTGCTGACCTATAAGGACTACGCCGACTACCCGGTGACCGCCCGGTTTTATACGGAGGTGCTGGCCCTGGCCGCCCTGGCCCTGGCCGCCTACCAGGCGGGGGCCTTCGCCTTTGGCCAGGGCAGCCGGCGGATGTTCGCCTTCTCCGCCGCCATGGCGGTGACCCTGGGGTGCACTGCCCTGGCCGACGGGGTCTCCCTGCCCCTGCGCCTGCTCTACGGCGGCGCGGTGCTGCAGGTCTGCGGGCTGTGGCTGTGCCAGCGGCTGGGCGCCGCCCCCGCGGCGCCGGAGGACCCGGCGGACGGCGAAACGGCGGAGGACGGCGGGGCGGAACAGGCGTAAAGCAGAAACGAAGAGGCGCGGCATCCGCCGCGCCTCTCCTATGTTTTGGAAGATTGGATGAAAAGAAGTTATTGTCTCTTGCAAGACCTATCCTACCCGGTATTCATTAAAAAACATGGGGTGGATTTGTTACAAAAGTATAAAATCTTCACCAGCACAAAAGTTTCACCGGCCCGCCTCCGGCGCCCCCCGCCGCAGGCGGCGGAAAAAATCGGAGAGCACCTGGCGGCAGGGCTCCGCCAGAATCCCCCCCACCAGGGCGGGGGTGCCGGGGAAGTCCTCCATATAGAGGTTGAGGACGCCGCCGCAGGCCCCCATGGCCGGATCCCGGGCGCCGTAGAACACCCGGGGGATCCTGGCGTTGAGGATGGCCCCGGCGCACATGGGGCAAGGCTCCAGCGTCACATACAGCGCGCAGTCCTCCAGGCGCCAGGAGCCCAGGGCCCTGTTTGCCATGGCGATGGCCTCCGTCTCCGCGTGGGACAGGGCGCTCTGTTTCTCCTCCCGGCGGTTGCGCCCACGGCCCACCACCTGCCCCGCCCGGACGATGACGCAGCCCACCGGCACCTCCCCGGCGGCGGCGGCCTCCTCCGCCAGGGCCAGGGCCAGGGACATATATCTCTCATGGTCGGTCAAGCTTCCCCCTCCTTCGCGGTTTATTTGCTGGCATATTTGTCCAAAATACCCGGTAAGATAGAACACGGCCCGCGATGGCCGCCGGCAAAGGAGGACAACTATGCTGCGGCGTATTTCACCCATCCACAAACAGGGCAGGACCACCCGGGAGCAGCAGGAGCTGATGCAGGCCCTCCAGGAGGCGCAGACCGCCCTCCAGGGCGCCTACCTCAGCTTTGACGCCCTCACCGACCCGGAGCTGGTGGAGTCGTGCATCTTCGAGATCCGCGCCCTACAGGCCCGGATCAACTACCTCCTGCGCGCGATGAAGGAGCGGGAGCAGCAGGACGCCGCTGCCGCCGCCGGAGGAGGGGGGAGACGGAGATGGGTCTGACGGAGAAGGTCTCCATCGCCCTTCTGGCCCTGTTTGCCGCGGGGGTGGTGATCCGCCTGTTCCGCGCGCCGCTGAAGCTGGCGCTGCAGGTGCTGGGCAACACGCTTTTGGGCTTTGGCGCGCTGCTGGGGCTGAACATGACCAGCGCCCTCACCGGCATCTCCCTTGGCGTCAACCTCTTCAACGCCCTGGTCATCGGGATCCTGGGCGTGCCGGGGCTGGGGCTCCTGGTGCTGGTGCAGTGGCTGCTCACCCCATAGCCACCCGGTTAGCTGCCGGCGGGGGAGGACGGCTCGGCGTCCTCCCCCCGGTCCGCCCCGGCGGCGATGGCCGCCTTCACCGCCGCAAGAAAGCGGGAGAAGGCGGAGGGCACCGCCAGAGCGGAGAGGGCCGGCCCGTCCGCCCAGGTGAGGCCGGCGCCCTCCCCCCGGACGTCCACCAGGTAGCCGGTCATGCGCCACTCCACATGGGTGAAGACATGGCGGCCATCCAGCCGCTGCCGCCACTGGATGGGGACAAGCCCCCACTCCCCCAGCGCCGCGGCGGCGGCGGCCTCGTCCAGCCGCCCCGGCACATGGGGAAACTCCCACAGCCCCGCCAGAAGGCCGGTGTCCGGCCGTTTCCGCAGGGCGGTCCTCCCCTGGGAGAGGGGGAGGAACACCGTCAGCTCCTCCAGCCGCCTGGCGGCTTTTTTTCGTTTTACCGGCAGCTGCGCCGCCCGGCCGGCGGCGCGGCCGGCGCAGAGGGAGGAGAGGGGGCAGCCGCCGCACAGGGGCGCGCCGTTGGGCAGGCACACCGTGGCTCCCAGGTCCATCAGCGCCTGGTTGAAGTCCCCGGGCCGGTCCGGCGGCACGGCCTCCAGCATCCACTGGCGAAACTGCCGCCTGACGCCGGGGTCCAGGACGTCCTCCTCCACCGCCGCCACCCGGGCGGCCACCCGCAGCACGTTCCCGTCCGCCGCCGGCACCGCCTCCCCAAAGGCGATGGAGGCCACGGCCCCGGCGGTGTACTCCCCCACCCCGGGCAGGCGGAGCAGCTCGGCATAGGTGGAGGGGAAACGGCCGCCCAGCTCCTGGACGATCATCCGGGCGGCCTTCTGGAGGTTCCGGGCCCGGCTGTAGTAGCCGAGGCCCTCCCACAGCTTGAACAGCCGCCCCTCCTCCACCGCCGCCAGGGCCGCCACGTCGGGGAGGGCCTCCATCCAGCGCCGGTAGTAGGGCAGCACCGCCGCCACCCGGGTCTGCTGGAGCATGATCTCCGAGACCCAGACCTTGTAGGGGTCCCCCGTCCCCCGCCAGGGGAGGTCCCGCCGGTTTTCGTCGTACCAGGCCAGAAGGGGGGCGGCGATGGCGTTGAGATGTTCCTGCGTCGTCATAGAAAAGCCTTTCTGTGAAAAAGTGTGGCGGCGCTTACCGCTGCCGCTCCTCCCGGCTCCAGCCGTAGAGGGGATAGCGCTGGATGGCGCCGAAGATCTTCTTCTTCACCCCGGGGAACTGCCGGTCCAGCTCCCGGAGCAGCGCCTTCATCTCCTCCCGCTTGGTGGAGCCGTTGGCGGGGCAGGGGTTCTCCACCACCGGAAGGCCCAGGCGCCTAACCGCGCCCCGCACCTCCCGCTCCTGGACATAGAGCATGGGGCGGATCTGGGTGACCCCGGTCCGGTCCAGGTAGGTCACCGGCTGGAAACAGCTGACGCGCCCTTCGATAAAGAGGCTCATGAGCATGGTCTCCACCGCGTCGTCGTAGTGGTGGCCCAGGGCGATCTTGGAGATGCCCAGTTCATTGAGCTTGGTGCTCAGTGCCCCCCGGCGGAACTTGGCGCACAGGGAGCAGGGGTTCTTCTCCCGACGGGCCTCAAACACCACCTCGTAGATGGGCACCGGCTCGACGTAGTAGGGCACCTCCAGCTGCCGGCACAGGTCGGCGATGGGGGAGAAGTCCATCCCCGGGGTGCCGCTGTCGATGGTCACCGCCGTCACGTCGAACCGCTTGGGGTAGAACCGGCGGAGCTGGGCCAGGGCCGCCAGGGTCAGCACCGAGTCCTTCCCGCCGCTGACGCCCACGGCCACGGTCTCCCCCGCCTCGATCATATCATAGTCCTCCACGCACCGGCGGACCAGGGAAAGAATGTGCTGCATGGCGGCGCCTCCTGTGAGTTTATAAAATGGGAAAAGAGAAAACAAAAGAAAACAAGAGAAAATAAGAGAGATAGAGAGGATTCTATCTTCTAAATGAAAATGGTGTTGACAAGAGGGAGGGGGGTGTGCTATAAATAATGATGCTCGCCATGGGCATTATAGCCGATTCCGGGCAAAAACACAAGGTTTCCTTCGATGACGAAAGGTCCGGAGCCTCCGGCGCTTTCGTAATCGAAGGAGCTGAAAACGATCAAAGGAGAATGAGCAACATGTCCACTTTTATGGCAAACAAGGGCAATATCGTCCGCAAGTGGTATGTGGTTGACGCCGCCGGCAAGCCCCTGGGCAAGACCGCCGTTATCGTCGCCGACCTGCTGCGCGGCAAGCGCAAGCCCACCTATACCCCCCACGCCGACTGCGGCGACAACGTCATCGTCATCAACGCCGCCAAGGCCACCCTGTCCGGCAAAAAGCTGGAGCAGAAGATGTACCGCACCCACTCCGGCTGGATCGGCGGGCTGAAGGAGATCCCCTACAAGGATATGATGGAGAAGCGGCCGGAGCTGGCCATGAAGGTGGCCGTCCGCGGCATGCTGCCCCGGAACACCGTCAGCAAGGACTCCCTCAAGCGGCTGCACATCTATGCCGGCGACACCCACGAGCATCAGGCCCAGAAGCCCGAGCTGTGGACGATGGACTAAGGAGGTAAAGAAACATGTATCAGTCTAAAAAGCCCTACCTGTACGGCACCGGCCGGCG
>CALWXD010000166.1 GCA_944385425.1 uncultured Oscillospiraceae bacterium | reverse complement strand
CGGGTGGTGCGGCTGTCAGAATTGCCGTAGTCCAGATCCTCCGCCGTGTAGGGCTCCGCCGGGACGATCTCATAGAGGCCGGCGTTCAGGATCTCCGCCGCGTACTCCGCCAACGGGCGGGTCGTGCCGGTGGCAGAGAAGTAGGCCACCAGGGTGCGATCGCCCTCCTCGGTCCCGGCTGTGCCGCTCTGCTGATAACGAGCCAGCAGCACAGCGGCCTCGGCACGGGTAAGACCGGCCTGGGGCTGGAAGGCATCGTCCGCCCAGCCGGTGAGCAAGCCCGTTCCCAGCGCCCAGCCGGCGGCGGAGGCGGCCCAGGCCGCAATGCCGTCCCCGTCGGAGAAGTCCCCGGCAGACGCAGCGGGAGAGCCGGCCTGCCGCCACAGGATGGTCACTGCCTGTTCCCGGGTCACCGGGTCATCGGGGCCGAAGACGTTGCCGCCGTAGCCGCCCACCACGCCCTCAAGCCGGGCCCAGTAGACCCCGTCGGCGTACCAGCTGTCCCCCGGCACATCGGAGAAGAGATAGCTCAGGTTCTCCTCCTCCAGAGAGGGGCTTCCTTCCGCCCGGTAGAGGATCGTGACCAGCATGGCCCGGGTCAGCACGTCGTCCGGGGAAAAGGTGGCGCCGCTGGTGCCAGCAAAAATGCCGTGCTCATAGCAGTATTGCACCTCATCAGCGTACCAGGCGTCCGCAGGCACGTCGGTGAAGGGCAGTGGCTGAGAGGCGGCGGCCAGCGGCACGACCTCCGGCCCCTCCTGGGCCGCGCAGGCAGTCATGGTCAGGGAGAGCGTTGTACAGACAGCCAGCAATAGGGACAGCAATTTTTTCATCTGTTTTCCTCCTTCCGAACAGGTCGAATGAGTTTTGCGGGGACGCCGCCCACCACCATGTTGGGCGGCACGTCTTTTGTCACCACCGCTCCGGCGGCCACGATAGCCCCGTCCCCGATGGTGACGCCGGGGGTGATGGTGGCGTTGGCCCCGATCCACACGTTTTTCCCAATGACGATAGGGGCCGGGATGGTCTCGTTCCGGCGCTCCGGGTCCTCGCCGTGGTTCAGGGTGGCCAGCACCACGTTGTGGCCGATGAGGGCGCCGTCCCCGATGGTGATGCCCCCCTGGTCCTGAAAGTGGCAGCTGGTGTTGAGGAACACCCCCTTGCCGATGGTGATGTTCTGGCCGTAGTCGGTGTAGAAGGGCGGGAACAGGCAGAAACCCTCCCCCACCGGCTTTCCGATAAGCTGCGAGAACAGCCGCACCACCTCCTCCGGCTCGTGGTAGGTGAAGTTCAGCTCCGCCGTCAATTTCTGGGCCCGCTGGGCGGCTACGCGCATATACTGCCACACCGGAAGGCCCAGTTCCTTCGCCCTTGTCTCGATCACTTCATATCCCATAGCAATTACCTGCCTCCCTGTCTTGCGCTCCTTGTGGTTGCCCTCGTCACGCCATGGCCCTGCGGAAGAAATCCTCCATCTTGTCAAAGGGGATAACCTCCAGATTGTCGTACAGATCCGTGTGGACCGCGCCAGAGATCAGCAGCAGTTCCTTGTTCTCCGGGTTGGGGTTGCCCTCCGTCATGTGGGCATAGGCGTCCCGGCTCATATAGCAGGAGTGGGCCTTGTCCCCGTGGATGATGAGCACGGCGGAGCGGATCTCATTGGTGTACTGGAGGATGGGCTGGTTCAGAAAGGACATACAGCCGGTGACGTTCCAGCCCTCGTTGGAGTTCAGGGAGCGGGGGTGGTAGGCCCGGCCCTTGTAGTATTCGCTGTAGTCCCTCACATAGAAGGGCACATCCTCCGGCACCGGCAGGGGCAGGCAACCGCCGGCCCGGGCGTAAGCGCCGTTTTTGCAGTCCTCCAGCCGCTGGGCGTTGAGGGCCTTCCGTTTCTCGTACCGGGTAGCCTCGCTGTCCTCGGCGTCGAAGTAGCCTTTGGCGTTCACCCGGCTCATATCGTACATGGTGGAGGCCACCGTGGCCTTGACCCGGGTGTCGATGGCGGCGGTGTTCAGCGCCAGGCCGCCCCAGCCGCAGATGCCGATGATGCCGATTTTCTCCTCGTCCACGTCCTCCTGCAGGGAGAGATAGTCCACCGCCGCCTGAAAGTCCTCGGTGTTGATGTCCGGGGAGGCCATGTACCGGGGGCTCCCGCCGCTCTCGCCTGTAAAGGAGGGGTCAAAGGCAATGGTCAGGAAACCCCGCTCCGCCATGGTCTGGGCGTAGAGGCCGGAGCACTGCTCCTTCACCGCCCCAAAGGGGCCGCACACGGCGATGGCCGGCAACTTTCCGGCCGCCCCCTTGGGCTTGTACAGGTCGGCCGCCAGGGTGAGCCCAAAGCGGTTGACGAAAGTGACCTTACTGTGATCCACCCGGTCGCTTTGAGGAAAGGTCTTGTCCCACTCCTGAATCAAATTGAGTTTGTTGTCCATGTTCGTACCTCCTTGATTTGTCTGCCGGTCATACCAGCTCTTTTCCCATGCGTCGGATCAGGAAGTCCAGGCAGTCCACCCGCTCCTGGCTTTCGTGAAGGGCGTCCATCAGATGGCACCGATATCTGCGAAGGGCTTTGACCGCGTCAGCGGTCTGGTGGTTTTCATAGAGCCGGCACACGGTCTCCAGGGTCTGGGGATCACACCCTGCGTCTCTCAGATTTTGGATCAGATCATCCGTAAGACCGCCTCCCTTTTCTGCTCTGCCATTATGATACCCCCTTGCGCGTTGCCTCGCTAATGGTTATAATCTATATCGTGATATAAATTCTCAGAATATCATAGGAGGGGCGATGCGATGGAATTGCGGACGATGCGGTATTTTCTCGCGGTTGCCAGAGAGGAAAACATGACGCGGGCGGCGGAACTGCTCCATGTGACCCAGCCCACGCTCTCCAAGCAGTTAAAATCCCTGGAGGACGAGCTGGGAAAAAAGTTGTTTACGCGCCACAGCTTCAGCATCCAGTTGACGGAGGAGGGCGTTCTGCTGCGGAAACGGGCGGAGGATCTGGTCAAAATGGCGGACAAGATTACGGCGGAATTTCTGGCTCTGGATGACGTGCTGGGCGGCGACGTGTATTTTGGCCTGGCGGAATCCTATCAGATCCGCCATCTTGCTGCCGCGATCCGGACCTTCAAGAATACGTATCCCGGCCTGCGCTACCACATCACCAGCGGCGACACGGAGCAGGTCACGGAAAAGCTGGACAAGGGCATTTTGGATTTTGCCGCGCTGGTCCAGGAGCCCGACCCCATCAAGTACAACTATCTGAAATTTCCGGATGCCGACCTGTGGGGGCTGGTGATGCCCGCCAACTATCCGCTGGCGGCCAAGAGCGCCCTGTGCGTGGACGATCTGATCGGGCTCCCCCTGTTCTGCTCCGAGCAGGGGTGGCAGCACGACATCCCGCGGTGGTGCGGCAGCCGGATCGACCAGCTACGGCTGGAGGGCTCCTTCCGCCTGGCCTACAACGGCTCGCTCTTTGTCAAGGAGGGGCTGGGTTTCCTCCTGACCTTTCAGCACCTGATTGACACCGCCCCAGGCAGCGGGCTGGTCTTCCGGCCTTTGACGCCGAAGCTGGAAACGCCCATGTATCTGATTTGGAAGAAATATCAGGTCTTTACCCCGGTGGCCTCCCTGCTGTTGGAGGGGCTGAAGGAGCAGATCTCGCAGGGGCAGGAAAAATAGAGGACTTGCATTTGTTTACAGCCCCCCAATTTCTGAGGCGTGGACAGCGCAGAAAAGACTTGCTTAATCTTTCCCTCAGAGTTACCATGCAGGCAGTCAGAGGCATGAAAAACGCTCCCAGTCCAAGCCGGGAAACCGTCTCCGGCAAAGGGGTGGGAGCGTTTTTGACCACAGGGGCCACCACAGACAGCGGCGTACCACATGGAGATTTGAGGTCTAAAGAGTAGCGGAAAGAAAGAAAAACGGAGCGGAAACTGCTATAAAGCATTAGAAATCATGCAAAAAATGTTCAGATGACTTTTCGCATCCGTAAGGTCGAGGGTTCGATCCCCTTCGGGTCCACCAAATTGTGTTGACAAAAAAGATGCACAGCAAAAATGCCGCACGAAAGTGCGGTGTTTTTGCGTTCAAAAGAAAAAACAGGCGAATTCAGAACAGAAAAGTTAGATTTTCAAAAAGAGGGTCCGCTCACTCCGAAAACGGAGGTTTGGGAGATGCGCATGGCCCGTTTTGCGCCATGAGGTGATTCGAACCCCCAAGCATTCCAAAAAAGACATGAGAAAGAGCGCAGCCGTCCTCTGGCCCCATTGATCCGGGCCGGAGGGCGGCTTTTGTTTTTGACAGCAGGTTTGTCCCTTTTGGCGCTTATGCTTCGTTTGTTCGCCATTCCTTATTGGTATTGGTAATAGCTTTCGGGTGGCTTTTCATCTATACTTGCGTCAGCAAATGCGAAAGGAGAAGGACGCGATGGCCGATACCAAGAACCTCTGCGCTCAGATCCCCCTGAGCCTCCACGACCGGGTATGCGCCGAGAAGGATCAGGTGGGCCTGACCACCGCACAGTACATCACCAACCTGCTCATCGAATACTACCAGATGAAAGAAAACGGAGGGAACATGAACATGGCGAACAACGGCAGCAGAACGATGGCGTTCCAGATCCCGGAGGAACTCTTCCAGCGCATCAAGGCGCACCTGGACCGGGAGAGCCTTCGGCTGGGCCGGAAGTACACCCAGCGGGAGTTCGTCCTGGGACTCATCGAGGAGGCCCTGACCGCCTCCGAGAACACCTGCCAGGTGCAGGAGGACGGCGAGGACACCCAGCAGCCCCAGGAGGATGGCGAGGACACCTACCAGCCCCAGGGGGACGGCGAGGACGCCCAGCAGTCCGATGAGGACGAGATCGCAGAAGCAACGGAATAACGCACAACGTCATCGTGACGAGAGAGGCCCCCAGGGCATCCCGGAGAACCGGGGTGTCCTGGGGGCCTTTTTCGTTTGGCCGGAAAGGAGGTGAACGATCATGCTCAGACAACAAACAGCATCTCGATTTACAGAACAGGAGATGGACATCGCCAAGGGGACAGACCTGCCGGACCTGCTCACCCACCTAGGGTATCAGGTGCGGCGGGTGGGCAGCTACTACACCACCAGAGAGATGGACAGCCTGCGGATCAAAGAGCGCCGGACCTGGAGACGGTATTCCAACCAGACGGGCGGGGACGCCATCACATTTTTGCAGGAATTCTGCGGCAAGGACTTCCGGGAGGCGGTCAGCTACCTGCTGGAGTTCAACGGTCACCGCGCGAGGGCCTCCCCCATCCCGCACCGGCTGGCCCCCGCAAAAAAGGAACGCCCCGCATTTGCCCTGCCCAACGCAGCCCCGGACCAGCGGCACGTGTTCGCCTACCTTCGGAAACGGGGGATCGCCCCCCAGGTCATCCAGGGCTTCATCCAGGCGGGCCTGCTGTATGAGGATGCCGACCACCACAACTGCGTGTTTGTGGGCCGGGATGGAGGAGGACAGCCGGTGTTCGCCAACAAGCGCGGCACCTATGACCGGAACGGCTCGGGGTTCAAAGGGGACGTTATCGGCAGCAATAAGGACTTCGCATTCCGCCTGCCCTGCGACCCCAGCCAGGACTGGGTGGCTGTCTTTGAAGCCCCCATCGACCTGATGAGCTTCTGCACCCTGCACCGGCAGGTGCGGAGCAACGCTGTTGCCCTGTGCGGGTTGCACCATGGGCCGCTGGACAACTACCTGCGGGAAAATCCCCACCTGAAGCGGATCGTCCTGTGCCTGGACGCGGATGGGCCTGGACAAGAGGCGGCGGAGAAGTTCCGGGCCGAGTACACCCAGAAGGGCTATGCCGTGTCCATCAAGACACCCGCCCAGGGCAAGGACTGGAACGAGTACCTGCTGTGGCGGGGCGGAGAGGAGAGGAGGCGGGAAAACAGCGAAAGATGACCCATGATCCAGGCTGAACATCATTAAAAACGGAGGAAATACCATGAAACGCATCGCAACCGCACTGTGCGCCCTGGCCGTTGTCATGGCCGGGAGCGTCCCTGCCCTGGCCGCGGAGGAGGCCCCGCGCCAGGACGCCAGTTACTACCCCATCTCTGTGGAGGAGTATACCTACGGGGATCTGGATGAACTTCGTGTCAAGAAGGTCTACCAGCTCTCCCTTTCGGATGACCCCAGCCTCATCCCCACCGGGGACTTTGAGCGGAACGGCCTGTGGTTCACCCTGCTGGACATGACCCGCAAGAACGAGGTGGGCGTGGACACCCAGCCCTATACCGAGACGGTCACCCGGCCCAGCAAGACCAACGATATGGCCCAGGTCCTCCAGGCGCTGGAGGCGGAGATGGAGGTCACCACAGCGGAGGGCTATGCCGGCACCCTGCACCTGGACCACACCAGCGTCCAGGTCAAGACGGACGGCTACGCCACCAGGACCAACAACCTCTCCGCCACCCGCAGCTACCCCAACCTCTCGGACGCGGATGTGTCCCTCGTCCCCAAGAGCATCGAGGACAAGGGCAAGACCCTCACCCTGGCCGATGTCCAGTGGAGCGAGGCGCAGTATGCAGACGGCGCGGGCGGTACCGTGACCCGCTACACCGCCACCGCCAGCTACACCGGAACCAGCACCAGCCGCTACGCCACCGGCTACACCGTGACGGCCAACTACACCGGCGAGGTGGCCAAGACCGGCTGCGACATGGTGACCTACACCGCCATCCTCGGCAGCACCGAGGCCCCGGAGGAGACGCCGACAGCGGAGGGGACGCCCGGAGCGGAGACCCCGTCCCAGGGCGTGGACCTGTCTTCGCTGAAACGGCCCCTGCTGGCCGGCGGCGTGATGATCGCTCTGGCGGCGGGCGGGGTGATCGCCTTCAAGAAGATCAAGGAGAGGAGATGACCGCTTGAAATTTCGCGCGCTTCTGCTGGCCACTATGCTCTGCACCCTCTGTATCGGGCAGGCCAGCGCGTTGGCGTACACCATGGATGCCCCGGACGATTACCTGTTCGGCAGGCCCACCTCGGAGGACACCATCTATGAGTGGGAGGACCCCAACGTGGACCGGAGCAAGAACACCGCCCTGATCCCGCCCACCTTCGGCAGTCCCACCAGCTATCTCCCCGGCTCCGGGCTGCCCCTGACCCCCAACCTCGTCCCCGGCGCCCTGACCGGCGGCAGACTGGTCTCCCAGGTGGGCAGCGTGACCTACCCCGCCGTGGATGCCGGCTCCGGTGAGAACGGCGGCGCCCCCGCCAACGGCTGGACGGATGTGACCGGCGACCTCTACTACGCCGGCGGATACCTGGGGACCCTGAAGATCCCCGCCATCGGCCTGTCCACCAAGGTGTACCCGGGGACG
>CALWXD010000165.1 GCA_944385425.1 uncultured Oscillospiraceae bacterium | reverse complement strand
ATGCCCACGGCGATCCGCTCCGGGCCGTAGGTCTCCACGGCGGCGCGGACAAACTCCGGGTCGCTGACGGCGGCGGAGCCGATGACGCAGCGGTAAACGCCGAGATGAAAGGCATCCTCCAGATCCTTAAGGCTGCGCAGGCCCCCGCCCAGCTCCATTTTGAGCCCCACCTTGGCCACCTCCGCCACAATGGCGGCATTTTTCCGCACCCCGTCCCGGGCGCCGTCCAGGTCCACCACATGGAGATGGGTGGCGCCGGCCTCCTGGAAGGCCGTGGCGGTCTCCACCGGGTCCCAGGCCACCTGGTGGACGGTGGAGAAATCCCCCCTCTGGAGGCGGACCACCTTGCCGTCCTTCAAGTCGATTGCGGGAAAGAGAATCATACCGTTTCCTCCATTTCACAGAAGGCGCGGAGGATGGCGAGGCCCACCGCGCCGCTTTTTTCGGGATGGAATTGGACGCCGTACACATTTCCGCGCTGTACGGCCGAGGTGAGCTCCGCGCCGTACTCCGCCGTGGCGATGACGCTTTCCGCGCAGCGGGCGGCGTAGTAGGAGTGAACAAAATAGACGCAGTCCCCCTCCCGGATGTGGCGGAAGAGGGGGCTTTTGGGCCGGTCCTTGGGGAAGTGGAGGGCGTTCCAGCCAATGTGGGGGATCTTGTACCCCGCCGGGACGGCGGGCTTTATGCTGACCACGTCCCCCGGGATGAGCCCCAGCCCCCGGTGCTCCCCGTATTCAAAGCCCCGCTCCAGCAGCAGCTGCATCCCCAGGCAGATGCCCAGGAGGGGCTTTCCCTTTCCGGCCTCCTCTGCGACCGCCCGGTCCAGCCCGTCCTGCCGGAGCAGGGCGGCGGCGTCGCCGAAGGCCCCTACGCCGGGGAGGATGATCTTCTCCGAGCGGCGGAGGACCTGGGCGTCCCCGGTGACGGCCACGTCCGCCCCGACGCTTTTTAGGGAGGAGGCGAGGGAGAACAGGTTCCCCACCCCGTAGTCCACGATGGCGATCATCTACAGCACCCCCTTGGTGGAGGGGATCTCCCCGCCCAGGGCCGGGTCGATGGCCGCCGCCTGCCTTAGGGCCCTGGCCAGGGCCTTGAAGGTCCCCTCGATGATGTGGTGGCTGTTTTTCCCGCTGAGCTGCCGGACGTGGAGGGTGCACTGGCAGCGGCGGGTGAAGGCCAGGAGGAACTCCTCACAGAGCTCTGTGTCGAAGGTCCCCACCTTCTCCGTGGGGAGGTCCAGCGCGCAGCAGAGCATCCCACGGCCGGAGAGGTCCACGGCGGCGAGGATCAGCGCCTCGTCCATGGGGAGGATGACGCTGCCGTACCGGGTGACGCCGGCCATATTTCCCAGGGCCCGGGCGAAGGCGTCACCCAGGCAGATGCCCACGTCCTCCACCGTGTGGTGGTCGTCCACAAAGGTGTCCCCCTGGCACTTTACGGTGAGGTCAAAGCGGCCGTGGCGGGCGAAGAGGGTGAGCATGTGGTCCAGAAAGCCGCAGCCGGTGGCGATGTCGCCTCTGCCGGCGCCGTCCAGGTCCAGCCGCAGCGCAATGTCAGTTTCCGCGGTCTTGCGGGCAATTTCCGCCGTTCGCATGGTCAGGCCTCCTTTACAATGTCCCGCACCCGCCGGAGAAAGCCGTCCATCTGCTCCCTGGAGCCGATGGTGACCCGGACATAGTCCCGGATCTCCTCCCGCTGCCAGTGGCGCACCAGGACGCCCCGCTCCTTCAGCTTGCGGTACAGCTCGCCCCCCGCCACCCGGGGGCAGCGGGTGAAGATGAAGTTTGCCTGGGAGGGCAGGGTCTCAAAGCCCAGCTTATCAAGCTCCGCCACCGTGTACGCCCGGTTCTCCGCGATGACGCGGCAGTTCGCCCGGTAGTACGCGTCGCTGTCCACGGCGGCCTCCGCCGCAGCCATGGTGAGGCGGTTGATGCTGTAGGGGTTGGTGGAGTATTTGATCTTGTTGAGATCCTCGATCAGCGCCCGGCTGCCAAGGGCAAAGCCCAGGCGGCCCCCGGCCATGGACCGGGACTTGGAGAAGGTCTGGCACACCAGGAGGTTCTCATAGGTGCCGATGAGCCGGCAGCAGCTCTCCGCCCCGAAGTCCACATAGGCCTCGTCGATGAGCACCACATGGTCGGGGTTGGACTGCACGATCCGCTCAATGTCCGCAACGGGGATGGTCCGGCCGGTGGGGGCGTTGGGGTTGGCGATGACGATGTTCCGGCGGAGGCCGCAGTAGTCCTCCGCGTCGATGGCAAAGCCCTCCTTCAGGGGGATGGCCGTGGCGGGGAGGTTATAGAGCCCGGCATAGACCGGGTAGAACCCGTAGCTGATGCTGGGGAAGGCCACGGGCCGCTCGGCGTCGCAGAAGGCCATGAAAAAGAAATTCAAAATGTCGTCGGACCCGTTGGAGAGGAACACATTTTCCTCCCCCACGCCGTAGAGGGCCGCCAGCTTTTTTTTGAGGCGGCGGCACTCCGGGTCCGGGTAGAGGTTCAGCTTTCCCACCTCCGCGGCGCTGACGGCGGCGATGACCTCCGGCGAGGGGGGGAAGGGGGACTCGTTGGTGTTCAGCTTGATGTAGGGCTGGTCCTGGGGCTGCTCGCCGGGGACATAGGCCTCCAGCGCGGCAAAGCGGCTGCTGAGATAGCGGCTCATTCCTCCGCCCCTCCTTCCTGTGCCTCCGTCCCCCGGGACAGGGCGCTGCGGGCGTGGGCCTCCAGCCCCTCCTGCCGGGCGAACCTGGCGATCTTCTCCGCGTCCCGGCGGAGGGCCGGGGCGGTGTAGTAGGTGAATTGGGTCTTTTTCACAAAGTCGTCCACCGACAGCGGGCTCATGAACCGGGCGGTGCCGCTGGTGGGCAGGGTGTGGTTGGGGCCGGCGAGGTAGTCCCCCAGGGCCTCCGGGCAGCTGCGGCCCAAAAAGACGGACCCGGCGTGCTTCACCGCCGCCAGATAGTCGAAGGGGTTGTCCACGCAAAGCTCCAGGTGCTCCGGGGCGAGGGTGTTGGCAATTTCAATGGCCTGGGCGAGATCGTCACAGACGATGATCTTGCCGTTGGTATCAATGGAAGCCCGGGCGATCTCCCGGCGGGGGAGGGTTTCCAGCTGCCGCTCCAGCTCCGCCTGGACGGCCCGGGCCAGCGCGGCGCTGTCGGTGACCAGCACGGCGCTGGCCATCCTGTCGTGCTCGGCCTGGCTGAGCATGTCGGCCGCCGCCTGGGCGGCGTCGCTGCCGCCGT
>CALWXD010000164.1 GCA_944385425.1 uncultured Oscillospiraceae bacterium | reverse complement strand
GTAGGGGCCTCGGGCATGGGCAGCTACCACGGCAAGCAGAGCTTTGACACCTTCACCCACTACCGGAGCATTGTGAAGAAGTCCACCTGGCTGGACCTGCCCATGCGCTACCACCCCTACAGCGAGGGGAAACTGAACATGATCCGGCGGTTTATGAAGTAAACCGGTCAAAAACAAGCGGCGGCTGCATAGCAGCCGCCGCTTGTCCGCCGGCCCGTTTTAGGCCGATCCCCCTATTCCTGCACGCCCGCCGAAGGCGGGAGGCAGCCTTGACCGGCCGCAAAAGTATGGTAAGATAGAGGCGAAAGCGCAAACCGGGGCCGGCCCAGCCATCGCCGGGCGGCAGAAAAAACGGCCGGTATGCCCCGACGGCGGAAAATTCGAAACCGGCGCAGTCCAGGCGGGAAAGCGGCGGGGTTTGGCGGGCGGCCCTCAACTGCCTAAGGCGCCTTCGGATAGGGGAGGGGAAGCGAGTGACCATCATCTGTTTTGGCGATTCCAATACCTACGGTTATGACCCCCGGGGCTGTCTCGGCGGGCGCTATGGCGCGGACAGCCGGTGGGTGGATCTCCTGGCCGCAAAGACCGGCTGGTCCGTCTGCAATATGGGGCAGAATGGCCGGGAAATTCCATCCGCCGCCCCCGATTTCCCCGTTGGAACGGATCTGCTGGTTGTCATGCTGGGCACCAACGACCTCCTCCGGGGCAGCCAACCGGAGCGGGCCGCCGCGAAGCTGGAGGGGTTCCTATCCGCCGTGCCCCTGGACCGAGGCAAAATCCTCCTAATTGCGCCGCCGCCGATGGCGCTGGGGGAATGGGTGCCCAGCCGGCAGCTCATCGACAACTCCCGGCGTTTTGCCCGGCTCTGCCAGGCTGCGGCGGGGCAGCTGGGCGTCCGCTTTGCCGATGCCGGGGAGTGGGACATCCCCCTGGCCTACGACGGCGTACATTTCACGGAGCAGGGCCACCGGGCCTTTGCCGCCGGCCTCCTGGCGGAGCTGCAATAAACAGGCGGTGCCCCCCGCCGGACGTCTTCCAAACGGCCGCCGGAGGGCGCCTATGGGCAGAGAGATACACCCCAAGACCCGCGCTGTGCGGCAAAGGAGCCGCCCCCCGCAAGAGGGGGCGGCTCCTTGTCATCTTACGCCCAGCAGATACGCCACCGCCGCGCCTGCGGCGATAGGGAACAGGAGAAGGAACATCTGCGTGAAGACGCCCCGCTTCTCCCTGCCGCGGAAGGCCCGGCCGGGGTGGTCCAAGTAGTAGAGCTGGATCCGCGCCGGCGGGGCGGAGCGATCCAGGTATTTGTACTGGTACTGCTTCCCGGAGACCTCATAGGCATATATGGCGTGATACTGCGAGGTGGCCTTCTCCGCGGGCGTAAGGCCGTCGTCCCAGTATTTCACCCGCCTGGCCGTCACCACGCGGCCCAGGGCGGCCGCCTTCTCCACCCGCCTGCTGCGGGGCGGGTGGGCCCTTGCCCACCGCGCGTCCAGGAGAAAGAGGACCACCGCGGCCGCGATGCCGACGACGGCGCCGGGCTGGAGCACGGCCCCAAATTCCTTTATCAGCGCCATGACCTCACCCATAGGGTTCCCCCCTTCCGCTTGATCTGTAGGGAAATCCTATCACATCTGCGGCGGGAAAACAAGGTTCCGACGGGCCGAAAGGGCGCATGCCCAGCTTCCGCAGGGGACGCCGCGCCGCAAACGGCGCCAGCCTTACGCGCCCGCAAAGCGCAAAAGGCGGGAACCGGTGTCCGCGCCTTTTGCCGCACGCGATAAGGGAAACGCGTCCCTATGTCTCTTCAGACGCCTTTGTCCGCGCCATGAGTTCGGAAATAATTTTCGGGTACTCCTGCTCCAAATGGTAAAACAGCAGGATTACGATCATGATGCAGCCAATCGCGGCAATTCCAAACACATAGAGGTTATAGATCGTCTCAATTGCCGCTTCGGGCTGTGCGGCAAGCGTCCCGTCATAGCCGTTGCCTTCCATAATCACACCGATCAGAAAGCTTCCAAATCCGGAGCCCATTTTCTGGCCGCAGGACGCGGAGCTTGTGATGACCCCGGGTGTCCGGATGCCGGTTTTCCAGTGCCCGTATTCGACGACATCAGCAATCATAACATAGATGAGGGCATAGGTTGTTGAAAATCCGAAGCCGCGAATAAACGAGGAGATCATAAGGAGCGCAATGTTTTCCGGAGCAATGATAAGGATCAGACTGCCAAGGACAATCAAGCCGGAGCCAAGGATGCAAAGCGTGCGTTTGTTCAGCCACCTTAGGAAAACCCCCACCAGCGGAATCCCCACCAGCATGACGACTTGCCCCGCCATATTGATTGTGCCCATCAGCTCTTCATCAAACAGCAGGTACTTGCAGTAGTAGGTAAGGACCGTCCCGTTAAACGTCATATATACCGCGGTGAAAATAAAGGGTAACGATCCAGAAGTATTTGTTTTGGAAAAGCACCTTTAGGGCCGTTTTTATGGGGAGGCGTTCATTGCCCGGCTTGTCCGGCAGGTCAACCCGCTCCTTCGTATGGAAAAAGCACCAGAGCATCAGCGCGGCGGCAATCAAGGCGTAGACCGCGGTAACCTTTACCCACGCCGCCTGGTCCCCGCCCATCGCATTGACCACCTTCAAAAACGTAAGCGTTACGGCAATATTTGCGATCGGAGACATGGTCATGCGGACAATACTGAGGCGCGAGCGCTCTTTTTGATCCCAGCTCAGCAGCGTAGTCAGCGTGGAAAAGGAAATCTGCAGCATGGTATAAACCACGGTCATAAGCAGGTTATAGGTAATAAAAATATAGATCAGCTGGGCAAACGGGGCGACATTGGGAACGGTCATCAGCAGGACAAAAGTAATTGCGTATGGGATGGACATATATAGGAGCCATGGGCGGGCGCGCCCGTATTTGGAATGCGTCCGGTCAACGATGAAACCCGCGACGATATCCGAGGCGCCGTTAAAAACCTGGGAAACCCCGATGATGGCGCCTACTGCCGCCGCGCTGACGCCGACAACATCCGTATAAAAAAAGGTTAAAATGACCGTCGTGATGGAAAACAAAATATTTGTAGAAATCTCTCCGCATCCAAACGAAAACATCTCTAACTTTCCGATTTTTTCACCGGGAGAAGCGGGAATCTGGTCCTTTTGACGCATGGAAATCCCTCCTTAATCACCATGCCGCCGGGCAGGCATCCAGCCCGCCCGGCGGCCTTCACGGTTTAGATATGGCGGACGTAATTCTGGCAGGTACCCAAATAGAAGGGCATAAAAGCCTCGCGGTCGGGGTAGGACTTTGTCGGAACGTCGTTGATGTAACTCAGCAGGGTCTCGACATACTCAAAGGAGCAATCGCCCAGCATGGGGATTTCATCCAGGGCGTCTTTGAACCCGCCAATTAGACGGAGCGTCCCCGTCCCGGTCCGCATGTGGAGCGGCCTTGAAATCCGCCGGCTTACCGCGGCGATGGGATCGTACATCATCGCGTTCTGCTGATGGGTAAGGCAGCATTTTAGGTGCGCGCCATAGGTAACAATGGGCTCCTGCGCGCCTTGATCCGGTCCAAGGTCCGCTTCAATCTCAGCGATAGACTGGCCAAAACGCACAAGGGAGGCCGAGACGTGGTTGTCAAAAAGGAATAATTCCGTCCGCCCATACCGCTTCGGCTCCCCGAGGAATTCCCGCCCGGAATAGATCACCGCCTCCTGGTTAAAGTAGACCAGCGGAGTATACTCCGCGCGTTCGGGCAGGTCCTCGTAATGGCAGTCAAACCCAAGGATAGCCAAATCGCAGTAGGTATAGCCGCGGTCCATAGCCTGCGGGCCATGGTTTTTGACTTTGCCTAACGTCAAAGTGGCCATGGGCACATCGGGGACCCGGTAGCAAGGCGGCATAATGGAGCGCACAAAGTCAAGGTCCGTCAGAAACCGCGCGGCAATACTTTGGATTTCATAGGTTACGCCTTTATTATCGGCTACCATCTGACACGCTTCTTTGGAAGCCCGGAAAGGATTTGCCATAATGCGATCCTCCTTGTTGTTTTTTGTAGCGCTACGTATTGTCTATATGATACCGGAAGCTCGCGGGAAAAGCCATGTTACAAACCCAGAAAAAAACCGCGCGTTTTTGCAATATATTGCAAAAACGCGAAACGGTCCGCCGGGTTCCTGTGCAACTTGACAAAGCCCGCGGATGTGCTATTATTGATAAAAAATCTTTCGACTGGAGGGGATGGAAGTGCTGGTAACGGTTTCCATGTTCTATGAGGAGCTGATGGATTATCGGCCCGAACTTTTGCAGGGGGAAGTAGAGGCGTTCCAGTACTTTAGGCCAATTTTCCACGGGATTGAGAATGGCTTTACGCCAGAAAACTTATATATCGGTTCCGCCTCCCAACTGCCGGACACCCCTCCGGAGACTGGGTGCTGCTTCGCCCTCGTTGCGGATACCCCCCTCCCGGAACGCTACCGCGGATTAAAACAGAATACCTACTTGCTCCTGCCCGATCAACAGCCGCCCATCGACCTGTTCCATCTCGCCTCAGAAGTTTTTGAAAACCAAGTCATTGTAGGCCTTTTATCCGCGGAACTGCTCCAGTCCGTACTGGAAAAGGCAGAACTGAATACCATGCTTCAGCGCGGATACGCGGTTCTCAAAGGGCCGCTGGCGCTGATTGATTGCCGGCTGACGGTTTTAGCGCAGACAGAGGCCGTCACAACATGGGAACCGACCACAGAATCTCTGCTCAAGCTGTTTGAAAGAACCCATCAGCAAAACCCGTTTGTCAAAAAAGACGGCACAATATATGCGATGGAGCAAGACGGCAACTGCATTCTGGCGGGACGAATTTCGCGAAATGGCAGCCCGATCGCATATCTTTTGGGGGAATTTCCGGGGCACAGAATTTCTGACCGCACAGACAGGCTGTTTCGCATTTTGTGCAGTTATATCGAGCTGCGCATGCAGGACGACACGTTGTATAAATCCGGGGCCTATTTGTCTGAAAATGTTTTGCTCCATGACTTGCTGCACCATACGCGCCCTGTGGACAGCCTGGCGGATTGGCCAAATCACGGCGGAATCGCGCTGCGGCGAGAAAAGTTTGTCTTAGCGGTGGAACAGCGGCAGAACAAAGGGACAGATGACCAGATGTATATCGTATATCTGCGGCTGAAACCCTTTTTGCCGCTGCCATACCTGCTGATTGAAGAGGGCCGGCTGCTGTTGCTGTGTGATAGCCAGGATATGTGCCCGTTTACAGAGGCGCAGGCCCTGGGGATTGAGCAGACGCTTGAGAGATTGGATTTAATCGCGGTGCTCAGCCTCCCTTTTTCCCATCTCCACCAGTTTGCGGCAAGCTGCCAGCAAGCGACCAGGGGTTTGGCTGTTCTGCATAGGACCTTTCCGTCTCGCAGGCTTGCCTCCTACCGCTCTTTGATCATAGACCACATGCTTTTGCTCTATGAAGAGGCCGAGTCATTGGAGCAGTGCGTCCCGCCATCTATTTGGAAATTGTATCAAGCGGACCAAGAAAAGCAAACCGATCTTACGCAGACGTTATTTGCTTACGCGGAATACAACTTTGATATGGTAGAAACGGCGAAACAGCTGCACATACACTACAACACCCTAAAATATCGCATCACGCGGATTCTTGACACGACAGGTATGGACCTCAATTCTTCGGAAGTAAGGCTGATGCTGCTCATATCCAAGCGCATTTTCCGTTTCTTGGGGTTGTAAGCATGGTCCTTTGCATCGCGGCCTTAGGGGGGCAGAGGAGACGGCGGAACGGTTGCCCGGCCCATACAGATTCCTATCATCTCTATAGCCGGGCTGGGAACGCGATCAAAGTATGCGCAAACCGGCAAATTGGCCTGCAAAAGGGTCCGCCACACACCGATCAGCGTGTGGCGGACCCTTTTTGTAGCGGAGGCCATGGAAAAGCGGTCTCGTTGCAGGAAAAGGAGTGCCTGGAGTCCCTTGGAAGCCGAGGCGGGAAGCAGCGGCGTAAAACAGCGCCTCCGCCTCGGTTTCGGGCTCTGCTGGGTTCCTGCTGGCCTGGGTTGGGTTTGGGATAAAGCCTTTGACGTTACTGGCACATTACTAACAAATGGAAGGACAGCGTTGTAGCAAAAACCCCCAGAACCATTGCGGCTCCGGGGGCGTTGGTGGACGCTAACGGACTTGAACCGCTGACCCCCTGCACGTCAAGCAGGTGCTCTAGCCAGCTGAGCTAAGCGTCCAGAACAAAAAGTATTGTACCCGAAAATTTCTGGTTTGTCAACACCTTTTCTTGCAAAAGCCGCCGCTTTTTGTTACACTAGGTTCTGTTGAGAGAAGCCCGTGAAACAGGGGGACGTGCCTGCCCTGCGCTTCTCGCCATCTACTTCTTCTATCCATCTATGTGAGGAGGCGCGTTTTATGCCCGGTTCCGCTTTTATCACCGGCGCCGCCCGGGGGATCGGTCGGGCGGCGGCCTGCCGCCTGGCCGCCGAGGGGATGGCTGTGGCTATCCAGTACCACACCTCCGGGGAGGCGGCCCGGGCCCTGGCTGCGGCGCTGCGGCAGCAGGGCCGCAGCGCCGCCGCAGTGCAGGCGGACGTGCGGGACCGCGCCTCCATCACCGCCGCCATCCGGGAGGCGGAGGCGCTCCTGGGCCCGGTGGAGGTGCTGGTGAACAACGCCGGCATCGCCCGGCAGGAGCAGTTCCAGGACATCACCGACCAGGGCTGGCGGGATATGTTCGCCGTCCATGTGGACGCCGCCTTCTACGCCATCCAGGCGGTGCTGCCCCACATGCTCCACGAAAAGCGGGGGGCCATTGTGAACCTCTCCTCCATCTGGGGGCTGCGGGGGGCCTCCTGCGAGGTGGCCTACGCCGCGTCCAAGGCGGCGGTGATCGGCCTCACCCGCTCCCTGGCGGCGGAGCTGGCCCCCTCGGGCATCCGGGTCAACTGCGTGGCCCCCGGGGTCATCGCCACGGATATGACCGCCCCCCTGGGGCCGGAGACCCTGTCCGCCCTGGCGGCAGACACCCCCATGGGCCGCCTGGGGACGCCGGATGAGGTGGCGGAGGCCGTGGCCTTCCTGGCCTCTGACCGCGCCTCCTTCATCACCGGCCAGGTGATCACCGCCGACGGCGGCTTCGCCCTCTGAGCCGCCCTATCCTAGGAGAAAGAAGGTCCTCCCCATGTCTCAGAAAGCCATCGCCGCCGACGTCTCCGCCCAGCTGGCCACCGCCCCGGTGGGAAAGCTCCTGCTGCGCCTGGCGGTGCCCACGGTCCTGGCCCAGCTGGTCAACCTCCTCTACAACATTGTGGACCGGATCTACATCGGCCACATGCCCGTGGTGGGGGAGACGGCCCTCACCGGCGTGGGGCTGTGTTTCCCCCTCACCTACTTCCTCTCCGCCTTCGCCTACCTGGTGGGCCAGGGCGGCGCGCCCCGGGCCTCCATCTCCATGGGCAAGGGGGACCGGGACACGGCGGAGCGGATCCTGGGCAGCTGCTTTACCTCGCTGATCGTCCTGTCCATCCCCATCACGGCGGTGTTTGCCGGCTGGAGCGAGGAGCTGCTCTACCTCTTCGGCGCCACCGGGGAGACCATTGTCTACGCCAGGCCCTACATGCGGATCTACGCCATGGGCTCCCTCTTTGTCATGCTGGCCCTGGGGCTCAACCTCTTTATCACCACCCAGGGCTACACCCGTTTCGCCATGGTGACGGTGCTCATCGGCGCGGTGACCAACATCGTGCTGGACCCGGTATTCATCTACCTCTTTGACATGGGGGTGGCCGGCGCGGCCCTGGCCACCATCCTCTCCCAGGCCCTCTCCGCCGCCTTCGCCGTGTGGTTCCTCCTGGCAAGCCCCCACACCAAGCTGCGCATCCGGCGGAGGTATCTCCGCCCCTCCCCCAGGATCATGGGCCCGGTGCTGGCCCTGGGGTTGGCCCCCTTTGTGATGCAGGCCACGGAGGCGGCGCTGAACATCTCCTTCAACGCCTCCCTCTCCCAGTACGGCGGCAGGATCGCCGTGGGGGCCATGACCATCGCCAGCACGGTGATGCAGATGGCCTGGCTCCCCGCCCAGGGCATCGGCCAGGGGGCCCAGCCCATCATGAGCTACAACTACGGCGCCCGCAACCCCCAGCGGGTGAAGGCGGCCTTCCGCGCCATGCTCCGCATCAGCGCGGCCTACATGTTTTTGGTGTGGGCGCTGGTGCAGCTGTTCCCGGAGCTGTTTGTGCTGCTGTTCAACAGCGAGTCCCAGGCGCTGATGGAGACCGGCTCCTGGGCGCTGCGGGTCTATACGGCGGTGCTGTGCCTGTTCTGCATCCAGCTGTCCGTGCAGCAGGCATTCCTCTCCATCGGCATGGCCAAGGCGTCGCTGTTCATCGCGTGCCTGCGGAAGGTGATCCTCCTCATCCCTCTCATCTACATCCTGCCCCGCTGGATGGAGAACAAGGTCCTGGCCATCTTCCTGGCTGAGCCGGTGTCGGACCTTATCAGCGTCACCGTCTCCCTCATCCTGTTTTTGGTATTCTTCCGCCGGGAGATGGCGCGGATCGAGGGGCCGCAGCCCTCTTAGACGGAAAAGCCCCGGGCCTCCTATGGAGGCCCGGGGCTTTTTTTGCGGGGGATGCCGCGCCGGGGCGCGCTAAATCCCCAGGAGCAGGGTGGCAAAGGAGAAGTAGATAAAAAGGGAAATCGCGTCCACAATGGTGGTGATGAAGGGGCTGGCCATCACCGCAGGGTCAAAGCCCACCTTTTTGGCCAGCATGGGGAGGATGCATCCCACCACCTTGGCGCAGAACACGGTCAAGACCAGCGTGAGGCAGACCACCATAGCCACCGAGGGGGTCAAGCTCACATTGCCCAAAAGCAGCCGGTCTATCAGCATCATCTTGGCGAAGTTCGCCACCGCCAGCGTGATGCCGCAAAGAACCGCCACCCGGATCTCCTTCCAAATAACAAGCAGCAGGTCAGAAAACTCCAGCTCATGAAGGCTTAGACCGCGGATCACGGTTACCGACGCTTGAGAGCCGGCGTTCCCTCCGGTATCCATAAGCATCGGGATGAAACCGGTGAGCACCACATAGGCGCTCAAGGCATCCTCAAAAGAGGTGATAATGATGCCGGTAAAGGTGGCAGAAATCATCAGCAACAGAAGCCACGGGATCCTGGACTTGAAAAGGCTGAGCACATCGGTGCGGAGGTAGGGTCGGTCCGAGGGGGTGATAGCCGCCATCTTTTCGATATCCTCCGTGGCCTCCTCCTCCATGACGTCCATGGCGTCGTCCACGGTGACGATGCCCACCAGCCGGTCCTCCGTATCCACCACCGGCAGGGCCAGAAAGCCGTACTTGCTGAGGGACTGGGCCACGTCCTCCCGGTCGTCCATGGTGCGGGCGAAGACCACGTTGGGGTCCATGATGTCGCCGATGACGTCGTCCTCCTCCGCCAGGAGGAGGGTGCGGATGGAAACGGTGCCCAGCAGGTGGCGGCTGGGGTCCGTAACATAGCAGTAGTTGATGGTCTCCGTGTCCGTGCCGGTGCGGCGGATGCGCTTGATGGCGTCCTCCACGGTCATGCCCTTTTTTAGGTCCACAAACTCCGTGGTCATGATGGAGCCGGCGGAGTCCTCGGGGTACTTCAAGATCTCGTTGATGCTCTTGCGGGTCTCCGGGTCGGCGTGCTGCAGAATCCGCTTGACCACGCTGGCGGGCATCTCCTCCACAAGGTCCACCGTGTCGTCCACATACAGCTCATCCAGCACCTCCTTCAGCTCCGTGTCTGAGAAGGTCTTGATCAAAAGCTCCTGCTGGTCCGGCTCCATCTCCACGAAGACCTCCGCCGCCAGCTCCTTGGGCAGCAGCCGGTACAGCAGCGGCAGCCGGTCCTCCGGCAGCTCGTCCAGGATCTCTGCGATGTCCGCCGGCTCCATGGGCACCAGCAGATCCCGCAGGCTGGCCCACTGCCGTTTCTCCATCAGCCCTTCCAGCTGCTCCATCAATGCCTCGCTCTCCCATGTCCGCATATACGGCGCCTCCTTTCCGTCTCCGCCCCTGCCGTCTGGGGTGGATTCCCTGCTAGTATGCCCGCCTTCGGCGGGGCTGTCCCAAAGCAAAAAAACACAGCCACGGTACACCAGGGGCCGGCACCATGGCTGCGGTTGCGCAGACGACACGCGAAAGGGCGCAAGCCCTCTCCCACCGTACAAGCTTTAGCATCACAGGGCGGTGTAATCGCATTAGGTCATGCCTTCCTGTTTCGACATGATCTGCTCAAACCCTCTCGCCGTGTCTCCACGGTTTCGCGGCAGCGACCCATATCCCTGTGGTAGCCTTACCTACCGGATCTCTCTGTTTCTTTTACTTTATGCCAAATTCCGCCGGCTGTCAAGCCCTTATCCCCCGCCGCCCGGGATTTTTGCCGCCGCAGGGGGGCGGCGGCGGGAGGGGGGCGCAGTTTTGTGCGAAAAGATGCTTGTCGGCCGGGAAAAATCATGGTACAATAGTACGATAAAGCGACACGGTGCCCCCCGCCCCGCAGGCGGGGGGAGAGGGGGAGTAGAGATGGGGGTGCACGACGGGCACCGGGAGCGGCTGCGCAGGCGGTTTTCCGCCCACGGCCTGGAGTCCTTCGCCGACCACGAGGTGCTGGAGCTGCTGCTGTTTTACGCCATCCCCCGCCAGGACACCAACCCCATCGCCCACCGGCTGATGGAGCAGTTCGGCTCCCTGGAGGCGGTCCTCTCCGCCCAGCCGGAGCATCTGGGGCAGGTGGCGGGCGTGGGAGAGGGGACGGCGCTGTTCCTCCGCCTGGTGGGGCAGATCGGCCGGCGCTGCCGCCTTAGCGCACTGGAGCGGGAGCCGGTGATCCTCAGCAGCGCGGAGGCCGCCGGGGCCTATCTCCTGGAGCGCTTTGCCGGAGAGCGGCTGGAGGTGGCCTACCAGCTGTGCCTGGACGCCAAGGGCAAGGTGCTGGACTGCCGCCGCCTGGCGGAGGGGGACGCCTCCAGCGCGGAGCTGTCCATCCGGCGGGTGGTGGAGTACGCCCTGCGCTTTAACGCCTCCGCCGTGATCCTGGCCCACAACCACCCCAGCGGCCTGGCCATCCCCTCCCGGGACGATGTGCTGACCACCGTGCAGATCGAGTCCGCCCTCCAGGCCATCGGCGTGACCCTGCTGGACCACATCATCGTGGCCGACGGGGACTTTGTCTCCATGGCCCAGAACGGCACCCTGCGCCGCAGGACGCTGTAGAAGCCTCTCCGACGGGGGGGAGGAGTTTTGTCTCCCACCGCAGAGGGGCGACTTTCCGCGGCTGCTGAGGAAGATTCCTCGCGCCTGCCAGGGCGCATAGTCCCCTCACCGGTGGGGGAGGACAGGCACCATCACTAATTTTCAAGAGGAGGCACCAGACCGACATGACCCTTTTTGACACCCACGCCCACTATGACGACGCCGCCTTTGACGCCGACCGGGAGGCCCTGCTGGTCGCCCTGCCGGGGCAGGGGGTGGGGCTGGTGGTAAATCCCGGCTGCGACCTCTCCTCCTCCCGCTCCGCCATCGCTCTGGCGGAGCGGTTCCCCCACGTCTACGCCGCCGTGGGCGTCCACCCGGAAAACTGTGCCGACTGGGAGGACCGCTTTGCAGAGGTCCTGCGGCAGCTGGCGGCGCACCCCAGGGTGGTGGCCATTGGGGAGATCGGACTGGACTACTACTGGGAGGAGAATCCCCCCAGAGCGCTGCAGCAGCGGGCCTTCCGGGCCCAGCTGGCCCTGGCCGGGGAGCTGCGGCTGCCGGTGATCGTCCACGACCGGGAGGCACATGGAGACAGCCTTGCCATTGTAAAGGAGTTTCCCGGCGTGCGGGGGGTGTTCCACTGCTACTCCGGCAGCGCGGAGATGGCCCGGGAGCTGGTGAAACTGGGCTGGATGATCTCCTTCACCGGGGTGCTCACCTATAAAAACGCCAAAAGGGCGGTGGAGGCCGCCCGGGAGATCCCCCTGGAGCATCTGATGATCGAGACGGACAGCCCCTACATGGCCCCGGTGCCCTGCCGGGGGAAGCGCTGCGACTCCACCCTGGTGCGCTACGTCTGCGAAAAGCTCGCGGAGATCAAGGGCATCTCCCCGGAGGAGTGCGCCCGGATCACGATGGAGAACGGCAGGCGGTTCTTCGGCATCCCATGAGAAGACGATACACACAAAAGGTGCCCCGCCCGGGATTTTCCCGGGCGGGGCGCCTGTCGTTAGGCTGCGCCGCTTTTGTCACATTACGAACCCTACGATCACATAGAGCACCAGAGAGGCCCCGGCAAAGCAGAGCACATAGGGCATCTGGGTCTTTACATGGTCAATGATGTTGCAGCCGGTGGTGGCGCAGGACATGATGGTAGTGTCGGAGATGGGGGAGGAGTGGTCCCCGAAGATGGAGCCGCCGAACATGGAGCCGGCCACCAGCGGCACGCTGACGCCCATGTTGATGGCCATGGGCAGGGCGATGGTGGCCATGATGGCCATGGTGCCCATGGAGGTGCCGGTGGCAAAGGACAGCAGCATGGAGATGATGAAGGTCAGCGCCGGCAGCAGGGCTGGGGTCAAAAACCGCATGAATACGGAGGAGAGGTAGTTGCCGGTGTCCAGGCTGCTGACCATGGTACCCATGGTGAACCCGAAGAGCAGCACACAGGCGATGGGCAGCATGGTGGACATGCCCTTCATGATCTCGTTGACCAGCTGCTCCAGGTTGTACAGCCGCTCCACCATCACCATGACGGAGATCACCAGCAGGGCCATGATGCAGCCCCACAGCAGGGCCTGCATGCCGTCGCCGCTGGTGGGATTGCCGTTGCCGGAGACGATCAGCACCGCCAGGATCACGCCGATCATGGCAATCATGGGGATGATCATGTTCTTCATCCGGGGCTTGACGCCGCTGGCGCCCTTGCTCATTTCCCGGGCCTCCTCGGGAACGGAGGCGGGGTCGTCCAGCTCACCGGTCTGCTCCGCCCGCAGCTCCGCCTTTTTCATGGGGCCGAAGTCCAGGGGGAGGAGGGTCACCAGCAGGGCAAAGACGATGGCGATGATGCAGTAGAAATTCAAGGGGATGGACTGGATCAGCACCGTGATGGCGTCGCTGTCCGCCACGCCGCCGGAGGTGAGGTAGCCGGTCATGGAGGCCAGCCATCCGCTCAAGGGGAAGAGCACGCACCAAGGGGTGGAGGTGGTATGTACCAGGAAGGCCGCCTTCTCATGGGGCAGTTTCATGCTGTCGTTGAGGGGGCGGGAGACGGAGCCGGTGACCATGCAGCTGAGGGAGCCGGAGGTGAAGACCACGATGCCCAAAAGCCAGGTGAAGAAGGCGGAGGCCCGCTTGGACTTGATGATGCCCCGCTTTTTCACCATGATGTCCACAAACCCCTCGATGCCGCCGGAGCGCTCGATGAGATAGATCAGCGCGCCGATGAGGAGCATGGACATGAGGACGATGGTGTTGCCGCTGCTCTCAAAGGTGGAGACAATGCCGTAAAAGGTGTTGTTCAGCCCCAGGAAGAGGTTCCCGCCGCAGAGGATCAGCGAGGCCAGGAAAATGCCCACCAGCAGGGAGACAAAGACGTTTTTCAGCACCAGCGCCAGTACAATCGTGACCAGCGGCGGCACCACCGACAAAAATCCATATTCCATTCTGTTTTCCTCCTAAAACCAAAATTTGAATGAACGGGTTATTTTCGGACGGAGCGCCCCAGGCTGCCGCGCACGATCTTGCAGTCCCGGGCCGCCAGCTCCCCGCCGATCCACACGGAGTCGATGCCCACAGGGGGCAGGGTGGGCTCCAGGAAGGTGGCCCGGTCCGCCACCTTCTCCGGGTCGAAGATCACCACGTCCGCGTCCGCGCCAACGTTCAGCCGCCCCTTGCCCGGAAGGCCCATTTTCTCTGCGGGCATGGCCGTCATCATCCGCACCGCCTCGAACAGCGGCAGCTTGCCCGGCCGGACAAACTCCGCCAGCAGACGGGGGAAGGCCCCCGCCGCCCGGGGATGGCCCTGGCCGAAGTTCATGATGCCGTCGCTGCCCAGCATGACGTTGGGGTGGCGGAAGGCCATGTCCACGTCCCTGTCCTGCATGACGTAGCACACCGTGAGGCACTCCGGCTGGTCCCGGCGGACCTCGTCGAAGATCTCCCTGGTGCACCGCTGCCCCTTGTACTTCCCCTCGCACAGCTCGATGACGTCGTAGCCGCAGTGGTAGCGCTCCATCCACCCGTCGTCGTAGGTGGTGGAGCCCAGGGTGGTGGAGAAGGCGTAGTAGGGGTAGCAGTCGCAGGAGACGTCGAGGCCGTTCATGTGGTAGACGTCCACCAGCCGGAGGAAGTCCTCCATCTGGCCAAACCCCGCCATGGAGCCGATGTGGGAGACCTGGGTGGAGACGCCCAGAGCCGCCCCCACATCCAAAAACTCCCGGGCCGCGTCCAGCACCTCGCCGGCGTCGCTGCGGATGTGGGCGGCGATCATTCCCTTCCCGTTTCGGCACAGGGCCGCCGTCCGCTCCAGCTCCCGCCGGTCGATGCCGGGGACATAGCGGATGCCGTAGGAGATGCCGAAACACCCCCGGTCCAGGGCCCGGGCCATGTCCCGCTCCATGCGGGAGAGCTCCTCCTCCGTCACGGGGGTATACTTATCCGTATGCCCCGCCCGCTCCCGGAAGAACGCGTGGCCGGCCAGCATGGCCACGTTGACAGCGGCGCCGTCCCGGTCCACGAGGTCCAGGTAGTCCCCCGGGTCGTACTGGTTGAGGCCGCACTGGCCCGTCAGCACCGTGGTGACCCCCATGCGGAGCATGCAGCTGAAGATGGCGGTATCCTCGGTTTTCACCAGCCTCCCGTCGGGGCCGACGGGGTCCTCGTGCATGTGGATGTCGATGAAACCGGGTGTCACCACCTTGCCCGCCGCGTCCACCACCCGGTCGGCCCGGGGGCGGGCGGAGGTGACCTCCGCCACCTTCCCGTTTTCCAGCACCAGGTTCAGCCGGGCCTCCACCTGGTTGGCCGGGTCGATGACCAGGCCGTTTTCAATGAGCGTCTTCATAGGGACCTGCAGTCCTTTCCGCGGACGCTGCGTCCGCTTGGTTGTTTGCTTGGCTATTGGGTTGCTTGGTTCATGGTAAACCGAAACAGAGCCACCGTCAAGTAAAAATTCCGACAAAGGGCGGGGCGGTCCGGCGCCTGCCGGCCAGACGCGCCGCTCCGCCTCCCCCCATACCCCGGCGCCGGCTCTTTAGAAAGGAGTATAGCACATTTTCCCGCCCCCGGCAAGGGCCGCGGGCCTTGCCCTTTCCCGGCTGTGACGGTATAATATAATAAAGATAAGAAAAACAACAGAAGGGAGCGGGGCGCGGCCGGCGGCCTTACCGATATTTTACACAGAAATTACACGGCGCCGGTAGACAGAAGGCGGCTGCTGCGGTAAGGTAGAATAGACCCTGTACCGCTGCCGCCGGGGCGGGTCCTGTCCGGCATGGACCTCCATGGCGGCCGCTCCGCCGGCGGCGGTACGGGCAGTCGGTATCCGTCCGGCGCCTGTCCGGGCCGCCCCGGGGCGGCTTTCCTCCGCGCGGGCAGGGAAACGGCGGGGAGATAGGAGAGAGACGTATGGATTACCTCTATCAAAACGGCTATACCCAGAACCGGGAGCTGTCCTGGCTGCGGTTCAACGACCGGGTGCTCAGCGAGGCCATGGACGAGACGGTCCCCCTGCTGGAGCGGCTGAAGTTCATCGCCATCTTCGCCAGCAACTTAGACGAGTTTTTCATGATCCGGGTGGGGAGCCTCTTTGATATCCTCCATGAGGACCCGGACATGGTGGACAGCAAGTCCGGCATGACCCCCCGCCAGCAGCTGGACCACATCTTCGAGGCGGTGCGCCCCCTCTACCGCAAGCAGGAGGTCCTGTACAGCGAGGTGGAGCAGCAGCTGCGCCTCCACGACATCTGCTGCCTGGGCTGGAAGGAGCTGGCCAAAAACGAGAGGGCCTGCGTCGAGCAGTACTACGAGGCGTCCATCGCCCCGGTGCTCTCCCCCCAGATCGTGGACGTGCAGCACCCCTTCCCCCACCTGGCCAACAAGGTCATCCACATCGGGGTGATGCTTAAACACAAAAACCGGGAGATCTTCGGCGTCATCCCCCTGCCCGACGCCCTGCCGGCGGTGTTCTACCTCCCCGGCAGCGAGGTGCGCTATATTAGGACCGAGAGCGTCGTCATGGAGTTTGTGGAAAAGCTGTTCCACCCCTATACGGTGCTGGAGAAGGTGGTCTTTACCGTCACCCGCAACGCCGATGTGAACCCCGACGACGAGATCTTCGCCGACGAGACGGACTTCCGCCAGCGGATGAAAAAGGTCCTCAACCGCCGCAGCCGCCTGGCCCCGGTGCGCCTGGAGCTGAGCCACCGGATCAGCGCCGCCTTCTCCGACTATCTGAAGGGCAAGCTGCGCCTGGCGGACAACCAGATCTACACCACCTCCGCCCCGCTGAAGCTGGGCTATGTCTACGGGCTCATCAGCAGGGTGCCCAAGGGGACGCGGGAGGCCCTGGTCTATCCCCCCTTCGCCCCCGTCTGGCCGGGGAGCGTCCGCCGGGGGGAGAGCCTGCTCCACCAGATCGAGCGGGGCGACGTCCTCCTCAGCTACCCATACGAGAGCATGGAGCCCTTCCTCCACCTCATCAAGGAGGCCGCCGCAGACCCCTCGGTGGTCTCCATCAAGATCACCATCTACCGCCTGGCCGGCAAGGCCAAGCTGGTGGAGCACCTGTGCAGCGCCGCGGAAAACGGCAAGAGCGTCACCGTGCTCATCGAGCTGCGGGCCCGGTTTGACGAGCAGAACAACATCGACTGGTCCGAGCGGCTGGAGGAGGCCGGGTGCAGCATCCTCTACGGCTTTGACTCCTTCAAGGTCCACTCCAAGGTGTGCCTCATCACCCGCCGGGGAAGAAACGGCGTGCAGTATATCACCCAGGTGGGCACGGGCAACTACAACGAGAACACCGCCAAGCTCTACACCGACCTCTCCCTCATAACGGCTGACCAGCAGATCGGCCGGGACGCCGCCGCCTTCTTCAAGAACCTCTCCATCGGCAACCTCTACGGCGAGTACCAGCACCTGCTGGTGGCGCCGGTGACGCTGAAGTCCACCCTGCTCCGCCTGATGGACGGGGAGATCGCCAAGGGGGAGAACGGCCGCATCACCGTGAAGATCAACTCCGTCACCGACGCGGACCTCATCGCCAAGCTCTCCGAGGCGTCCTGCGCCGGCGTGCAGGTTAGGATGGTGGTCCGGGGGATCTGCTGCATGCTCCCCGGCGTTCCGGGGAAGACGGAGAACATCCGGATCTCCAGCATCGTGGGCCGGTACCTGGAGCACGCCCGCGTCTACTGTTTCGGCGCCGGGCGGGAGGAGAGGATGTACATCTCCTCCGCGGACTTCATGACCCGCAACACCGAGCGGCGGGTGGAGGTGGCCTGCCCCATTTTTGACCCGAGGGTGCGGGAGAGGATCCACCAGCTGCTGGAGGCGGAGGAGCGGGACACGCTGAAGGCCCGCGTGCTCCAGCCGGACGGCACCTATGCGAAAAAGGACCCCGCCCTCCCGCCGCTGGACAGCCAGCAGTTCCTCATGGAGGAGGCGGAGCGGCAGCGGGAGCAGGGGACCGCCGTAGGGAGCCCCTCCCTGCTGGGCCGTCTCTTCCAGAGGCTGCGGGGCTCCCGGGACCGCCGCGGATGAAAAACCCTCCCGTCCCTTTCTCGGCGGGAGGGGGATAGCAAGCGAGGGGCGGAACCACTGCCAGCGGCGATGGCCAATCCCTTGCTTAGGCGTTCTGCGTCGAGGCGTGGAACGTCCCCGCCCCCGAGGACTATGCCGCAATGAGGAAGGAGGACAACCATCATGGAACATATAGACAAGCAGACGCTGCTTGCGGGGATGACCCGGGAGCAGTTCATGGAGCTGCTCAGCCTCTACGCCAAGAACTGGCTGGCCATGGACGGGGTGTGGTTCCAGTCCGTGGAGGAGAAATTCGGCATGGAGGAGGCCATGGAGCACGACGAGAAGGCCTGGGAGCGGTTCACCG
>CALWXD010000163.1 GCA_944385425.1 uncultured Oscillospiraceae bacterium | reverse complement strand
GTAAAGCTCAGCTCCCCCACCTTGGCGATGCCCTCCTTCTTCTCCACCGTGACGCCCGGCCAGTTGCCCACATACTGGTTGGAGCCGGTGAGGGCGTTGAAGAGGGTGGTCTTCCCCGCGTTGGGGTTTCCCACCAGGGCCACCTTCCACTGGTGCTTGTCGTGCTCCGCGGCGTCGTACTGCCGGGGGTGCTGCTCCTGCTCGTGGACATGGGAGCGGCGCATCTCCTCCAGCGTGGCCTTGTCCGGGCAGGCCATGGCGCAGCTGCCGCAGTCCCCGTGGCACCTGCCCCCCAGGTGGTAGGCGCGCTCGGAAACCGCCGCCTCCGCCTTCTCCCCCGCTTTTAGGGGCCTAACGCGGATCTGGGCGGCGTCCTCCTTCCGCAGCGACAGCTCATAGCCCCGCAGCGACAGCTCCAGCGGATCCCCCAGGGGCGCGACCTTCACCAGCCGGACCGCCGTCCCCGGCGTTAGGCCCATGTCCACCAGCCGGCGTTTCACCGCGCCCCGCTGGTTGCCCACCTGTAAAATCACACAGCCTGCCCCCACCGCCAGATGCTCCAGCGTCATCTCTTGTGCGCTATCCTTCATGGAGATTCTCCTCTTTTCCGACGATCTGTGAAACGAATTTGTCATTAGCATAAGATAACGTCGAATAACTGTCAAGATGTGTTTTTACCAAAGGGCGGCTGCGCTGCCAGGGATTACGCCTTGCAATTTGACCGTCCCCTCCCGTACAATAGGCGGCGAAAGGAAGGGATGCCCCTTATGAAACGAACGACGTCCTTTTTTGCGGCTCTGATCCTGGCCCTGTCGCTGATGCTCAACGTCTCCGGCAGCTCCCGGCGCACCGTCCAGGTCCGCCTCAACGGGGAGGCGGTTCCCTTTGACACCGCCGCCTACATAGAGAACAACCGCACCATGGTCCCCCTGCGGGCCGTAGCCGAGGCCCTGGGCCTCACCGTCACCTGGCACCACAGCGGCAGCACCGTGGACCTCATCCACGGGGACTGGACCCCCAGCCTTGCCGGGAGGACCATTGTGGTGGACCCGGGCCACGGCGGCAGCGCCACCGGCGCTGTCTACGAGGGGGTGAAGGAGAGCGCCTTGAACCTGGCCATCGCCCAAAAGACCGCCGCGGCCCTGGAGGCCCTGGGGGCCAAGGCGGTCCTCACCCGAACGGGGGACACGGACCTCTCCCTCTACGCCCGCACCGAGCTCGCCAGCCGCCACAAGGCGGACCTCTTTCTCAGCGTCCACTGCAACTCCAGCGCCACCAACCGGGAGGCCACCGGCATCTACACCGCCTATAAGGGCGGCAGCCGCCAGTCCCTGGCCCTGGCGGACCTTCTGCGCCAGACCATGGTGGGCGCCACCGGCGCCGCCGACATGGGGACCCACAACCGCTCGGACCTGGCCGTGCTGCGGACGGCCCGGATGCCCGCGTCCCTGGTGGAGTGCGGCTTTATGAGCACCCCCTCGGAGCTGCGATTGCTCCAGGACCCGTCCTACCAGGCCCTTCTGGCCCAGGGCATCGCCCGGGGCGCCGCCCTCTACCTGGCGGCGTAGCGGCGCTGCCGGAGGGGCTCTCCCCTCCCTCACGGCGGGGGAGGACAGGCCGTCGGCCCGTCCTCCCCCGCCGCTTTGCGTCCATGCACCGCCCCCAGGGCGCCGGCATAGGCTGAGACAGCACAAAAGGAAGGAGGGAGTCGCCCTCATGACAACGGGCTATCAGACGCTGGACCGGCTGCCGGTGGGCGCCGTGTCCACCGTCGCCGCCCTCACCTGCGGCGGCGACCTGCGCCGCCGCCTGCTGGATTTGGGTTTCGTCCCCGGCTCCACGGTGCAGGCCCTCCAGGCCGCCCCCTGGGGGGACCCGGTGGCCTACGCCGTCCGCGGGGCGGTGATCGCCCTGCGGCGCCGGGACGCCAGCGGCATCTCCATTTACGGAAAGTGAGGTCCTTGCCTTGGATGATCCAAGCTATGTCGTCGCCCTGGCGGGAAACCCCAACGTGGGGAAATCCACCGTCTTCAACCGCCTCACCTCTCTGCACCAGCACACGGGCAACTGGCCGGGAAAAACCGTGGCCACCGCCCGGGGCGCCTTTACCTACCAGGGCGCCGCCTTCACCCTGGTGGATCTGCCGGGGACCTACTCCCTCGCCGCCCGGGGCGCCGAGGAGGCGGTGGCCCGGGATTTCCTGTGCTCCGGCCAGGCCGACGCCACGCTGGTGGTGGCGGACGCCACCTGCCTGGAGCGCAACCTAATCCTGCTGCTGCAGGTGATGGAGCGGACGCACCCAGTGGTGCTCTGCGTCAACCTCCTGGACGAGGCGGAGAAAAAGGGGATCCGGGTGGACCTCGCCGCTCTCCGGAGCGCCCTGGGGATCCCCGTCGTGGGGACGGCCGCCCGGGGCGGCCGGGGCCTTGCTGCCCTCCAGGCCGCCCTTCTTGACGCGGTCCGGCGCCCCCTGCCGCCCCCTCCGCCCCCGGTGGCCTACCCGGACCTCACCGGCCTCTCCCCCCAGGAGCGGGAGGACGCCGCGGCGGAGGCTGTTGTCCGCCGGGCGGCGGCGCTGGCGGCGAAAGCCGTCACGGTGCCGCCCCAGGCCCACCGCTGGGACCGGCGGCTGGACCGGCTCCTCACCTCCCGCGCCGCCGGCCTCCCGGCGATGCTGCTGCTGTTGGGGCTGGTGCTCTGGCTCACCATTGCCGGGGCCAACGTCCCCTCCGCCTTCCTCTCCGACCATCTTCTGGCCCTGGAGGGGCCGCTGGGCCGCCTGCTGGCCGGGGCGGGCCTGCCGCCGGCCCTCTGCTCCGCCCTGACGGAGGGGGTCTACCGGACGGTGGCCTGGGTGGTCTCGGTGATGCTGCCGCCCATGCTCATCTTCTTCCCCCTGTTCACGCTGCTGGAGGACGCGGGGTACCTGCCCCGGGTGGCCTTCAACCTGGACCACCTCTTCTGCCGCTGCGGCGCCCACGGCCGGCAGAGCCTCACCATGTGCATGGGCCTTGGCTGCAACGCCTGCGGCGTCATGGGCTGCCGGATCATCGACAGCCCCCGGGAGCGGCTCATCGCCGTCCTCACCAACAGCCTTGTCCCCTGCAACGGCCGTTTCCCCACGCTGATCGCCCTGCTGACCGTCTTTTTTGCCGGCGGCGGGGCGGGGGCCTTCCCGGCGGCGGCCCTGCTGCTGGGGGCCATCGTCCTCTCCGTGGGGGTCACCCTTCTGGTCTCCCGCCTTCTCTCCGCCACCATCCTCAAGGGCGCGCCCTCCGCCTTCTCCCTGGAGCTGCCGCCCTACCGCCGGCCCCAGATCGGCCAGGTGGTCGTCCGCTCCCTCCTGGACCGCACCCTCTTCGTCCTGGGGCGAGCCGCGGCGGTGGCGGCGCCTGCGGGCCTCCTCATCTGGTGCCTTGCCAACGCCGCCCCCGGCGGCGTCTCCCTTCTGGCCCGGTGCGGGGCCTTCCTGGACCCGCTGGGGCGGCTGATGGGGCTGGACGGCTGTATCCTCATGGCCTTTCTCCTGGGCTTCCCGGCCAATGAGATCGTGATGCCCATCCTGCTGATGGGCTACCTCTCCGCCGGTTCCCTAACGCAGTACGCGGGCCTCGGCCAGCTGCAGGCGGTGCTCACAGCCAACGGCTGGACCTGGCACACGGCGGTGTGCATGGTCCTCTTCACCCTCTTCCACTTCCCCTGCGCCGCCACCTGCCTCACCATCCGCCGGGAGACCGGCAGCCTCCGCTGGACGCTGCTGGCCGCCGCCCTCCCCCTGGCCGTGGGCTTCCTCCTGTGCGCGACGGCCAACCTGCTGCTGGGTTTCCTCCCCTTTTAGCCGCCTTTTCCATCCGTTCCCGCATACAGTCCCCTCCCCCGGCATAGACTGCTGCGAGGTGACTGTCCATGCTGATCCATACGGTGCAAAGCGGCGAGACGGCGGCGTCCGTCGCCGCGGCCTACGGGGTCCCCCCCGGCCTTTTGATCTCAGACAACGGCCTGCCGGAGGACGGCGCGCTGGCGGCGGGCCAGGCCCTGGCCGTCCGCTTTCCTCAGACGGTCCACGCCGTCAAGCAGGGGGAGACCCTGTCCTCCATCGCCGCCGGCTACGGCCTGACGCTCCGCCAGCTCTACCAGCGCAACTACTCCCTCATGGGCTCCCCCCGGCTCTCCCCGGGACAGCTTTTGGTGATCTCCTGCCTAGAGGAGCGGCTGGGGACGCTCTTTACCAATGGCTACGCCTATCCCTACATCCCCCGGGAGGAGCTGCGGGCCACCCTCCCCTACATGACGGCGGCGGCCCCCTTTACCTACGGCCTCAGCGCCCAGGGCGGCCTCCTGCCGCTGGCGGACGAGGGGATCCTCTCCGCCGCCGCAGAGCTGGGGACCGCGCCCCTGCTCCACCTCTCCTCGCTGACCGAGGAGGGACAGTTCTCCAACAGCCGGGCCCAGGCGGTCCTCTCTGACCCGGCGGCCCAGGAAAAGCTGATCGGCCAGGTGCTGGACACGGTGTCGGCCAAGGGGTACCGGGGGGTGGATGTGGATTTTGAGTTCCTGGAGCCGTCCTATGCCGGCGCCTACGCCGCCTTCCTCCAGTCCCTCCGCGGCAGCCTGGCCCCCCTGGGCCGCCCGGTGCTCACCGCCCTGGCCCCCAAGACCTACGCCGGCCAGCCGGGCCTTCTCTACGAGGCCCACGACTACCGCGCCCTGGGGGCCGCGTCGGACGCGCTGCTGCTGATGACCTACGAGTGGGGCTACACCTACGGCCCGCCTATGGCCGTGGCGCCTCTGCCCAACGTCCGGGCGGTGACGGAATACGCCGTCACGGAGATCCCCCGGGAGAAACTGCTGCTGGGGATCCCCGCCTACGGCTATGACTGGCCCCTCCCCTTCCAGCAGGGGGTCACCGCCGCCCGGTCCCTCTCCAACCTCCAGGCGGTGGCCCTGGCCAGGGACCACGCCGCCGCCATCCAGTACGACGAGACCGCCCAGGCCCCCCATTTCTCCTACACCGACAGCCAGGGCACCGCGCACGTTGTCTGGTTCGAGGACGCCAGGAGCCTTGCCGCCAAGCTGCGCCTGCTGGCGGAGCTCGGCCTGGCCGGGGCGGGGTTCTGGAACCTCATGCGCCCCTTTCCCCAGGGCTGGGTCACGCTGGAGAGCCTGTTTTCGATCCGTTAGGCCCCCTGCGGGCGGCCGGCGCCGGGGAACACAAAGGGCCGCGCACCTGTCTGGTGCGCGGCCCTTTGCTTGCAGAAAATGGAGAGAGGGAGAAAAGAAAAAGAAACATATCTCATGTACAAGCTTATTGTAGCAGAGATCTCCATTATGTCAACAGCTTTTCGGAAACATTCACAAACTGTTCACAGCTTGTTTCAAATTCCTTCAAAAACCGCCGGGAAAGTCACGAAATACCGCCGCCTCCGACATACCTCTCCGTCCCCCGCCGGCCCTTTCCCACCCGACGGCACCCGCCCCCCGCCCCGGCGGCAGAAGTTTTTCCCATTTTGGGCTGTTCTTTTTCCGGCTCTCTATGGTACAATAGGGATGCCGCCCTCGCGGCGGCCCAATGCTACAAAAGGAGGTACCACGGGATGAAGAAATATGTGTGTGATGTCTGCGGGTATGTCTATGACGAGGCCCTGGGCGATCCGGACAACGGCATCGCCCCCGGCACCAGCTGGGAGGATCTACCCGACGACTTTGTCTGCCCCCTGTGCGGCGTAGGCAAGGACCAGTTCTCCGAGGAGTGATCGGAAAAAGGGAGCGCCCCGGCCTGCGGCCGGGGCGCTTTTTTCTGACAACCGATCCCGCTTTACATCTTCTCCGGCGCAGCCACGCCCAGCAGGGACATGCCGTTTTTCAGCACCGTCCGGGTGGCGGCGGCCAGCTTCAGCCGGGCGGAGAGCAGCGACGGCTCCTCCCCCTTGATGCGGCAGGCGGTGTAGAACCGGTGGAAGGCGCCGGCCAAATCGGAGAGGTAGCGGTTGATGTGGCTGGGATCGCAGTCCCGGGCGGCCAGGCGCACCTCCTCGCAGTAGGCGGCCAGGGCCTTCATCAGCGCCTGCTCCGTGGGGCCGGAGAGGAGGCTGAGATCCACCTCCTCCGCCGCCGGGACCCTGGCGCCCTCGGCCTCCAGGGTCTTCAGCAGGTTGCACAGCCGGGCGTGGGCGTACTGGACATAGTACACCGGGTTCTCGCTGTCCTCCCGCACCGCAAGGCCCAGGTCGAATTCCATGGGGGAGTCGGGCTTGCCGTTGAAGAACCAGCGGGCGGCATCCACCGGGATCTCGTCCAGCAGGTCGTGGAGGGAGATGGCCTTGCCGGTGCGCTTGCTCATGCGCACCACCTCCCCGTCCCGCATCAGCTTCACCAGCTGCATCAGCACGATGTGGAGCCGGTGGGTGCCGTCCAGGCCCAGGGCGTCCATGGCGGCCTTCAGCCGGGCCACATGGCCGTGGTGGTCGGCGCCCCAGACGTTGATGACCCGGTCAAAGCCCCGCTTTTCAAACTTGTTGCGGTGGTAGGCGATGTCGGCGGCAAAATAGGTGTAAAACCCGTTGGCCCGGCGGAGGACGTCGTCCTTTAGGTCCAGCTTGTCGATCTCCTTGTCGCTCTTGCCCAGCTGGCGGTAGTGGTCCCGCAGCAGGCGGCTGGTGGCCAGCCACAGCGCCCCGTCCTTCTCGTAGGTGCAGCCCTGGGCCGTGAGCTTCTCCACCGTCTCCGCCACATAGCCGCTCTCATGGAGGCTGGACTCAAAGAACCACTGGTCGTACTCGATCTTGTAGCGGCGCAGGTCCTCCTTCATCTTGGGGATGTTGGTGTCCAGGCCAAAGCGGGCCAGGGCGGCATGGCGCTCCTCCCGGGAGACGTCCTTGTAGCTCTCGCCGTGCTGGGCGTAGAAGGCTTGGGCCAGCTCCTTGATGTCGTCGCCGTGGTAGCCGTCCTCCGGGAAGGGCACCGCCTCCTCCCCCAGGATCAGCTGGAGGTAGCGGGCCTCCAGGGAGGAGGCGAACTTTTCGATCTGATTGCCCGCGTCATTGACGTAGAACTCCCGCCAGACCTGGGCGCCGTTGGCCGCCAGAACGCTGGCCAGGGTGTCCCCCAGCACGCCGCCCCGGGCGTTGCCCATGTGCATGGGGCCGGTGGGGTTGGCGGACACGAACTCCACCATGATCTTCTGCCCGGCCAGCGCATCGCTGGTGCCATAGGCGTCCCCCTCCTGCTCCACCGCCGCCAGAAGGGCGGCATACCAGGCAGGGGCCAGGCGGAAGTTGAGAAAGCCAGGGCCGGCGATCTCGGCGGAGGCAAAATAGCTGCCGGAGAGATCCAGGTTGTCCAGCAGCGTCTGGGCGATCTCCCGGGGATTTTTCTTCATGGCCTTGGCGGCGGCCAAGGCAAAGGTGGTGGTGTAGTCGCCGTTGGCGGTGTCCTTGGGGATCTCCACCCCCGCCCTCACCTCCACATCCGCCGGCAGCGCCCCGGCGGCCGCGGCGGCGGCATAGGCGGCGCCGGTCAGGGCCAGCACCTGGTCTTTGGCCTGTTGGATCAGATTGGTCATCTTGCTCTCTCCTCGATGTTTAATTTCAGCGTGTGGTTGGCAACGGTCTCCCCGCCGCTGCTCAGATGGTAGCGGATCATGGCCTTTCCCCCGGCGGCGGTGACGTTGTGGCTGAGGAAGGTGGTCCGCACCTCCAGCCGCAGCGCCCCGGCGGCCGTCTCATAGTCCACCCGGTGGCGCTGGCCCACTACAAAGCGCATCCGGGTGCGGGTGTCGCCGGTGCGCTCCAGCACCGCCTCCGCCTCCCCCAGGCGCAGCACGCTCTCCGTCTCGCCAAGGCCGGCCTCCGCCGCCTCCCGGTAGCGCACCACCGCGCCTTCCTCTGTGATCTCCAGCGTGCAGGGGACGGTGTGGGTTGTCTGGTGGACCTCTCCATCCACCCGCTGCTCCCCCCGAAGGGTCAGCATCATGTCTTTCTGTTCCATATCAATCCATCTCGATCTCGATTTGTTTGGCGGTGTGCTCCAGGCTCTCCTGGAGGAAGATTTCCGCCAGGCGGGCAAAGTCCGCCGCCCGGTCGCTGACATAGTAGTCCGCGCCGCCGCCGCCCGCGGCCAGGGCGTCGTGCTCCGCCAGCCACCGGCTCACCGCCTGGGCCGCCGCGCCGCCGGCGTCCACCAGGGCCACCCCCTCCCCCATGACGCCGCCGATCACCTCGGTGAGCAGGGGGTAGTGGGTGCAGCCCAGCACCAGCGTGTCGACCCCAGCCCGCTTGAGGTCCGCCAGGTACTCCCCGGCCACCGTCTCGATCACCGGGTCTCCCGGCTGGAACCGCCCCTCCTCCACCAGGGGGACAAAGAGGGGGCAGGCCCGGCTGAACACCTCCGCCCCGGGGGCCAGCCGGCGGAAGAGCTCCTGGTAGGCCCCGCTGGAGACGCTGGCCCGGGTGGCGATGAGGCCCACCCGCCCGCTTTTGGTTTCCTGGACGGCCTGGCGCACCGCCGGCTCCACCACCCCCACCACGGGGATGTCGTTTTCCGCCTGCAGCTCGTGGAGGCAGTTGCTGCTGACCGTGCCGCAGGCGATCACCACCGCCTTGGGGTCAAAGCGCCGGAGGAAGGCCACGTCCTGCCGGGCGTACTTCAAAATGGTCTCCCGGGAGCGGTTGCCATAGGGCACACGGGCGGTGTCGCCAAAGTATATAATCTGTTCAGAGGGCAAAAGCCGCCGCAGCTGCCGGACCGCCGTCAAGCCGCCCAGCCCGGAGTCGAACACCCCGATGGGGCGCTGGTCCATGGGCATACCTCCTCAGAATAACATAGCCTTCATATTATACTATGAAAGTTTTTTAACAACAAGTAAAATTTGGGGTATTTGCCCGCGATTTTCTGTGGCTTTTTCCCCTGTCCTCTGCTATAATCTCTTCAGAGTACTTTTTTAGGAGCGAACGCGGGAGGTGTCCGATGGAACTGAAACTGACGCAAAAGCAATTTCGCCGGCTGCTGGACCTGGTGTACATAGGCAACTGGGTCCTCAACTCCACCCGGGGCGACGACCGCATCGAGGAATATGACGAGGTGGAGAGCCTGGTGTTCTCCCACTGCCTGGACCACGGCATGACAAAGCTGGTGGAGCTCTACGAGGGGGAGCTGATCCCCTCCCGGGCCTTTGCCGAGGGGGGCATCCATGAGGCCATCATGGCCTATGAGGACGTGACCTTCTTCGAGATCCTGGCGGAGGAGCTGGCCCTGCGGGACCTGGGGGAGCCCACCCGGGAGAATTACGACGCCATCATGGACCGTATGGAGCGGTATATGGGCGAGTTCCAGGAGAACGGCACCGAGCACATCACCGTGGATATGGAATAGCAGCGCGCCGCAAAAGGCCGCCCGCCGGAGCACTCCGGCGGGCGGCTGTTTTCTGTGCTTTTCCCTTTCCTCACCGCATCAGAAGGGCCAGGACGGCCTTCTGGGCGTGGAGGCGGTTTTCCGCCTCGTCGAAGATCTCGGCGGCGTGGGCCTCCAGCACCTCCTCGGTGATCTCCTCGCCCCGGTGGGCGGGCAGGCAGTGCTGCACCATGCAGTCGGGCTTGGCGACGCGCAAAAGGCGGTCGTTGATCTGGTAGCCCACAAAGGCGTTCTCCCGCTCCGCCTTCTCGCCCTCCTGGCCCATGGAGGCCCACACGTCGGTGAACACCGCGTCCGCCCCCTGGGCGGCCTCCATGGGGTCGGTGGTCAGCTGGAATTTGGCGTCGGTGACCGTCTTGGCGAAGTCCAGCACCCGCTGGTCCGGCTCATAGCCCTTGGGAGTGGCGATGGAGACGTCCATGCCGCACTTGAGGCCGCCGACAATGATGGAGTTGGCCATGTTGTTCCCGTCGCCGATGTAGCAGATCTTCAGCCCCTCCAGCCTGGCCTTGTACTCCCGGATGGTCATCAGGTCCGCCAGCACCTGGCAGGGGTGGGCAAAATCGGTGAGCCCGTTGATGACGGGGATGGTGCCGTAGGCCGCCAGCCCCTCCACCTCCTCCTGGTCAAAGGTGCGGATCATGATGCCGTCGCAGTAGCGGCTGAGGACCCGGGTGGTGTCCTGCACCGGCTCGCCCCGGCCGATCTGGCTGACGGAGTTGGCCAAAAACAGGGCGTGCCCCCCCAGCTGGAACATGCCCGCCTCAAAGGACACCCGGGTGCGGGTGGAGTTCTTGGAAAAGATCATGGCCAGGGTCTTGCCCTTCAAGATCTCGTGGGGGATGTTGTGCTTGCGCTCGTATTTCAGCTGGTCGGCCAGGTCCAGGATCTCATGGATCTCCTCCCGGCTGAGGTCCAGCAGCTTCAGCAGGTGCTTGTTTTGCATGGTGCGCTCCTCCTTCTATCCTTCTTGCATCACCTGGGCCATGATGGCAAGGCCCAGGTCGATCTCCTCCTCGCTGATCACCAGCGGCGGCAGCAGGCGCAGGGTGTCCTTCCCGGCGGTAAGGGTCAAAAGGCCCTTGGCCATCAGCCGGTCCCGGAGCTCCTTGTGGGTCATGCCCTGCACGCCCACGCCCACCATGAGCCCCATGCCCCGCACGCCGGCGACATAGGGGCTGCGGAGGGCCTCGATCCCCTTTCGCAGCCGCTCCCCCTTGGTCTGGACCTGGGCGAGGAAGTCCGGCGTCAGCCGATCCAGCACCACCTGGGCCGCCGCCGCGGCCATGGGGTTGCCGCCGAAGGTAGAGCCGTGGTTGCCCGGCCCCAGCACATTCCGGCACTTCTCATTGGCCAGGAATCCCCCGAAGGGCAGTCCCCCGGCGATGCCCTTGGCGAAGGTCACCACGTCCGGCTGGATGTCAAACTGCTGGTAGGCGAAGAGGGTGCCGGTGCGGCCGATGCCGGTCTGCACCTCGTCGATCAGCAGCAGCCAGTCCCGCTCCCGGCACAGCGCCGCCACCGCCTGGACAAAGTCCCGCTGCAGGGGGTTCACGCCCCCCTCCCCCTGGATCAGCTCCATCATCACCGCGCAGACGTCGTCCCCCGCGGCGGCGTGGATGCTCTCCAGGTCGTTGGCCTTGGCGTACCGGAACCCCTCGGTAAAGGGGAAGAAGAACTCGTGGAAGTGGTCCTGCCCGGTGGCCTTTAGGGTGGTGATGGTCCGGCCGTGGAAGGAATTTTTCAGCGTGATCACCGTGGCGCGGCCCTGGCCGTACCTGTCGTAGGAGTACTTCCGGGCCAGCTTGATCATGCCCTCGTTGGCCTCGGCGCCGGAGTTGCCGAAAAAGGCGCCGGCCATGCCGCTGCCCTCCACCAGGCGCTTGGCCAGCCTGGCATAGGGCTCGGCGTAGAACAGGTTGGAGATGTGGCCCAGCTTCATGGCCTGGTCGTAGATGGCCTTGGCCCACTGCTCGTCGGCGTACCCCAGGCTGCAAACGCCGATGCCGGCGGTAAAGTCGATATACTCCCTGCCCTCCGTGTCGTAGAGCCGGGCGCCTCTGCCGTGGTCGATGGCCAGCTCGTTGCGGGTGTAGGTCTGGAGCACATACTGGTGATCCAGGGCCTTGATTTCTTCAAAGGTCATAGCAAAATGGGTTCCTTTCCGCTTTTGCCCCCGCCCGGCGGCATCCGCCCCGGGCCGGCGGCTCAGTTTGGGCGGCCTCGCCGCCGCTTACAGGATCATAGTGCCGATGCCGGCGTCGGACAGCACCTCGATGAGGATGGAGTGGGGGATGCGGCCGTCCAGGATGTGGGTCCGCTTGACGCCGTTGCGCACCGTCTCCACGCAGCACTCCACCTTGGAGAGCATGCCGCCGGTGATGACCCCCTCCCGCACCAGCAGCGGGATCTCCGGCAGGCGGACCTGGGAGAGGAGGGTGCTGTCGTCGCTCTTGTTCTGCAGCAGGCCCCGCACGTCGGTCATAACGATCAGCTTTTCCGCCTTTAGGGCAATGGCGATTTTGGCTGCTGCGGCGTCGGCGTTGACGTTGTAGGAGACGTCCGCGTCCGTCCCCTGGGCCACCGTGGCGATGACGGGGATGCAGCCGGCCTGGATGGCGTCCAGGATCACCTTGGGCTCCACGGCGGTGATCTCCCCCATGTCCCCCAGGCCGCCGGCGGCGTCCGGGAGCTTTTTGGCCTGGAGCATGCCGCCGTCCAGCCCGCACAGGCCCACCGCCGCGCAGCCGCCCCGGTTGAGCATGGACACCAGGTCCTTGTTCTCCTTGCCGCAGAGCACCATCTGGACCATGTCCATGGTGGGCGCGGCCTTGCCGCTCTGCTCCAGGGTCTCCGCGATCTCCGGTCCGCCGCCGTGGACCACCACCACATTGATGCCCACCAGCTTGAGCAGGATGATGTCGCTGATCACCGCCTTGCGCAGCGCCTCTGAGCGCATGGCGTTGCCGCCGTATTTAATCACAATGGTTTTCTTGCTGTAGTCCTGGATGTAGGGCAGGGCCTCCACCAGCACCTGCGCCCGGTCCGTATAGCTAAATTCCATAGGTTGCCGTTCCTCCTTTTCTGATTCCCGCCGCGCCTTGCCTAGGCTGTATGGTCCGCGATAAACGCCTTCAGTTCCTCGATCTGCCGTGTGGTCTCGCTGACCGCCGGGCCGCCGTAGCTTTTGCGCTGGCCCACGCAGTTTTCCAGCTTCAGCGCCTCATAGACGTCCTCTCCAAACAGCGGGGAGATCTTCCGCAGCTCCTCCAGCTCCAGCTCCTCCAGCAGTTTCCGGTGGGTGGTGCAGTAATAGACCAGGTTGCCCACGGTGGTGTAGGCGTCCCGGAAGGGCATGCCCTTCTTGGTGAGGTAGTCGGCGCAGTCGGTGGCGTTGATGAACCCGTGGCCCGCGGCGGCCCGCATACTCTCCGGCAGCACCCGCATGGTCCGCAGCATCCCGGCGAACACCGGCAGGCACAGTTTCGCCGTGTCCACGGCGTCGAACACCTGCTCCTTGTCCTCCTGCATGTCCTTGTTGTAGGCCAGGGGCAGGCCCTTCATGGCGGTCAGCATGCCCATGAGGGAGCCGTAGACCCGCCCCGTCTTCCCCCGCACCAGCTCCGCCACGTCCGGGTTCTTCTTCTGGGGCATGATGGAGGAGCCGGTGGAGTAGGCGTCGTCCAGCTCCACAAACTTGAACTCCCAGCTGCACCAGAGGATGACCTCCTCGGAAAACCGGGAGAGGTGCGTCATCAGAATGGACAGGGCGCTCAAAAGCTCGATGACATAGTCCCGGTCGCTGACGCCGTCCAGGCTGTTGCCCATGGGCCGGTCAAAGCCCAGGTCCCGGGCGGTCATCCATCGGTCGATGGGGTAGGTGGTGCCGGCCAGGGCGCCGCTGCCCAGGGGGCACTCGTTCATCCGTTTCCGGCAGTCCTCCAGCCGCGTCACATCCCGGGAGAGCATGGCGCCGTAAGCCAGCAGGTGCTGGGCAAAGGAGATGGGCTGGGCCCGCTGGAGGTGGGTATAGCCCGGCATCACCGTCTCCTGGTTCTCCTGGGCCTTCTCCACGATGGCCTGCTGCAAATCCAAAATCCCCGCCTTGATCGTGTCGATCTCATGGCGGAGGTAGAGCCGCAGGTCCACGGCCACCTGGTCGTTGCGGCTGCGGGCGGTGTGCAGGCGCTTGCCCGCATCGCCGATCTTCGCCGTCAGCAGGCGCTCCACGTTCATGTGGATATCCTCATTGTCCGCCGTCAGCTCCGCCTTACCGGACTCGATGTCCGAGAGCACCGCCTTCAACCCCTCCACAATGGCGTCGGCATCCGCCTGGGAGATGATGCCGCATTTCCCCAGCATGGTGGCGTGGGCGATGGAGCCCTGGATATCCTCCCGGTACATCCGGCCGTCAAACTGGATCGAGGAGTTGAAGTCGTTGACCAGTGCGTCGGTCTCTTTCTGGAATCTTCCGCCCCAGAGTTTCATATTGGTTCCTCTCCTATGGTGATAAAATACAGGAAGCGGCGGGAGGAAACTCCCGCCGCTTATCAACAGCGGATCCGCGCCCCGGTCCTTTCGCCGGGGCAAAAGGGGAAATCCTGTCCTTCCCCCCGGGGCCCCTTGGATTGCGCCTGCGCGGGCGGAATCAATCCGCCCTTGCGCCAAGGTTTCGCCTCCGGCAAAACCCTTGTACGGCTTGCGCCGAAGGGGCCTGCCAGCCTTCTTCTCTTTAGAGTTTCCCCTGGTCCCGCAGCGCCAGCACCGTGTCGGGCAGGCCATCCCCAGCGGCCCTGCCGCCGGGGAGCCCCTCCCATTTCACCTGCGCGGGCGGAGTCAATCCGCCCTTGCGCCAAGGTTTCGCCTCCGGCAAAACCCTTGTGCGGCTTGCGCCGAAGGGGCCTGCCAGCCTTCTTCTCTTTAGAGCTTCCCCTGGTCCCGCAGCGCCAGCACCGTGTCGGGCAGGCCCCAAAGGTTGATGAACCCGGTGGCGTCGGCCTGGTTGTAGTCGCTGGCCTGGAAGGTGACGATCTTCTCGGAGTACAGGGTCTCCGGGGAGGTAACGCCGGCGGTGATGATGTTGCCCTTGTAGAGCTTCAGCTTCACCTGGCCGGTGACGTGCTCCTGGGTCTTCTCAGCGAAGGCCTGCAGCGCCTCCCGCAGGGGGGTGAACCACTTGCCGTTGTACACCAGATCCGCGAAGTCCACCGCCAGCTTGCTCTTCATGTGGGCGGTATCCTTATCCACGGTGATCATCTCCAGCACCTCGTGGGCGCGGTAGAGGATGGCGCCGCCGGGGGTCTCGTACACGCCCCGATCCTTCATGCCGGTCATCCGGTTCTCCACGATGTCGAGGATCCCGATGCCGTTCTTGCCGCCCAGCTCGTTGAGCTTGCGGACGATATCGCTGGCCTTCATCTTCTCGCCGTCCAGGGCCACGGGCCACCCCTTCTCAAAGTCCAGGGTCAAGTATGTCGCCTCGTCGGGGGCGGCGGCGGGGGAGACGCACATCTCCAGGAAACCGGGCTTGTCGTACTGGGGCTCGTTGGCGGGATCCTCCAGATCCAGGCCCTCATGGCTCAGATGCCACAGGTTCTTGTCCTTGGAGTAGCTGGTCTCACGGCTCACCTTCAGCGGCACGTTGTGGGCCTCGGCGTAGTCGATCTCCTCGTCACGGCTCTTGATGTCCCACTCGCGCCAGGGGGCGATGATCTTCATCTCCGGGGCAAAGCGCTTGATGGCCAGCTCAAAGCGGATCTGGTCGTTGCCCTTGCCGGTGCAGCCGTGGGCGATGGCGTCGGCGTTCTCCTTCTTGGCGATCTCCACCAGGCTCTTGGCGATGATGGGGCGGGCAAAGGCGGTGCCCAGCAGGTAGTCCTCATACTTGGCCCCCATCATCATGGAGGGGATGATCACATCGTCCACCAGCTCATCCACCAGGTCCATCACATACAGCTTGCTGGCGCCGGTCTTGATGGCCTTCTCCTCCAGTCCCTCCAGCTCGTCGGCCTGGCCCACGTTGCCGGCCACGGCGATGATCTCGGGATCGTCGTAGTTCTCCTTCAGCCAGGGGATGATGATGGACGTATCCAGCCCCCCGGAGTAGGCCAGCACAATCTTTTTGATCTCTTTCTTGCTCATCTCTCTCTTCCTCCGTTGGAATATTTTTGTTTGTGCATATATATTACATCCTTTTGCATGACTCCACAATATGGAATATTGCAAGAGAAATGCAGGGTTTTCCAGGCTGCATTTGTTCGAAATGCCTACTCCCTTAGAAAAACACTCCTCTCTTTTCCGACTGACCCCGCCAAAAGAGAAAGAAGGCGATTTGCCTCCTCCCCTTCCATATTCCTCGTATACAAATAATATTCACCCCGTCGCCAAAACAGGGTGAATATTCGGTCCCTTATTCCCCTTCGCCGCTGCCGCCGGCGGCCTTCCCCTGCTCCCTGGCGTACCGCCTGGGGGAGACGCCCACCAGCTCCTTGAACACCCGGGAGAAGTAGAAGGGGTCGTCAAACCCCACGGAGACGGCCACCTCCTGCACGGAGAGGTCCGCCGCGGCCAAAAGCTGGCAGGCCCGCTCCATCCGGTACTCCAGCAGGAACCGCTTGGGGGACTTTTGAAACCGCCGCACAAACTTCCGGTAAAGGCTGCTGTGGCTCAAGGCGAAGTGCTCGGCCAGCTGCTCCACGGAGATGGCCTCGGCGTAGTGCCGCATGATGTAGTCCGCGGCGGCCTCGGCGCAGCTGTCCCCGTCCCGCCGAGCCGGCCGGCTGTCCCAGGCGCTCTCCACCAAATAGGCCAAAAGGGCATAGAGCTGGCCTGTCATGCGCAAATCGTTCCACATGGCCGTGCCCCGGGCGCCGCGGATCTCCTCCAGAAGGCGGGGCAGCTGCCCGCCGCCGTCGCCCCGGCACACCGGGGACTGGCGGGAGAAACCCGTCTGCTCCACATACCGTCCGGCCTCCGCGCCGTTGAACCCCACCCAGGCGTATTCCCACGGCTCCTCCCGGTCCGCCTCATACTGCACGGTGGTGTCGGGAAAGATCAGAAAGCTGTCCCCGGCCTCCAGGGCGTGGCGCTGCCCGTCCACGACACAGCTGCCCCTGCCGGAGAGGATGTGCTGGAGTACAAAGTGATCGCGGACGCCAGGCCCCCAGCCACAGCCGGCGCCGCACTGCTGCCGTCCTGCATTCTGCACAAAGAGTGACGCCATCCGGCGCTCCGGCTGACAAGTGGATACATAGGAACCTTCCATTGGATCACCAGCCTTTCCGTTCGTTCCGTTTCATTGTGCCCCGCACCAGGGGGAGGATGGACGGAATGTGCCTCTTGGCGGGGTCACGGCTGCGTCATGAAAATAGATCGCTGTCCCAGGGGTCCTGCCCGAAATCCTGTGGTGTCAAGTCGCAGGAGGGCGGGTCGTAAAAGGTGGGCGGGGAATAGCCCCAGTGGTGGTCCTCCGTCTGCCGGAGGGCGTCCTGCCGCTCATTGTGGAGAAACCACAGCAGGAACAGGGCCTCCCGCCGGGTGAGGGGCTGGTCCCCGCCGCCGCGCCGCTCCCCCAGCCGAGGCCCCCGGCGCCGGGGGCGCGCCGCCCTTCCCTTCCACCAGGCCCGCAGGTACGGCAGCGCGCAGACTGCCGCTCCCAATCCCAGCGCCAGGGCGATGAACCACTGCGGCATCCGCTCCACCTCCTCCCGTTTCGTCCAGCTTTCTTTTCATCAATTCTACCATAACCCGCCGGTTAAAACAAGAAAAATTATGCATTTTCATGATACTATTTGTCTTTTTGCGGAAATGGAATCGGCCGGCCGCGCCGTTTTGCCGCCGCCGGGGGGCAAAAAGCGCCCGGAACGGCCAGCCGTTCCGGGCGCTTCCATGTATAACATGCAGAAGGGACTACTGCTTCCGGGCGTTGTAGGCCTGGATGCCCAGGGCCAGCAGGTCCATGGCCCGCTCCAGGTCCTGCTGCTTGAGGATATAGGCGATGCGGATCTCGTCCACGCCCAGCCCCTCCGTGGCATAGAAGGGGCCGCCGGGGGCGAACATGACGGTGTCGCCGTGGTCGTCAAACTCCGTGAGCAGCCACTTCTGGAAGGCGTCGGCGTCGTCCACCGGCAGCTTGGCCATGAGGTAGAAGGCCCCCTTGGGGTGGGAGCAGACCACGCCGGGGATCTTCTCCAGCTTGGCCACCACCGTATCCCGGCGGCGCTTGTACTCCTCGCGGGTGGCGTCAAAGTAGTCGGCGGGCACCGTGTACAGCGCCGCGGCCGCCACCTGGTCCAGGGTAGCCACGGACAGGCGGGCCTGGCAGTACTTCATGGCGTGGCCCATCAGCTCCTTGTTCCGGGAGATCAGCACGCCGATGCGGGCGCCGCAGGCGGAGAACCGCTTGGAGACGGAGTCCACAATGATGGCGTTTTCGGCGATGTCTTCAAACTGGGCCATGGAGGCCAGTTTCTCCCCGCCGTAGACAAATTCGCGGTACACCTCGTCGCCGATGACGAAGAGGCCGTGCTCCTTGGCCACATCCGCCAGCATCCGCATCTCCTCCGGCGTTAGGACAACGCCGGTGGGGTTGCCGGGGTTTGTCACCATGATGGCCCGGGTGTGCTCGTTGATGAGAGGCTCGATCTTCGACCGGTCGGCGTAGTGGTACCCCTCCTCCGGACGGGTGGTCAAGGGGCGGATGGAGGCGCCGGTGGTGCGGACAAAGGTGTTGTAGTTGGGATAGAAGGGCTCGGGGATGATGATCTCGTCGCCGTCGTCCAGGATGCAGTTGAGGGCGATCTGCAGCGCCTCGCTGCCGCCGGTGGTCACCAGGATCTCGCTGTCGTCAAAGTGGATGCCCAGCTTGTCATAGTAGCCCTTCACCGCCTGGATCATCTCCGGGATGCCCGGGGAGGGGGCGTACTCCAACACCGGCTGGTGGAAATTGCGGATGGCGTCAAAATACACCGGCGGCGTCTCAATATCCGGCTGGCCGATGTTCAAGTGGTAGATCTTCTTCCCGGCCGCCTTCGCCGCCACCGCGTAGGGGTGAAACTTCCGCATGGGGGACAGTCCGCATTTCTGGACCTTACTGGAAAATTTCATGGCAACTGCTCTCCTTTTCCTTACTGATTGGCATGTTCTGCATGTACCAGATTGGGCAGCTGGCGCGCCTGTGATCTCCGCTTGCCGTCGCTCTGCTCAAGCCCATTATAGCCCAGAGGGCACACCGCCGCAATAGCCTTTCTCGCATTTTCCGCATTCCCGCCGATTTGAACAAAAGCCCCGTTTCTTTTTTGTGAAATTCGTAACCATCCCTTACTTTCCGCTCCAAAAAGCAGGCAATTTTCATGTAAATTTTGAAAAAATAGAATAGATAGCATTTCTTTCCGGCATCATCCCGCCGGCGCGGGCGGCCGCCGCCCCGCCCCCCGGCGGCAAAAACGGGGCCCGGGGAAATTCGTCCCCGGGCCCCGCCCGCTGCAGGAGGGCTGCCTAGTCCTCGTCCATCTCGTACTCCAGCACCGTGCCGGTGGCACCGTCGATGGTGTACTCGTACTCCATCCCGCCCGCGTAGAACTGGATCTCATACTCCAGGCGGCCGTCATCATAGTCCCGCTCCGTCTCCAGCCCCCGGACCTGGGAGAGGGAGAGCCCGGCGTGGCGCAGGGCCGCGTCCCTGGCCGCCTCCAGGCCGATGTCCCCCTGGGAGGCGGCCATGTGGGTCTCCGCCTCGCTCTTGATGATCCGGCCGGTGGCGCCGTCCACCTCATAGTCGTACTCCGTCTCGCCGACCCAGAACTCCAGCTCATACTCCAGACGGCCGTCGTCATAGTCCCGCTCCGTCTTGGTAAAGAGCGCCTGGGAGGCGGACACCCCCGCGTGGGTGAGGGCGGCGGACTTGGCCGCGTCCAGCCCGATATCCGCGCCGGAGGGCTGCTGCCCGCCGGAGGTGCCGGGCGTACTGGGCGTCGTGGCTCCGCCGGGGTTTGTCTGGATATCCGCCGCCCCGCTGAGCACCTCGCCGGTATAGCCGTCGATGATATACTCATACTCGCCGTAGGCCGTCTTCAGCTCCACCTCGTAGTGGGGCGGGTACTCGTCCAGCTCCGGGTCCACCTCCGCCAGCGACGCGCCCGCCTCCACGCCGGCGTAGGCCCGGGCGATGGCGGCGGCCTGCTCCCGGCCGATGGGCATCTGCCCCGCCCCGGCGGAGGCCATCTGCTTGAGCTCCTCCACCGACAGGGCGGCCAGCTCATCAAAGCCGAGGGCGCTGTTCACGCCCCGGATGCTCTCAATAAGGTAGGCCTTCCCAACAGAGACGCTGTTTTGCTGGGCCAGGGAGTCCAGCCCCGCGTCCTGGGTCACCGTCTGGCTCAGCACCGCCGCGCCGGACTGGGCGTTTTGCAGGGCGGTGCCCACCTCGGTGCTGAGGGACTGCTGCAGCCGGGCGGCCCGGTTGGCGTCGCTGTCCTCCACGGAGATCAAAATTGCCGAGGAGATGCTGTCCAGATACCCGTGGCGCAGCAGGGAGCCGATCACGGCGTTCACCGCCACGTTGAGATCCGTCCCCTTCAGGGGCAGGTCCGCCAGGACCTCCTCCGCCTCGGCGTTCAGCGCCGCCACGGAGAGGACCTTCTCCCGCCCGTTCACCTGCATCTCGATGCTGGGGTTCACATCCAGCGAGACCACCGAGGCCACGGCGTTGCTCGCCCGGTAAAATCCCAGCCCGCCGCCGCCCAGGAGCAGCAGCGCCAGACAGGCCGCCACCGCGTACACAGAGAAGGACCGCCGCCGGCGGGGCGTCTGCTGCATCACCACCACCGGCCCCCGCCGCTGGCCGCAGCGGTCCAAAATGGCGTCCAGCTGGTCGGGTGCGGCGTGCTCCACGGCCTGGGCCAGCTTTTGTTCCAGATGATAGTCCGTCACACTGCATCCTCCCCTTCCAGTTTCTTTTTGAGTTTCTTCAGCCCCCTGTGGTATTTTGACAGCACCGTGGCCAGGGGCAGCTCCATCAGCTGGGCGATCTCCCGGTGCTTAAGGCCGGAGACGGCGTGGAGCAGCACGATCTGCCGCTCCTGCTCCCCCAGCACCCCCAGCGCCGCGGAGAGGACCTCCCGGTCCTCCGCCGTCACCGCCGGGCTCTCAATGGCCAGGAACTCCCACTCCCCCTCGCTGAGGTCCCGCAGTTTCTCCCGGGACCGAAGGCGCATGAGGGCGAAGTTCTTGGCGATGGTCAGCACCCAGGCCAGGGGCTTGCCGTGGGGCTGGTAGCCGGCGGCGCTGTCCCACACCCGGAGGTAGACATCCTGCGTCACATCCTCTGCGTCATGGCCGTTTCGCAAATAGGAGAGCGCCAGGCCGTACACCGCCGTCCTGGTGCAGGCGTAAAACGCCGCCAACGCCTCCCGGCTGCCGGCAGCCACCTGGAGCAGCTGCTCCTCCAGCTCGCTGGGGCCGGGCCTCTGCTCCTGTGCCATTGTGCCTAGGATCCACAACATCTTTCTCCCTCTTCCGTCATACATATAATGCCGCAGCGTCCCGTTTTATTGCGCCGGACGCACTATTTTTTCAGATCTTTTCTTCCCCCGCCCGGTATTGGCGGCAGGTGTCCCCCTCCAGCGTCTTCCAGCGGAAGAGGCCCCCCTCCAGCGTCAGATAGCCGCGGCTGCTGCCCTCCTTGGGGATGGAGACAGAGCCGGGGTTGAGATAGACATAGTCCCCGTGGTCCCGGCAGGCGGGCACATGGGTGTGGCCGTTGAGGAAAATCGTCCCCTTTTTCATGGGCGGCAGGTTCTCCTCGTTCCACAGGTGCCCGTGGGTGGCAAAGAGGGGGAGCCCCTCCGCCTCCAGCAGGGCGTAGTCCGCCATCATCGGGAAGTCCAGTACCATCTGGTCCACCTCAGCGTCGCAGTTGCCCCGGACGGCCACGATCCGCTCCCGCCACCCGTTGAGGATCTCCGCGGTCTTGGGGCAGCTGTAGTCCTCCGGCAGGGCGTTGCGGGGGCCGTGGTAGAGCAGGTCCCCCAGCAGAAGGATCCTGTCCGGCCGCTCCCGCTCCACCGCCTGGGCCAGCAGCCCGCACCAGCGTGCGGATCCGTGGATATCCGACGCGATCATCCATTTCATCAAAGCGCACCTCCGTTTCTTTCCGACACAAGTATACCAAATTTTTTTCAAAATTCAACCGCTGGCGCTGTTGCCAAGGGAAAAGAAAACCGGTATACTGGGCCGGCGAGGTGATTTGCGTGGGCTATACCAATATTTTATTCGATCTGGACGGCACCCTTCTCGATACCCTGGAGGATCTGCGCGGCGCGGTGAACCACCAGCTCTCCGTCTCCGGTTTCCCCCTCCGCTCCCTGGAGGAGGTGCGGCAGTTCGTGGGGAACGGGCTGAAGGAGCTGATGCGGCGCAGCCTCCCCGGCCCCTGCGGCGAGGCGGAGCTGGAGCGGCACACCGCCGATTTGAAGGACTGGTACGCCGGCCACGACCGGATCCGCACCCGCCCCTACGGCGGCATTCTCCCCCTGCTGGACCGGCTGAACGCCGCCGGCTGCCGGGTGGGGGTGGTGTCCAACAAGATGGACAGCGCCGTCCAGGACCTGTGCCGCCACTACTTCGGCGGCCGGGTGGCGGCGGCGGTGGGGGAGCGGCAGGGCATGCGCCGCAAGCCCGCCCCGGACACGGTGCTGCTGGCCCTGGAGGCGCTGGGCGCCGGCCGGGAGGGGACGGTCTATGTGGGGGACTCCGAGGTGGATATCGCCACCGCCAAAAACGCCGGCCTCCCCTGCGTCTCCGTCACCTGGGGCTTTCGCACCCGGGAGGAGCTGCTCCGCGCCGGCGCCGCGGTCCTGGCGGACACGCCGGAGGAGCTGTGGGAGCTTCTCCGCCGGCCGTGACGCCGGCCGCTTTTCAGCACGCAAAAGCCCGGCGCGGCCGCGCCGGGCTTTCCGCCGTCCTGTCATCCGCCGATGCGGCCCATCTCCCTGGCGGAGTGGGAGGGGCACGCCGCCGACAGCTCCCCGTGGGAGGCGGGCTTGGCCGCCGCCGCGGCCAGGATCGCCTGCCGCAGCGCCGCGCCGTGGAGGCCCCGCACCGGGATCTCCTCCGCCGAGTGGAGGCAGGGCTTGAGGTGGCCGTCCGCCGTCAGGCGCAGCCGGTTGCAGCAGCCGCAGAACTCGCAGCTGAGGGGCGTAATGAGGCCGATTCGGCCCTTGGCCCCCTTCAGGCGGTAGAGCTTTGCCACCCCGCCGTCCGCCCCCGCCGGCTCCAGCTCGTCCCCCAGCCGCTCCCGCACCGCCGTCACCGGCAGGTACGCCTCCGGCCCGAAGGGGACCGGGTGGCCCATGGGCATCAGCTCGATGAACCGCACGTCCACCGGATCGCGGACCGTCAGCTCCGCCAGGTCCTGGATCTCGTCGTCGTTAAAGCCGCCGATGAGCACGGTGTTGATCTTCACCGGGGACATGCCGCATTTTAGGGCGGCCTGTATGCCCGCCAGGCAGTCGTCCAGGCGGCCGCAGCGGGTGATGGCGGCAAAGCGGTCCGGGCGCAGGGTGTCCAGGCTGACGTTGATCCGGTTGACCCCCGCCGCCTTCAGCTCCTGCGCCATGTCCGGCAGCAGCGCGCCGTTGGTGGTGAGGGACAGGTCCGCCACCCCCTCCAGCGCCCCCAGGCGGCGGCACAGGTCCGCCACCCCCCGGCGCACCAGGGGCTCGCCGCCGGTGACCCGCAGCTTCCGCACCCCCAGGGATACCGCCGCCGCGGCGATCTCCTCGATCTCCTCCAGGGAGAGGATCTCGCTGTGGGGCCGCTTCTCCACCCCCTCCTCCGGCATGCAGTAGACGCAGCGGTAGTTGCACCGGTCCGTCACGGAGATGCGGAGGTAGTCGATGTTCCGTCCAAATGTGTCCTTCACGTCTCGCTCCTTTGCCGGCCCGCCGGGGCCGGCTGTTCTTTATCTTTTGTCAGTATAACCCTCCCGTCCCGTTTTGGCAAGCCCCGGGGCGAAATTCCCCCTCACGCCGCAAGCCCCGCCTTTACCGCCAGGGCCGCCAGGGCCACGGAGATCAGGCACTGGACCCCCTTGCCCAGCCAGTGACGGCGGGGGGAGAGGGTGCCCAGCACCGCCATGGTCTGGAAGTGGACCGACAGCCCGCCCCAGCCCAGGATCCCCGCCGCCGCCACAAAGCCCGCCGGCCCCGGCGGGAGGGCGGCAAGGCCGGAGACCATCTCCACCGCCCCCAGCGCCGCCGGCGGCAGATGGCCGGGCAGCAGGGCCGCCGCCGTGCGGAACAGCACCACAAAGGCGCAGATCTGCAGCACCGCGGCAAGGGAGCCGGTCACCGCCCCGGTGAACGCCTCCGCCAGGGGCTTTGCCCGCTCACCGCCTGGATGGGGCGGCAGGGGCAGGCGCCCCCGCCCCCTGCCCCGCCCCCTTAGGAGCAGCCCCGTAAGGAGGGCGGAGAGGACGTGGATCAGATAGAGGTACACGCCGCCGCGGCCGCTGTGGAGCACCCCGGCGCCCACATAGGAGAGGATGAAGGCCGGGCCGCAGTTGTTCACAAACCCCAGACACCGCTCCGCCTCCTCCCGGGTCAGCACCCCCTGGTCAAAGAGCTCCGCCGCCGTCCGGGCGCCGGAGGGGTAGCCCCCCGCGAGCCCCGCCACCAGCGGCGCCGCGCACACCCCCCTCAGGCCAAACAGCGGCCCCATAAAGGGGGCGAACAGCCCCTGCAGCCGCTGGGCCGCCCCCATCCGGATCAGCAGCGACACCACCACAAAAAAGGGGAACAGGGAGGGGATCACCGTCTGGGCGCAGAGCCTAAGGCCCTCCTCCGCCGCGGCGGCGGCCTCCTCTGGCCGGCACAGCAGCGCCGCGGCAAACCACAGCGCCATTGCCGCCACAAGCCCCTTTTTCACCGCCTCACCCCCTCTGCCCTATTACCCTATGTCCGCCGGCGCCGCCGTAGGACACTTTCCTGTCCGGCGCCCTTGCAACAGGGGGAGAGGTATGCTATAGTAGGAGAGTAAAGTGGGAGGTTAGGGCGCTTTTGGTCCAGAAACCTCTCAGACAAAGTAAATTTCAGACAAAAGAGAGGATTTTGACCATGGAAGTGACACAGGGCGTCCGTTTTGACACGCTGGGCCTGTCGCCGGAGATCATGCGGGCGCTGGAGAAAAAGGGCTATGCGCTTTCCACCCCCGTCCAGGCGGGGAGCATCCCGCCCATGATGGCCTGGAAGGACCTCACCGCCAAGGCCCCCACCGGCACCGGCAAGACCTTCGCCTTCGGCATCCCCATCATTGAGCACATCGACCCGGAGAGCGCCGCCGTCCAGGCGGTGATCCTGGCCCCCACCCGGGAGCTGGCCCTCCAGATCACCGCGGAGATGCGGGAGATCGCCCAGTTCAAAACCGGGGTGCGGATGGTCTGCCTCTACGGCGGCCAGCCCATCGGCAAGCAGATCGACGCGCTGAAGAAAAAGCCCCAGGTCGTCATCGCCACCCCCGGCCGCCTCAGCGACCACCTCAAGCGCCGCACGGTGCGGCTGGACAAGGTGGAGACGGTGGTGCTGGACGAGGCGGACCGGATGCTGGACATGGGCTTTATCCACGACGTCACACGCCTTCTCGACCAGATGAAGAGCCGGAGGAACCTGGGCCTCTTCTCCGCCACCATCAGCCGGGAGGTGATGGACATCGCCTGGGTCTACCAGCGGGACGCGGAGGAGATCACCGTCCGGGCCGACGAGGAGAACAAGCCGGACATCCAGCAGTACCGCCTGGACGTGCCCATGGATCAGAAACTGGACGCGGTGGAGCAGATCGTCGGCTGGGGCGATTATGACCGGGTGATGATCTTCTGCAACACCAAGGGCAGCACCGAGCGGGTCAGCCACCTCCTGCAGCTGCGGGGGCTGGACGCCCAGTGCATCCACGGCGACATCCCCCAGCAGAAACGGGAGAAGGTAATGGCCAAATTCCGCCGGGGCGAGCTGCGGATCTTTGTGGCCACCGACGTGGCCGCCCGGGGCATCGACGTGGACGACGTGGACGCGGTGATCAACTACGACGTGCCGGAGGAAAACGAGTACTACGTCCACCGCATCGGCCGCACCGGCCGGGCCAAGCGCCACGGGGTGGCCTTCACCCTGGTGTCGGACTACCCGGCCATGGTCCGCCTGGGGGACATCGCCAAGCACACCCGCAACGAGATCACCCCCGTGACCCTCGAGGGCGGCCAGCTGAAAAAGGCCGGCCAGGACTGACGCGGGCAAACCAGCGCAGGCGCGGAAAGGGGCGGTATACCGCCCCTTTTCCCCTGCAAAGGCGCAAAAACGGCGCATTTGCCCGCGTTTTTCCCAAAGGCACTTGTCAAAGCCGGCGCGTTCCATATATAATACTATAGATATAGTTGCCCGCGGCGGGCGCCCCGCGGCCCCGCGTGGCGCGGAAACGCGCAGGCCCCTTCCCGCGCCCCAGGCGGGAGGAGCCCCGCCCCGCCGAGGCATTGGAGGCCTGCCCGATATGAACGACGTCCTGCGCCAGGAGAAGAAATACGCCATCAACCTTGTAGACGCCCTCACGCTGCGCCGGCGGCTTACCCCCGTTATGCACGGCGACGTCCACAACGGCGCACAGGGGTATTCCATCCGCTCGCTGTACTTTGACACCCCCAGCGACCGGGATTTCCACGACAAGGTGGACGGGCTGGAGCTGCGGCGGAAAATCCGCCTGCGGATTTACAGCCCGCAGTCTGACTTTGCCATGCTGGAAATGAAGCAGAAGCAGGGGCCTTACCAGCGCAAGCGGTCCCTCCGGCTCACGCGGGAGGACGCCCAGCGGCTGTGCCTGGGGGACTACCGGCCGCTGCAGACCTATGCGGATCCCTTCGCCGCGGAGTGTTACGCCTTGATGCACTGCCAGTGCTACCAGCCCAAGGCCGTGGTGGAATACCGCCGGCAGGCGTTCGTGGCCCGGGAGAACCATATCCGCGTCACGTTGGACAGCCAGGTCGCCGCCACTGAATCCAGCTATGACCTCTTTGCCGGCCGCCTGCCCCTCTACCCCGTGCTGGATCCGTTTTATACGGTGCTGGAGGTCAAATACAACGGCTTTTTGCTCAGCTATATGAAGGACCTGCTGGACCTGGTTGGGCGATCGGAGCTGTCCGTCAGCAAATACTGCCTGGCCCGCAGTGTTTCTCTTAGCATGCAGGGCTAAATCAGAGGAGAGGGAGAATCGCAAATATGAGAGAGTATCTGTTTCAGCTGCTGGAGACCAGCGGCGGGGACCTTACCGCCGAAACCATCGCGCTGCGCCTGGCCGTGTCCACCGTAATCGCCGCCCTGCTGTTTTTGTCCTACCGGCTCAGCCACAGCGGCAGCATCTACAGCGCCAAGTTCAACGTCTCCCTGGTGGCTTTGACGGTGATTACCACCACGGTGATGATCGTCATCGGCAACAACATCGCCCTGTCCCTGGGCATGGTGGGCGCGTTGTCCATCGTCCGCTTCCGCACGGCCATCAAGGACTCCCGGGACACCATCTACATCTTCTGGGCCATTGTGGTGGGGATCTGCTGCGGCGCCGGGGACTATCTGACCGCGGCGGCGGGCAGCGCCTTCGTGTTCCTGGTGCTGCTGCTCTTTGGCCGCATCCGCAGCGACAGCCGCGCCCTCTTGATCCTGCGCACCGCCCGGCTCAACGAGTCCAAGGCGGAGGCGCTGATCTTCCAGTACTACGACCGCAAGGCCATCCTCCGGGCCAAGAACACCACGGAGGACACGGTGGAGTTTATCTATGAGCTCAACAGCAAATATTTAAACAAAGCCGCCAGCCAGAAGGCCGCCGACAAGAGCATCACCGAGGCGATCTATGCGATCGGCGGCGTGGAATATTTCAACATCGTTTTGCAAAACGACGAGATCAGCGGCTAAAGGCCGGACAAGAGAGGAGGCGCGGCGGCGTGAAATATAAAGGCATCGGTATCGCCGCGGCGGTCCTCGCCCTTCTCTGCGCCCTGGCGGCTACCGCCCTGGAGGCCGAGGAGGGGCCCTACCGGGTCCACCAGCATCTGGAGAGCCGGGGCCCCGACGGGGGCTGCGACTGCGGCGGGACGGAGCTTTGCACCCACCTGCCCCTGGTGGTCATCGACACCGGCGGAGAGGCTATCCCCGGGGTGCCGATCGACTCGGAGGACAAGAACTCCGAACGGTTTACCACCACGGCGGAGGGAGAGGATATGCTCTCGGCACACATCTCCATTATGGATGATGAGACCCGCAACCACCACCCCTCCGACGAGCCGGACCTGGAGACAGACACCCTCATCCGCATCCGGGGCAACTCCTCCCGCAGTTATGACAAGAAGAGCTATCTCCTCCGGTTCACCGACGAAAAGGGGGAGTACGAGGACCACGAGGTCATGGGCATGGACGCCCACTATGAGTGGGCCCTCTACGGGCCCTATCTGGACAAGAGCTTGATCCGCAACTACATGTGGTACAACATCGCCGGGGAGATCATGGACTACGCCCCCAACGTCCGCTTCTGCGAGGTCATCCTCAACGGGGTGTACCAGGGCCTCTATGTGATGGTGGAGACCATCACCAACGGGGTGGACAGCCGGGTGAACGTGTCCGAGCCGGTGGACGACACCACCTCCACCGGCTATGTGATCCGGCTGGACCGGGGTAGCAACAACGCGTTGAAGAACCTCAACAACTTCACCTATTACACCTACCGGATCGGCCAGCTCCATGATATCCGGGTCAACATTGTCTACCCCCGCAGCGGCGCGCTGACAGAGGAGATGGCCGGCGCCATCGAGCAGGACCTGTCAGACTTTGAAAAGACCCTGTACTCCTTTGACTACGACTCCGAGTTCTATGGGTACAAAACCTGGGTGGATGTGTCCTCCTTCGTGGACTACTTCATTATCAATGAGCTCACCTGCAACTACGACGCGGGCACCCTTTCCACCTACCTCTACAAGGACATCGGCGGAAAGTACCGGTTCTGTATCTGGGATTTCAACTCCGCCTGCGAGAACTACGCCGACCTCACCACCCAGCCCCACCACTTCGAGCTGCAAAACAATATCTGGTACTTTATGATCATCCGGGACGAGGAGTTTGTGGAGGAGATCATCCGCCGCTACCACGAGCTGCGCAGGAGCTATCTGAGCGACGAGTATCTGACAAACTATATTGACGAGACCATCGCCTACCTCGGGCCGGCCATTGACCGGAATTTTGCCGTCTGGGGCTATACCTTCGAGGAGTACCGGCCGCTGAATCCCGACAGCCGGAACCCGGAGAACTACGGCGCGGCGGTGGAGCAGATGAAGGACTTTATCGCGGAGCGGGGCGAGTGGATGGACGAGCATATCGACATTCTCCGGCAGTACGGACACCCCTCCAAAAACAAGAAATACAACCACTGAGACCGGGAGGAGGACCCCGCGATGAAAAAATTTATTCTGGCAGCCTGCATCGTGGTGGGACTCCTGTTTGTCGGGTACTATGCCTATTATCACATGGGGTTCTATGTGGCCGTACACTCGGATGAGCCTGTGACCACCTTTATGAAGACCGACGAGGACACCATCTACATGGAGCGGGACGGGGTGTATGAGCCCTTTGAGATCCGGGGGGTGAACCTGGGGGTGGGCATCCCCGGGGAGTGGGCCACGGACTACGCCATCGACCAGGAGACCTACCTTCGGTGGTTCGCCTACATCCAGGACCTGGGGGCCAACACCATCCGGGTGTACACCATCCTCCACGACGACTTCTACAACGCCTTCTATGCCTACAACACCCAGCGGGAGGCGGCGGGGGAGGAGCCCCTGTGGCTCATCCACGGGGTGTGGGTCAACGACTACACCCAGTTCTCCCACCGGGACGCCTACGACGACGACTTCCTGCAGACCCTGCTGGAGGACAGCCAGACCCTGGTGGACATTCTCCACGGGAAGAAAAACCTCTCCCTGGGCCGGGGGCTGGGGTCGGGCAGCTACCGGAAGGACGTGTCGGACTGGGTCATCGGCTATATCCTGGGGGTGGAGTGGGAGGACGTGACGGTGGCCTACACCAACCACAAGTACCCGGAACGCACCTCCTACCAGGGCACCTATATGGTCACCACTGCCGACGCCACCCCCTTTGAGGCCATGCTGGCCCAGGTGGGGGACCATATCATCGAGTACGAGACCAGCCGCTACCGGCAGCAGCGGCTGGTGGCCTTCTCCAACTGGCCCACTACCGACCCGTTTCTCTATCCGGTGGAGATCACCAACTTTTTCATGAAGTGCGCCCAGGTGGATGTGGAGCATATCCAGGTCACCGACGCGTTTCTCTCCGGCTACTTTGCCTCCTACCATGTGTACCCCTATTACCCGGACTACCTGTATTATGTCCTCAACCCCATAGAGGTGTTTGAGGAGGACGACATCAGCGATATGCCCATCTCCCAGGGCGTTCCGGTGGAGGAGGTTCTGACCGGCGATACGCAAACCGATTTTTACGACAGCAGCGGCCGGGTCAATACGTACTACGCCTATCTGAAACTGCTCAATGACTACCATACGATCCCAGTGGTCATCTCCGAGTACGGCGTGTCCACCGGCCGGGGCATGGCCCAGCGGGACATCAGCACAGGCCGCAACCAGGGCCACATGACCGAGCAGGAGCAGGGGCAGGCCCTCATCGACTGCTATGAGGACATCATGGCCGCCGGCAGCGCCGGCAGCTGCGCGTTCACCTGGCAGGACGAGTGGTTCAAGCGCACCTGGAACACCATGCACGCCGTGGACCTGGACAACACCCCCTACTGGAGCGACTACCAGACCAACGAGCAG
>CALWXD010000162.1 GCA_944385425.1 uncultured Oscillospiraceae bacterium | reverse complement strand
GTTAGTAGATAGCGCAACTGCGGAGGATGCCTCCGCAGACAGTGACGGAGATATCCTCTCCGCCCCCACCACGCACCCGCGCCCGGGTCCGCAGTTCGGCGAGATTGCAGCCGCTGTGTTCCCAGCCCGCCGGCTCCCACAGCATCGTCGTTCCCGCGCCTCTATCTTGTTTTTTTCCACCATAGCATATCTTTCCAAACTTTGCAAGGGGAAATACGGCGGCGCACCGCAGAATGTGGAGAAAAAAAGGAGAAAAAATTGTGCAGAATGCATAAACAGCATGCGGAAACCGCATGCAAATTCCCTGTACAAAGGGGATGGATTCCGCTATAATGGCGGAAACAGGCCGTTTCCCCGGTGGTTGGGGCGGCGGCGGAGAGGAGAAGAGATGGACGAGAGAACGATGGAAGGATTGGTTCGCCAGTACCGCAGGGCGCTGCACCAGATCCCGGAGCTGGACCGGGAGCTGCCGGAGACGGTCCGCTATGTGGAGCAGGTCCTGGCCCCTCTGGGGTGCCAGGTGTTTTCCCCGGCCCAGGGGGCGGTCTGCGCCTGGTTTGACGGGGGGAAGGCGGAGACGGTGGCTTTCCGGGCGGACATGGACGCCCTGCCGGTTACCGAACACAGCAGCGCGCCCTACTGCTCCCGCCACAGCGGCGTCATGCACGCCTGCGGCCACGACGGGCACACGGCCATGCTGCTGGCGCTGGCCCATGTGGTGGACCAGCGGCTGGCGGAGCTGCCCCGGAACGTGCTCCTTATTTTCCAGCCCGCCGAGGAGACCGACGGCGGGGCCAAGGAGATCTGCGACAGCGGGGTGCTGCGGAAGTACCGTGTGAGCCGGATCTTCGGCCTGCACCTGTGGCCGGGGCTACCCATGGGCAGCATCTGGAGCGGGCCGGGGCCGATCATGGCGCAAAACAGCGAGCTGGATCTTTTGATCGAGGGGCGCAGCGCCCATATCACCAAGCGCCACCTGGGGGTGGACGCGCTGTGGATCGGGGCGGAGGCCCTGCGCCGGATCTACGAGATGGAGGCGGAGGAGCTGCCCCGGGAGGAGATGCGGGTGCTCCGCTTTGGCAAGATGGTCAGCGGCACGGTGCGGAATGTGGTCAGCAACCGCACACAGCTGGAGGGGACGGTGCGCGTCTTTTCCCAAGCCACCTTCGACCACTTGGCCCGCCGGATGCGGGAGATCGCCGCAGACCTGGAGCGGGAGTACGGCTGCCGGATATCGGTCTATTTCAGCGAGGGGTACCCCTCCGTGACCAACGACCCGGGCCTGCTGCAGGCGGTGGAGGGCTACCTGGGGCCGGGGGCTGTCGGGCGCATGGACCAGCCGGAACTGGGAGTGGACGACTTCTCCTTCTACCAGCTCCATGTGCCGGGGGTGTACGCTTTCCTGGGGCTGGGGAATGCGCCGGCCCTCCACGCGAATACGTTTGACTTTGACGAGCGGGCCCTTGTCTATGGGGTGCGCTACTATGAAAAACTGCTGTTCCTGCCCTAAAAACCTGGGGCGGCTTTGCCCGGCAAAGCCGCCCCAGGTTGTTTTTCTACAGAAAAATCCCCTTTACTTTTTGTGCAATCTGTGGTAATCTATCCAGAAATACCCAGTAACTTTCGGACAATTACAATAAGAAAGGAAGAGTGCCGCCATGGGATACAGCCAGGAGAGCTACACCGGGAAAATCAACCGCCTGCGGGTAAAAAAGCAGCGGATCGTCCATGTGGCCGCCGGGAGGGAGCCGGCGGATCTGGTGCTGAAAAACGCGTCCTACGTCAATGTGTTCTCAAGCCGCATCTGCCAGGGGGACATCGCCGTGGCGGAGGGGCTCATCGTGGGCATGGGCTGCGACTACAGCGGCGCGGTGGAGGTGGACGTGTCGGGCAAGCTGGTGCTGCCCGGGTTTATTGACGCCCACATCCACCTGGAGAGCGCCATGGTCTCCCCCAAGGAGTTTGTGAAGGCCGTGCTGCCCCACGGCACCACCACCGTCATCACCGACCCCCATGAGATCGCCAACGTCATGGGCACCGACGGCATCGAGTACATGCTCCAGGCCACGGAGGGGCTGCCGGTGGACGTGCGGTTCATGCTGCCCTCCTGCGTGCCCGCCACGCCCCAGGACGAGAGCGGCGCGGTGCTGGACTACCGGGCCATCGACTCCTTCTATGACCACCCCAGGGTCCAGGGCCTGGCGGAGATGATGAACTACCCCGGCGCCATCGCCGCCGACGCCCAGGTGCTGGAGAAGATCGTGGCCGCCCAGGCCCACCACAAGAAGATCGACGGCCACGCCCCCGGCCTTACAGGCTACGACCTCAACGCCTACATGGCCGCCGGGGTCTACTCCGACCACGAGTGCTACGACCTGGGCGACGCGCTGCGGAAACTGGAGCTGGGCCAGTTCATCATGATCCGGGAGGGGACGGCGGCCCACAACCTGGAGGCGCTGCTGCCGCTGCTGACGCCCCAGTACGCCGAGCGGTGCATGTTCTGCTGTGACGACAAGCACCCCAGCGACCTTTTGGAGAAGGGGCATATCGACTACCTGGTGAAAAACGCCATCCGGGCGGGGGTGGACCCGATCCTGGCGGTGAAGGTGGCCTGCCACCACGCAGCCCGCTACTTCCTGCTCAATAACCGGGGCGCCATCTCCCCGGGCTACCTGGCGGACTTCGTGGTGATCGACAATTTTGAGAACTTCAACATCGAGAAGGTGTTCAAGCGGGGCGAGCTGTTCTATGACGGCGGGGCGCTGAAGGACTTCCCGGCCCCCCAGGTGGACCCGGACCTCTCCCGCCGCGCCCACGACACCTTCCGCGTCTCCCGCCTCTCCGCGGCGGACTTTGCCGAGCGGCGGCAGCGGGGCGTCATCGGCATGGTGGCGGGCGAGCTGATCACGGAGGACAGGGGCTACGCCGACCACATCGACCTGGAGCAGGATCTTTTGAAGGTGGCGGTGATCGAGCGGCACAAGAATACCCGGCACATCGGCGTGGGATACTTGAAGGGGTACGGGCTGAAGAGCGGCGCCGTGGCCACCAGCGTGTCCCACGACTCCCACAACATCATTGTGGTGGGCGCCAGCGAGGCGGACATGGCCGCCGCCGCCAACCGGGTGGCGGAGAACCGGGGCGGCATCGTGGTGGTCCGGGAGGGCGCGGTGGCGGCGGAGGTGGTGCTCTCCATCGCCGGCATCATGAGCGACGACACCCTGGAGAATGTGAACCGGGACCTGGAGCACGCCAAGGACGTGGCCTTCTCCCTGGGGGTGAACCGGGACATCGACCCCTTTATGACCCTCAGCTTTATGGCCCTGCCGGTGATCCCCACCCTGCGCCTGACCACCCGCGGCGTGCTGGACGTCAACACCCAGCAGTACGTCTGAGCCCGGCGGGCCGGCTGATCTTATGGTTTCACAGTTAGGAGGCAGATCCATGGCACTTGTTAACGGCATCACAGACCTGGTGGGGAACACCCCCCTGCTGGCCCTGCGCCGCCTGGGGGCGGGGCTGCCGGCGGCGCTGTACGCAAAGCTGGAGTACCTCAACCCCGCCGGCAGCACCAAGGACCGGGCGGCGCTGTCCATGATCCTGGACGCGGAGGAGCGGGGGCTTTTGCGGCCCGGCGGCGCCATCATCGAGCCCACCAGCGGCAACACCGGCATCGGCCTTGCCGCCATCGGCGTCCCCCGGGGCTACCGTGTGATTTTGACCATGCCGGACTCCATGAGCGTGGAGCGGCGGAAACTGCTGGCGGCCTACGGCGCGGAGCTGGTACTGACGGAGGGGGCCAGGGGCATGGCCGGCGCCATCGCCCGGGCGGAGGAGCTGCGGCGGGAGATCCCCGGCAGCATCCTGGCCGGCCAGTTTGAAAACCCGGCCAACCCCGCCGCCCACTACCGCACCACCGGCCCGGAGATCTGGCGGGATCTGGAGGGGCGGGTGGACCTGCTGGTGGCCGGTGTGGGCACCGGGGGCACCCTCTCCGGCGCCGGGCGCTACCTCAAGGAGAAAAACCCCGCCCTCGAGGTGGTGGCGGTGGAGCCGGCGGCCTCGCCGCTGCTCTCCGGCGGCACGGCCGGGCCCCACGGCCTCCAGGGCATCGGCGCCAACTTCGTGCCGGAAAATTTTGACCGCTCCCTGTGCGACCGGATCGTCACCGTCCGGGAGGAGGAGGCCTACGCCGCCGCCCGGGCCCTGGCCCGACGGGAGGGGATCCTTGCGGGGATCACCTCCGGCGCGGCGCTCCACGCCGCCCTGACGCTGGCGAAGGAGCCGGGGAATGCGGGAAAGCAGATCGTGGCCATCCTGCCGGACACGGGGGACCGCTACCTCTCCACGCCGCTGTTCGGGGAGTAGGCCCCGGCGGGAAACGGCGGGCTTTAGAAAAAGCGGCAGCGCCCCAGGCAGACCTGCCTGGGGCGCTGCTTTGCGCCGGGGGCCGGGAGCCGCCGCCCGCCCTAGACGGCCGGCTCCAGCACATAGCCCACCCCCCGGAGAGAGCGGATGGCCACATCGGCCTTGAGAAACGCCAGTTTCCGGCGGAGATAGGCGATGTTGGTCCACACCACGTTGATCTCCGCCGCTGCGTCCCAGCCCCAGACCCGCTCCATCAGCTGGCTGGAGGAGAAGACGCTGCCGGGGTTGCGCATGAAAAGCTCCATCAGCTGGAACTCCTTGTTGCCAAGGCGCACGGCGCCGCCGGGGGCCGCCAGCTGGTAGGAGGCGGCGGAGAGGGTGAGGTTGCCCACGGTGAGCTCGTCGGGGCAGTAGACGCCGCCCCGGCGCAGCAGGGCCTTCACCCGGGCCATCAGCTCGGTGGAGGCGAAGGGCTTTACCAGCACGTCGTCCGCCCCCGCCTCCAACGCCGCCACCCGGTCCTCCAGCCGCTGGGAGGGGGAGAGCAGCAGCAGCGGGGCGCCAAGCCGGCGCTGGCGCAGCCGGCGGATGGACGCCGTCACAGGCTCCGGGGCGCCCTCGGCGTCCCAGACAATGCCGTCATAGTTGCCGGAGAGGGCGTAGTCCCACGCCGCCTCGCCGCCGTCCACCGCGTCGGCGGCGTAGCGCGCGTGCTCCAGCAGGTGTTTCAGCGGCAGAGCCGTCTCCGGCCCGCCGGCAATCAGCAGCAGTCGCATATCGTCGGTACCTCCTTGTTCAAACCGCTGGGATACAGGAAGGCCCTCCCAAAGCTGCCGGCGGACACACAGGGCCGCCGTCTCCCCCGCCGCAGGCGGGGGAGCTCCATTCCAGTGTAGCAGGGCGGGGGGCGGGAATCCTAAACATTTTTTGAATTTTGTATCAACATTCTTCCGCCGCCCCGCCGGGCGGCGGTCGCGGCTTTTTTGGAAGAAATTTGAGAATTTACAAATACCCACTTTTCAAACGGACGATTTTATATTAGAATGTGTGCAGTATGCAAAGGAGGATGATCGGCCTCATGGAGAAACCTGTGTATCAGCGCGTCCTTTTGAAGATCAGCGGCGAGGCCCTGGCCGGGGAAAAGCACAGCGGCCTTGACTTCGAGGTGATTGCCAGCGTCTGCTCCGCCGTCAAGGAGGCGGTGGAGATGGGCGTGGAGATGGGCATCGTCATCGGCGGGGGGAACTTCTGGCGGGGCGTGAAGGACGGCAACGGCCGCATGGAGCGGGTCCGGGCGGACCACATGGGCATGCTGGCTACGGCCATGAACTGCCTTGCCATGGCGGATGTGCTGGAGCAGATGGGCGTCAGCGTCCGGGTGCAGACGGCGGTGGAGATGCGGGCGGTGGCGGAGCCGTACATCCGCTCCCGGGCCATCCGGCACCTGGAGAAGGGCCGGGTGGTGCTCTTCGGCTGCGGCACCGGCAACCCCTTCTTCTCCACGGACACCGCCGCGGTGCTCCGGGCCGCGGAGATCGGGGCGGACGTGATCCTGCTGGCCAAGAACATCGACGGCGTCTACAGCGCCGACCCCAACAAGGACAGCTCCGCCGTGAAGTACGACCGCATCAGCTACGACGACGTGCTGGCCAAGCACCTGGCGGTGATGGATTCCACCGCCACCAGCCTCAGCATGGACAACCGCATCCCCATCCATGTCTTTGCCTTGAAGGACCCCCAGAATATTATCCGCGCGCTGAAAGGCGAAAAAATCGGAACGATTGTGAAGGAGGACTGACACATGTTAAAGGACGAATATAAGGTATTTGAAAATAAGATGAAAAAGTCCATCGACTCTGTGGCGGCGGACTTTGCCGCCGTCCGGGCCGGCCGGGCCAACGCGGCGGTGCTGGACCGGATCATGGTGGACTACTACGGCAGCCCCACCCCCATCCAGCAGATCGCCTCCATCGGCTCCCCCGACCCCCGGTCCCTGGTGATCACCCCCTGGGACGCCACGGCGGTGAAGGCCATTGAGAAGGCCATCCAGGAGTCGGACCTGGGCATCAACCCCGCCAACGACGGCAAGAGCCTGCGCCTGCTGTTCCCCCAGCTGACGGAGGAGCGCCGCCGGGAGCTGACCAAGCAGATCGGCAAGTACGCCGAGGGCGGCAAGGTGGCCATCCGCAACATCCGCCGGGACGCCATGGACAAATTCAAGAAGCTGCAGAAGGACAGCGAGATCACCGAGGATGACCTCAAGCAGGCGGAGAAGGACATCCAGAAGCTCACCGACGAGATGATCAAGAGGGTGGATGAGCTGTACAGCGCGAAGGAAAAGGAACTGATGGAGGTCTGACGGCCGGCGGAGGGGACGATCCCCGAGCGCCGGGCGGCCCCGCCGTCGGGCGGGGCGGGCCTTGGAGGCATTATGGCGTTACCATTTTTCCGAAAAAAGCACGGCGCGGCTGCGGGGCAGGTGGACTTCGACCATTTGCCCCGCCATGTCGCTATTATCCTGGACGGCAACGGCCGCTGGGCCAGGCGCCGGGGCCTGCCCCGGACGGCGGGGCACAGGGCGGGGGCGGAGACCTTCCGCACCATCGCCACCTACTGCCGGGACATCGGGCTGGAGTACCTCACGGTCTACGCCTTCTCCACGGAGAACTGGCGGCGGCCGGAGGAGGAGGTCTCCACCCTTATGGACCTGCTCAAGCGGTACATGCTGGAGGCGCTGGACACCATGGAGCGGGACAATGTGCGCCTGCGCTTTATGGGGGACCTCTCCGCCCTCAGCGGGGAGCTGCAGGAGCTGGCCCGCCGGTGCGGCGAGATCTCAGAGCGCCTCACCGGCTGCCAGTGCAACATCTGCATCAACTACGGCGGCCGGGCGGAGCTGGT
>CALWXD010000161.1 GCA_944385425.1 uncultured Oscillospiraceae bacterium | reverse complement strand
AAACTATGAATATACAAGGGCGCGTAACTGACCACATTGAGAGCATAGCGTGTCATGACTATCATGCGTTCCGTAGGTTGGCAAAACACACGCCATTTATCCCTTAAGTCGGTGCGATCCGCCACATAAGTGCCCAAAAAGTCCGCTGCGATAGGGTAGCATTTTCAATACACCGGGCGGCGTAGGTGGCGAGCCGCGCCCCCTTCTCCGGGTTGAAACTGGAGATCCCCTTGATCAGCCCGATGGTGCCGATGGAGATGAGATCCTCCTGGTCCGCGCTCTGGGTGTAATATTTCTTGGACGTGTGAAGCGAAAGGAGGAATTTTCCCGGTCAAAAACGACCCCCCAGGGGCCGCAGAATTTCAAGTAGATGTCTAAATGTACTTCTTCCCTGGTACTGCCCTTTTTGACCACGATACGGTCCAATATCGTGGTAACCAGGGCTGAATTCACGCCATTTTGAAAGGACAGCTCCGCCTCCAGCGCGGCCTTGATTTTCTCCAGCTGCTCCACAGAGATTTGACTTTTTTCTTCTTCCGCCTTCAAGTGCTCCATCTGCCGCTCCAGATCCTGGATCTGCAGGTTGAAGGCATCGTTGCGCTGTTTGAACTCCGCCGTGGAGAGGGCTCCCTCGATGCTCATCTCCAGCAGACGATCCTTTTTTGCGCAGACGGAATTGATTTCCGCCTCCACACGCTTGGCATCCTGCCGGTAGTCGTGCTCGCTGGGGACGGCCTGGATGACCTTTACCACCGCCTCCGCCACGGCCCGCTTATCCTGTACCAGCTCGCCGAAAATTTCCGCCATGATCCGATCCAGCTCTGCGGTCCGCAGCTGGGGCGCGGCGCAGGCCGCCCGCCCCCGGTCCCGGTATACCCGGCACTGCCAGACCTCTTTCTCCCCCTTGGCGCTTTTTAGTACCTGCCGGTGAAAGCTGGTACCATGTTCTTCACAAATGATCTTGCCGCTGTATGGATAGCGATTATGGAACTCGGCGGCGCTCTGGTGGGACATCATCTGGGCGCTGCGCCGCTTGTAGAGGGCGTTGGCCCGGTCCCACAGCTCCTCCGAGACGATGGCCGGGATAGATGGGTCCGGATACATCACCCACTCGCTCTCGTCCAGGAAAATCTTCCGCTTGCTGCGGTAGTCCACCGTCTGGCTCTTATTGGCGCAGTACCAGCCCTTGTATTTGGGATTTTCCAAGATGTGCCGGATGGTCAGCACATTGAAGGCGTTGCCCTTCCGGCTGGTAAAGCCCTCGTCATAGAGCTGCCTGGAAATGCGCCGGATCCCCATCCGCTCATTGGCGTAGAGGTGGAAGATCCGGCGCACCACCTGGGCCTCCGCCTCATTGATGGTAAGGACGCAGTCCTTTTTGTCATAGCCCCACAGCTTGTCGTTGCCCAGCACATGGCCGTTTTTGATGGCCTGGCGAAAGCCGAATTTTAACCGCTCCGAGAGCTTGCGCACCTCGTCCTGGGCCACGCCAGCCATGACCACCAGGCGGAACTCGCTGTCGCTGTCCAGGGTGTTGATGTTGTCGTTCTGAAACAGCACCCCCACGTCGTGCTCCAGCAATTCCTGGGTATACTGGATGCTGTCCAGGGTAGAACGGGAAAAGCGGGATATTTCCTTTGTGATGATGAAGTCGAACCGCCCCGCTTTGGCGTCGGCAATCATCCGTAGGAAACGATCCCGCTTTTTCGTGCTTGTCCCGCTGATGCCCTCATCAATATAACCTGGAATGTAGGTCCAGTTCGGCTTGGACTGGATCAGCTCCGTGTAGTACTGCACCTGGTTTTCCAGGCTGCTTCGCTGCTCGTCCTTGTCTGTGGACACCCTGGCGTAAAAGGTTACCCGCAGGGGCAGATCGAAGATGCTTTTTCCGCTGCGCAGCTCACTGCGGATCTTGAGAATGTTCAAACGCACTCGCCTCCTCCGCCAAGCACGCGGGACACCGCGGCAGCCCCGGAATATCCACAGCCGAGCACACCAAATCCACCGCCCCTAAATAGGTGGACTGGGACAAAAGCCCCTCCTCCCTCAGCCGCCCCAGCAGGACGCGGACGAGGTCTCTCCACGCGCGCTCCAAATTCCATCACCTCGCGTCCAGAATATGACGGCCTGGGCGAAAAAATGCCGGCCGCAGCCGGAACCAGACGTCTTTTCCGCGAAATGATACCGAATCCATCCGCCCGGCAAGAGGCGGCCCCGGGCCGCCCCCCCCCGGGCCGCGGCCCTCCCCCGCCGCCGGAAGGCCCCGCGCGCCAAGTGCCGCCGCCAGCGCCTAGATTCGGCCCGGATCCCCCTTCCGGCCGGCGCCGGCCTGCCGCTCCTCCTCCAGCCAGTAGGCCCCCCAGGCCCGCTTCAGCGCCGGCGCGGCCCGGCGGGGGACAGCCACCCGCGCCCCGGTGTCCAAAAGCACGAACCGGGCGTCCACCCCCTTGACGCGCCGCAGGTTAAAGGCAAAGCTGACGCCGCAGGGGGCAAACCGCCGGTCCGCCAGCAGCGGCGCCACGGCCTCGTGAAACGAGCCGCGGAGGGTGGTGGTGTCCACCGCGCCGTCGGTGCAGTAGTAGCGCACGGCGCTCTTCACCCGCTCGGCGTATAAGATCCGCTCCAGCAGCAGACGCCGGGGGCCGCCGGGGGTGCGGACCAGGATCCCCTCCGCCGCCCGGCGGCACAGCTTCTCCGCCGCCCGGTCCAGCACCCGGAAGAGCTTCTCCCGCTCCACGGGCTTGAGGATATAGAAAAAGGCGTCCACCTCGTAGCTGTCCACCGCGTAGTCCCGGGATGTGGTGAGGTAGATGACTTCCCCCCCGTCCCCGCCGGCGCGCAGGGCAAGGCCCGCCTGGATGCCGTCCATCCCCGGCATCACCACGTCCAGGAGGTACAGGTCGAACCCGCCCCGCTGCCGGACGGCCTCCAGCAGCGCCCCGGCGGAGGGGAAGAGGCAGGCCCGCCCCTCCAGCTCCGGGCGCGCCCGGAAATACTCCGCCAGAAGCCCCCGCACCTGCCGCAGGTCGGCGGCATCGTCGTCACAGACAGCGATGGACAGCATAAAACCCTCCTCTCCCGGACGGGGAGGGGGTCGCCTTCCGCCGCGCCGAATAAACTAGCCCAAGGTTTTATCCTATCCTACCATGAACCGCCCCTCCGCGTCAAGGCGCACCCCCCGCCCGCCAAATTCATGCAATTTCCAGCCAATTTCCAGCCGCGCCTACCGGCGGAGGGGGAGATATGGTAAAATCACGGCGTAAATCCGCGCCGCCCCCGGCGGCCCATTCCCACCGCAGCAGTCCTTGGAGGAGGGGCGCCCCTCCTCCCGGCAAAGGGAACCTTTGCCGATGGTCCCTGCCCACGCGCGAAAAAGGAGGATCCCCTATGAAAAACTGGAGCAAACGCGGTCTATACGGCCTCGCGGCCCTCTGCCTCTGCCTGGTGCTGCTGGGCACCGGGGCGCTGGCGGCGGAGGGGGAGGCCCCGCCGCTCCCGGCCAACAGCGGGCTGGAGACGCGGGCCAATGGGCCGGGGACCCTTTCCGCGCCCTCTGTTTCAGTCGATTCCGGCAGCCTGTACCACCGTATCACCTCGGGCACGAAAAACGAAGAAAAAAATTCCATCCAAAGCTCTCAATTTATTCAAGAGAAAGAGTCTATCGACAACAGCGACGTTACGCATATGGGAAACGATACCAGCGGTCTTAATGGTTTGACTGTTCCGAAAAATGTAAAGGGAGCTTGGGAGCGCGCGCGTTTCAGTGCGGAGGCCAATGGGGCGTCGCTCACCCTTGCCCCCATGGGCAAAGACGGCAGCGCAGAGCTCACCCGGTCGGCCTACATCCCCTTCTCCGTGGATATCCCCGTTCCCGCCCACACGGAGCGGACCTGCACTCTGCCCTTTACCATTTCATATACCAACGAGGATACCGTGCGGGTCTACGCCAAGGTCCTTCCCGGCACGACGGTCCCCGACTCCTTTAACCTGAAAGCGGCGAATAACAATGAGATCGCGGGGGTCTACTCCAGCGCGGCAACCGGCTCCGGCTCCGGGACGTATGAAGTGACGCTGGCCAATGACACGGATGCCGATACCACCGAGACGCTGAACTTCCTGCTGTTCGCCGGACACGGGACCACCAGTTGGAGCAAGCTCAACTTGTCCTTTACGATGACGCTGGACGACATCTCCTATACCGACGTCTACACCGGCAGCTACGACGTCACCGTGAACGCCGCCAACTGCTCCTATGAAGGCGGAGACGAGGTCCAGAGCGGCAGTGAATACTCCACCATCTTCCATGCGGAGGAGGGCTACGCCCTGCCGGAGAACGTGACGGTGACCATGGGGGGCGCGACCCTCACCAGCGGCTATACCTGGAGCCGGGGCGCCGGTACGCTGTCCATCCCCAATGTGTCCGGGGACGTGGTCATCACCGTCACCGCCGAGGCCCTCCACCCCCACGCTGTCTGCGGGGCGGCGAGCTGCGGCCACAGCGGCCACAGCAGCGTTGCCTATCTGCCCTGGGACGGCACGGACAGCCTGTCCGGCGGCAGTTATTACTTGACGGAGGATGTGACGCTGTCCGCTGACACCCACATCGACATCTCCGGAACGGTCAACCTGTGCCTCAACGGGCACACCTTCGACGGTGATGCAAGTGACGGCCTGTTCCGGGTACAGAACGGCGGAACCCTCAACATCTGCGATTGCAGCGAAGAGGAGACCGGCGTCCTGACGGTGGACGAAGGCAACAACCCGGTGATCCTGTATGGCACCGGTGTACTGAACCTGTACAGCGGCGCCATCCGGGCACAACAGAGCGCCATCGGGACGGATACAAATAAAACTGCCGCCGGCTCCATCAACATCTACGGCGGCACGGTGAAAGGGCGCTATGCCGTCAACCTGGGCGAGAACGCCGCCCTCACCCTCTCCGGCGGCCCGTCCCTCTCCGGCGCCACGGCGGACCTGTGCCTGGACACCCAAGCGGGTACAACGGTCAACGCTGCCAAGGTGGACGCCAGGGACTACACCGGCGGGGCTCTGGATGTGGTGGAATCCGGCACGATCGCATCCAAGGAAGGGGCTTACGCCATCCGGGTGAATGAGACAGGCAAGGACAAATTCACGCTGAACAACAGCGACGGATATGTCTATATGTATCATACGAGCGGCGGGCTGTATATCCACAAGCACGCCTACTCCTACATGGCCAGCGGCGGCACCATCACCGAGAGCTGCCGCGGCTGCGGCCACAGCGCCACAGCCACCCTGTCCGCCCCTACAAATTTGACCTATGACGGCCAGGCGAAGACCGCCGGCTTGAGCGTCAGCGGCAACTGGCAGGGCGGCGATTTGACGGTGAGTTATTCCGAAAACGGCAACGTCAGCGCCGGCACTGTCACCGCCAGCATCACGGCGGGCGGTGCCACGGCGCAGGTCACCTACACCATCGCCAAGGCGGACGCCACCGCCACGCCCCCCGCGGCCAACACGCTGACCTACAATACCACCGCCCAGGCGCTGGTGACGGCGGGCGCCGCCACCGGCGGCACCATGCAGTATTCCCTTTCTAAAGAGGGCGAGTACAGCGCCGCCATCCCCTCGGAGACAGACGCGGGGGACTACACCGTCTGGTATAAGGTGGCAGGCGACAGCAACCACAACGACACCGCCCCCGCGTCGGTGAAGGTGACCATCGCCAAGGCCGACCCCAATCTTACCGCGAATCTGAATCCCAGCGCCGTGATCGACCCAGCGGTGACGGATACCAACTCCGTCACCGTGACGCTGACCGCGGCCGCCGCCACCGGCGGCGGGAAAATCGAGTACGCCTACAGCACCTCCGACACCGCCCCCGCCGACGGCTGGCAGGAGAGTACCAAGTTCACCGGCCTTACCGAGGGCAAGACCTACTACTTCTTCGCCAAGGTGGCGGAGACGAAAAACTATAACAGTGACACCAGCAACGGGGTGGAGTGCGAGACCCCCGCCCGGTTCAACGCCACGGTGAAACTCCACAAGGACGGCGCGGCCTGGGCGGACAGCGGGTATGCCGCGGCGCTGTACCAGAACGGCGTGGAGAAATATGACCTTGTCGAGACGGGCGGCAGCTATACGGTAGGCTGGGTCCTCCCCGGTGAGTACGATGTGTTTGTGAACGGCGCGGACACGGGGGAGGTCGTCAGCGACAGCACGGCGGTCACGGTGGACTACTACACGGTGTCCTTTGACGCCGATGGCGGCGAGAACCCGCCGGAGAGCCAGATCATCCTCAAAGGAAACACCGCCGCCGAACCCGCGGCGGCGGAGAATCCCACCCGGACGGGGTATGCCTTTGCGGAGTGGAAACACGGCGAAAGCACGTTCCATTTCACCACGCCCATCACCGCGAAAACCGAGCTCACCGCCGCCTGGACGTTAAACGCCCCCGCGGTGGCGCTGACGGCGGACAAAGCGGCCGCCCAGTACACCGGCAAAACCGCCATCACCCTCACCGCCGTCCCCAGCCACGCGGTGGAGGGGCTGACTTACACCTACCAGTGGTTCAAGGACAGCAGTACCGTTCCCCTGGCCGGGGAGAGCGGGGCCGCACTGGAACGGACCGGCGTGGCCCAGAGCGGCAGCTACACCGTCCGGGTCACCGCCAAGGACGGGGAAGGGCGCACCAGTACGGCCACCAGCGCGGCGGTCAAAGCGGAGATCACCCCCAAGCCCGTGGTGGCCCGCTGGGAGGGCCTCAGCCAGACCTACGGCGACGTACAGGAGGTGAAGGCCGTCCTCTCCGGGTTCGCGGAGGGGGAGAGATATACGGCGGTTCTCACCTTTGGGGCGGACGAGACCACAGAGCCCGACGACGCCGGGACCTACGCCGTCCAGGCGGCGCTGACGGGGGACGGGGCGGAGAACTACCGCATCCTCAACCCCGCGGAGACCTTGACCATCCACCCGGCCCCGGTGGCCTTCGCCGTGACGGAGAACGTGCAGGTCTATGCGGAGGGCGTGAGCAAGGCCGCTAAAATCCAGTCCAGCGTGAAGGACTTTTCCGCCTACACCATCACCTACCGGAATACGGCCGGAGAGACGGTGGAGGAGCCCACGGAGGCGGGGGCCTACGCCGTCTGGGTGGAGATCACGGACAAAAACTACTGCCACACCGGCGGCGGGACTTCCAAGCAGGTGGGGACGCTGACCATCTCCCAGGCGGAGCCGGCCAAGTACACCGTGACCTTTGCCCGCGGCGAGGGCGCCGGCGGCCAGGGGCCGAATGACATAGAGGACGTTCTGGCCGGAACGGTGCTGCTCCTGCCGGACGAGGATGGTCTGGAAAAAAACGGCTATGCCTTCGCCGGCTGGCTGTACGGCGGTGCCGTGTACCAGAGCGGGGACGCCTTTTCCATGCCGGCGGGGGACGTGACCTTCACCGCCCAGTGGCAGGCGGTCCACACCGTCAGCGGCACGGTGGTGGAGGGCGCGGATGAGAAACCGCTGAAGGGCGTCACCGTCACCCTCATGCTGGGCGGGAAACAGATCGGCGATTCTGTGGAGACAAAAAACAACGGCACATTCTCCTTCGATAATGTCCCCAGCGGCCTCTACAACCTGGTGGCGCAGCATGAGGGGATCACCGTTACCTCCCGGGTGGAGCTGACGGACGCGGACAGCACGGATAACACCATCACCATGCCGGAGGGCATGACCAACTCCCGCGTCACCGTGGTGGGGGATACCCCGGTGGCGGTGGTGGGGAACCTGGACACGGCGTTTGAAACGCCTTCGGAGGGGATGAACGCCGTCTACACCACAACTGATGCGAAGACGGTGGCACAGGGCGGCATTGTGGAGGTGGAGCTCACCGCCTCTACGCCCGATGCCGATGAGCAGGCGGAGGTTGAGAAGACCCTGCAAAGCTCCACGGTGGTGAACCAGAGCGCTGCCCTGGGATTGATCCTGGAGCTGCGTGTGGAGAAGACCGTCATCCCGGCGGACAGCGATACCACCGTCGAACCAATCTCTGACACGGGCGTCCTGCTGGACACCCACATTCCCCTGCCGGCAGAACTCCAGGGCAAGGACAACTACGCGGTCTACCGCATCCATGAAAACGCCGACAGGACAACGGCCGTCCAGGTCCTCGCCACCGGCGGCGGGGAAAATACGGAGCGCATCGAGCTCAACGCGGACAAGACCGTGCTGACCATCCACGCCCGGTACTACTCCGACTATGTGCTCGCCTGGTGGGATACGCCGCCCAGCCCCAGCCGCCCCGACGGCGGGTCCGGCGGCTCCGCCACCTATCCTCCCGACGTGGAGGACACGGACCACGGCGCCGTGGAGGTCTCCCCCGCCCGGCCCGGCAGGGGCGACACGGTGACCATCACGCCAAAACCGGAAGAGGGGTATGCGGTGGATGAGGTGACCGTCACCGACCGGGACGGCGATCCGGTGAAGGTTACAGACAACGGCGACGGCACCTACAGCTTTGTTCAGCCTGCCGGGTCCGTTACCATCACCGTCACCTTCCGCCCGGCGGACGGGGCGTGCCCCCGGGACGAGACCTGCCCCATCTGGCCCTTTGCCGACGCCAGCCCCACCGCCTGGTACCACGACGGCGTCCACTTTGTGCTGGAGCGGGGGCTCATGAACGGCGTCAGCCCGGACGCCTTCCGTCCCGACGCCTCCACCACCCGGGCCATGGTGGCCACCATTCTCTGGCGGCTGGAGGGCTCCCCGCCCGTGGACTACCTGCTGCCCTTCACCGACGTGGCGGCAGACACCTGGTACACGGAGGCCGTCCGCTGGGCCGCTGCCGAGGGGATCGTCCTGGGCACCAGCGCCACCACTTATGACCCGGAGGACCCCATCACCCGGGAGCAGATGGCGGCCATGCTGTACCGGTACGCCCAGTACAAGGGGTACGACGTAAGCGTCGGCGAGGACACCAATATCCTCAGCTACGCGGACGCCTTCGATAGCAGCGGGTACGCCGTGCCCGCCCTGCAGTGGGCCTGCGGCGCGGGGCTGCTGGAGGGGGTGGGCGGCGGACGGCTGGTCCCCGGCGGCACCGCCACCCGGTCCCAGGCGGCGGTGATGCTGCACCGGTTCTGCGAGCTGGACAAATGAATCCCGATCGCAGAGCACCGGGACGGAGAATCCTCTCCGTCCCGGTGCTCTTAACCGTATATCCGGGGGGATCAAACAAGAACGGCTTGCCCCCGCCATGGGGAAGGCGGAAAAAGGCGGGCCGGCGCCGGGGAACAATGGGCGCACGCCCCGGCGGTGGAAAAATTCTTAAAGTTTTTATTGAAGTTTGAGGGGAAATGTAGTATTCTAAATCTACCGATGCTGCTTTCCAATATCCAGAAAGGGACAAGCGGCAGACACCCCCGTGTCTACCGCCCAGACGTCCCCACAAATCTCAATTTTTCAATCCACAACCAAAGCCATCTCTGTCCCGGTTGACAGTCTTTTATTGTATCAAATCCATACCGTATTTGCAAGTCTAACCATGGGAGGGAAACTGTATGTGCTATCCGGCGCATTTCCGAAAAGCCGCCGACGGTTCCACTGAGATCCAGACCGTGTCGGAGCACAGCCGGAATACGGCTGAAATTGCCGCGGAGCGGCTGCGCTGCGTATATCTCACAAAAACCGGTTATGTGGCCGGATTACTGCATGATTGCGGGAAGTGCCGCCTGGTCTATAAGTCATATCTTGAAAAAATCATGGCCGGAGAGCCGGTGCGGCGGGGCTCCGTGATCCACACCTACGCCGCGGCCCGGTTTTTCCTGGAGCACTTCCACACCGCCGACGACCCCTACCGGGATATGGCGGCGGAGCTGCTGGCCTTTGCCGCCGGCGCCCACCACGGGCTGTTCGACTGCGTGGACGAAAACCATCAACTCGGTTTTTCCCGCCGGCTCCAGTGGGACGACGGCTCCTACCGGGAGGCCGTTGCGGCGTTCCTGGAGCGGTGCGCCGGGATGGAGGAGCTGGAAACGCTCTTCGATCAAGCGGAACAGGAGCTGACGCCCATTTTTGACCGGATCAACCAGCGCTCCAGCAACGAGGAGATCTGGTTCCATCTGGGGCTCCTGGCTCGGCTGCTGCTCTCCGCCGTCATCGAGGGGGACCGCTATGACACGGCGCGCTATAAGCACCGCGCCATGCCTCCCACCTTTCCACCCCCGCAGGAGGACTTCTGGCTCCAGCTGCTGACCCGGGTGGAGGAAAAGCTGGACAAGCTCCACCACGACACCCCCATCCAGCGGGCCCGGCGGGAGATCTCCCGCCGGTGCCGGGAGGCGGCGGACAGGCCCAGCGGCATCTACCGTCTGAACGTCCCCACCGGCGGCGGCAAAACCCTGGCCTCCCTCCGCTTTGCCCTGGCCCACGCCGCGGCGAACAACAAGTCCCGGCTGATCTTCACCTCGCCCTTGCTGAGCATTCTGGACCAGAACGCCCAGGTCCTGCGGGACTATATCGGGGACGACAGCCTGGTGCTGGAGCACCACTCCAACGTCATCCGGCAAAAGCCGGAGGCAGATACAGATGAATTAGACCCCAAGGAGCTGATGGCCGAAAATTGGGATGCGCCGATCATCATCACCACCCTGGTCCAGCTGCTGAACACCCTCTTTGACGGCCGGACCACCTGCATCCGCCGGTTCCAGGCCCTGTGCAACTGCGTTCTGGTCATCGACGAGGTCCAGACGGTGCCGCCCCGGATGCTGACGTTATTCAATCTGGCCATGAACTTCCTGGCCGATGTCTGCGGGGCCACCATCGTGCTCTGCTCCGCCACCCAGCCCTGTCTGGAGGAGGCGGACCACCCCATAGAGGGGCGCCTGGAGGCGCTGGTGCCCTATGACCCGGTCCTCTGGGCCCCCTTCCGGCGGACACGCATCGTGGACGCGGGGGCACGGCGGCTGGAGGAGATCCCTGACTTTATCCAGGGCGTACTGGAGGACGCCTCCAGCCTGCTGGTGGTGTGCAACACAAAAAAGCAGGCCCGGTTTTTGTATGAACAGCTGCGGCGGGCGGATATCACCTCTTTCCACCTCTCCGCCGCCCTGTGCCAGGCCCACCGGAAATCGGTCATCGCGCGGATGGAAACAGCCTTGGATGAGAGCCGGCGGGGCGGGCTGAGGGTCCTGTGCGTCTCCACCCAGGTCATCGAGGCCGGCGTGGACCTCTCCTTCGGCGCCGTCATCCGCTTAACCGCCGGCATGGACAACGCCGTGCAGACCGCCGGGCGCTGCAACCGGAATGGGGAGTCTGCAGAACCGGCGCCGGCCTATCTGCTCACCTGCAGTGATGAGAATCTGAGCGTACTTCGGGAAATCCAGAACGCCAAGACCGCCGCGCTGCAGCTGCTCTCCGCCTTCCGCCGCAGCCCGGAACAGTTTGGCGGTGATCTGGCCTCCGACGCCGCCATCGCCTGCTATTACAGAAATTTGTATCA
>CALWXD010000160.1 GCA_944385425.1 uncultured Oscillospiraceae bacterium | reverse complement strand
GGCGATGGGCGCCAGACAGTTGGTGGTGCAGGAGGCGTTGGACACAAAGGTCATATCAGGGGTATAGGCATCCAGGTTGACGCCGCACACAAACATAGGAGTATCGTCCTTAGAGGGGGCGGACATGATAACCTTCTTAGCCCCCGCGTCGATGTGGCCCTGGGCCTTCTCCTTGGTGAGGAACAGGCCGGTGGGCTCCACCACATACTCAGCGCCCAGCTTGCCCCAGGGCAGGTCGGCGGGGTTGCGCTCGGCGGAGATGGGGATCTCCTTGCCGTTGACCACGATGGCGTTCTCCTTGCTCTCCACGGTGCCCTCAAACTGGCCGTGCATCGTGTCATACTTCAGCATATAGGCCAGATAATCAGCGGGGCACAGGTCGTTGATGCCCACGATCTCAATCTCGGGGTGGTTGATGCTGGCGCGGAACACCATACGGCCAATGCGGCCAAAGCCATTGATGCCAACTTTAATGCTCATGATGAAAGACTCCTTTCAAAAATGTCTTTTGAAATCCAGGGGTATTATACACCCCCTTTTTTGAATTGAAAAGCGTTTTTTCTGTTCAAATTTTGTTAACCGACAAATTTCTTGTAATTTCTACAAAAATTTGTTATAATCTTCACGACGTTCTGTAGAAGGTGCATTTTACCGGGAGATCCCATCGCCGTTCTGCACAGGATACCAGGGACAGGAGGTGAGGCGATATGGCCCATCCAGAGGAAAACGAGTGGCTGGGGCAGCTGCTGTTTCAAATTTCCGGCCAGCTGCGGGGCCCTTTGGGCGGCATGTACAGCGCCATGGACCGGATCGCCCCCCTCGCGCGGCGGGAGCAGGACCCCAAGCTGGACCGGGATGCCGCCCAGTTCTGCCGCGGCTATTACCAGCTGCTGCGGCTGGCCAACAACCTGGCCGACGCCGCCGCCTTCTCCCCCGGCGTCCCGCTGCCCCTGCAGCGGGGGGATCTCTTCCAGCTGTGCCGGGAGCTGTACCTGCGGGCGGAGCCGCTGGTGGAGATGCGGGGGCAATCCCTTCACTTTTTATTCAGCGGCGAGACGTCCACCGCCGCCTACCATCCGGCGGGGGTGGAGCGGCTGGTGCTGAACCTGCTGTCAAACGCCATGAAGTTTACCCCCTCCGGCGGCTCCATCACCCTGTCCCTTTCCATAACGGAGGGGACGGTGGAGCTGTCCGTCTCCGACACCGGCTGCGGCATCTCCCAGGAGCTGCTGCCTACGCTGTTTGACCGCTACCGGCACCCGGACCGGATGGACCCGCCGCCCCACGGCCTGGGGCTGGGGCTGTCCATCTGCCAGCGGATCGCCGACGGCCACGGCGGGACGCTTACCGCCGTCTCCGCGGAGGGCGTCGGGACCCAGGTGACCTTCACCTTCCCCAACCGCCTGCCCCCCACGGCGCCGCTGCGGGACATCCCCTTCGACTACACCGGCGGCCTCAACCCCACGCTGGTGGAACTGGCCGACGCGCTGCCGGCCGACGCCTTTACCCACACCTATCTGGATTGACCCGGCGCCGGCGCGGCCGGCCCCGAGACGCGAGATGGGCGCCCCCAAAAGGGGGCGCCCATCTCGATTTCTTCTCTCCCGGCGCGAAGGGGCCGCCGGGACAAGGCCCCGCTCCACACCGCATATCGCGCTGGGCCGCGGCGCTTTCAGCCTAGTATCCGTTATTCGCCATAATCTCTATCCAGACATACCCCCATCCGGCCTCCTCCGCCTGGTCGTAGGTGATGCCATAGTAGGTCCACTCCCCCAGCTGCGCGTCATACCAGAAGGGCTCAAACAGGATATCGGGATCAGAATCCCCGTGGACATAGAGGTACATCCACTCCTCAAGCCAGCCGTTTTCATAGGCGCCCCAGAACGTGTCCCCCAGGATATTGGCGGACATAAGATTGTCCATCCGAATCTCTATGGGATAGCTGGAGGCGGGAACCGGCGGCTCCGGCTCGGCGCAGCGGGTTAAGATGGTGTAGGGGCAGCCTAGGTTCCACATGGCGTCCGGGTCGTATGTAACCACCTCAAATTCAACCGCGATGGCGTCGTCGTCTATTGCCGTGATTTCGCCCGCCACAATATTGAACCACCCGTCGTCGCCGCTGGCTTGGATCACACTCCCCTGGTCCGCGGCCCCGCTGATGGTCGCAATGCGTCCCACCGCGGAGATGGAAGTGACCGTGTAGGTGATCTGGCTGTCAACCACCGTCAGCTCCACGACGATCCCCCCGTTTTCATACACAGAGGAGGCGTCGCTTTCCGTGGCAAACGTCCCGGTGGAAAACACCGCGCCGGAGGATACGTCTTGCCCGTCCTCCCCGCCTGCATCCAGGACCCCGTACAGGTCCAGCAGCTCCGCGGCGCTCATCTCAAGCGGCGTATCGCCAAAGAGCAGGTAGAGCTGGGACCGGTCGCCCGCGTAGTCCCCCGCGGCCCCGTAGAGGGCGGAGGTCGCGTTGACAGCGGCCAATCGCTCCAGCAGCTCCTCCTCGACGCCGGCGATCTCTTCCGGGGCGTACCGCGCCTCATAGCTGGCGGCATAGATTTTGTTCAGCGCCGCCAGCAGGTCCGACGGCTCCTCAAGCACTTCAAAGGGGGAGACCAGCGCCGTTACCTTGAAACAGGCGTCATCCAGCATGGAGAACTGGATCGTGGTCGTTTCCAGCGCCCCGCCGGTATAATCCAGCTGGACAACCGTCGTCCCGTCGTCGGTGACGCCGCTGTCCCAGCGCCCCGTTTCATAGCCGAAGAGGCCGCTGAAATACCCGTCGAAGACTTCGCCCACCGTCATATCGGTAAATTCGCCTAAATAGCCGTTCTGCACGGCGGAGATTTCCGGCCCGGCCCCTCCGCCGAGAAAAACGGCAAGGACAGCCGCCACAGTGACGGCCGCCACGGCGAGGATCCCTATCACAAGGGGGCGTTTGCTTCTCTTTTTTGCCGGGACAGCCCCGGCGGCCGCGGGCGCCGCACCGGGGGAAGGGGGCGCCTGCGGCGCGGCGGGAGGCGGCGGGGGCGCCCCCTGGCCTGGGCCGCTTTCTTGGACGGGCTGGGGCTGCGGCCGCCTGGCGCCGCACTTGGGGCAGAAATTTGCCCCGCCGCCAAATTCCGTACCGCAGTTTGGACAAAACATTCTCCTCATCCTTTCAAGTCATAATAGTATGCGCCTTGCTTGATAAACATACACTTTGTAATGGTAATATACCCTTCTGCATCCGCGCCGAGATAGCCGACAAAGTTGAGGTGATAGCCGCTGCTGGTCGTCTCATACATGGCCTGGAAATTCTCTTCATCCAGGCAGGTAAACCACCAGCCGTCCTCTGTCGCGAACATGTTGTCATCCCCATAGCTGTCCATCCAAATATCCGTAAAATAGATCCAGCTGTAGAGCAGGTCATGGATGGAGCCATCATCGTAAGCCGCTTGCAGCTCTCCGTTACGAAGCTGCGCCAGCCCCTCTATCTCTTCGGCAGAGAAGGTCCGGGGGTCGGCCGTCTCATCGCGCGCCGCGGTGTACTCCTCTCCATTCTCGATGTCCTCCAGCACCTGCCCCATAATCGTACCGTCCAGGAGGCCTTCCTCCTCCATTTCCTCCAGCGTCATCTTCTCCACCATGCCCATGCGGACAAGGTTCGCGATAACCGGTACTGTGGCGGCCGCCGCCAGGATCACAACGGCCGCCGCCGCGGAAAACATCAGCCACTTCTTTTTCATCTAAGTCTCCCCTTCTGCCCCTTCGGCCGCCGCGTCCGCCCCAAAGGCGGACAGCCCCAGGCGCTTGCCCCCATACAGGCGGCGGCACAATAAACCCCATATCGCCGGCGGCCGCCCCTGCTTGCCGTTTTCCAGCTTGCGGCGGCGCAAACCGCGCGCCGTCTGGAAAGTTTCCCATGCCGCGCGTGATGGCCGCGTTTTTCCCCGCATCCCCCGCGCGGCCATTTCAAGGCGTCCATGTGCCCAGGGGACGGCGCCTTTTTGGGCTTATTATAGCGCAAAAGGGAAAGGATTGACAAGGGGGATTTGCCCTCCCCGCGCCGAAAGAAAGAGGGGACGCTATCTCTCGATAGCGTCCCTTTGCTTACTGATTCCTTCGTATCCTGCCGGCAAAACGCGGCTCCATACGTTTCTTGCTCGCGCCCCTGTCTCGCCGCGCTTAAAAGCCGGCGGGCTTGTCCAGTTTGGTTTGAAAAGGTCAGCCCTGGATCAGGCGGGTGGCGCCGATGTATGTATCGCTCCAGTAGCCCTCCATCAGGGTGTCGATCATCACGGGGTTGCGGGAATTGGGCGCGTGGACGAACTTGCCGTTTCCGATGTAGATGCCCACATGGCTGGCGCCGCTGCTGGCATACCGGTAGTCCAGGAAAAAGACCAGGTCCCCCATGTGGAGGGCGTCCTTGCTGTCAATGGAGGTGCCGTAGGACATCTGGCCGGTGGCGGAGTGGGGCAGGCTGTAGCCGAAGAGCTGGTAGACGTACATGCTGAACCCGGAGCAGTCAAACCCGCTGGGGGAAGCGCCGCCGTAGACATAGCGGGTGCCCATATAGCTGCAGGCGGTGTCCACCACGTCCTGCTTGATCTCCTGGGTGCTGGCGGCAGCGGCGGCGTCGGAGGTGGAGACGGAGTCCGGCACAGCCTTCCCGTCGCCGGGTTCGTTGACCTTCACATACTCCTTGCTGATATAGCCGGTGGCGCCGTTGTAGGAGGTGATAAACCAGTCTCCCTTCTCCCCTTTCAGCTCTACAATGGTCCCGTTGGGGATCATGGCCAGGATCTGGGAGCTGGTGCTGGGCTGTTCCCGCACCCGCAGGGCGGAGGCGGTAATGGTCCCGGTCTCCGTGGAGGCCGCCGCCACGGCGGTGACCAGCAGGAGGGCCATCGCCAGGGCCGTAAGAATCATCTTGCCAACAAAGTGCCGTGTCTTTTGCATCGTCATCCCTTTCTCCGTCCTGGCCCTTACTTCCCGCTGAGCGCCCGCTCCAGCCAAACCGAGCCGAAGTCCATCGCCGCGTAGAGGCTGTCCTTCTCGCCCTTTTTCACCACCCGATCCCTGCTGCGCAGGTTGGGGGCGGTGAGCTGAAGCTCGACGGAGACCTTGGTGGCCACATCCAGGTCCTGGACCTTCTTGGTCTCCCGGACCTGCATCTGGATGATATATTTGTCGGCCATGGAGCCGTAGTAGATCATATTCCCCACCCGCCGGAGAGGGCGTCCTCTGTACACCAAACCCTCCGTTTTCCGTGCAGCTGCCACGATCGCGTCACATCCTTTCCGCAAATCTTTACAAATTGTAACTGAATTGTAACATTTCACAGGGCAGCTGTCAATCCAAGGCGGCAAATTTTTCGGAACATTTTTTGGAAGGATAACCAAATCCCTTGTGCCGCAGTGGTTTTACGCATTCTCATTTTTTCGCGTCCGGCAGGGAAAAAGTATCAAACGGTAACAAAGGGCCGCCTCCCGGCCTCCGCGGCGGCCCGGGAGATCCCCGCGCCCCCTCCCCTCTTGCGCCTTTTGGCCAACTCTGCTACAATACCAGGCAAGGCCCGCGGCGCCGCTTTCCCCCTTCCGCCGCGGCAAAGCATCTGGGAGACGCCTATGAAACAACTGCGCTATGACCTTATTTTGATCGCCCTCCTCCTGCTGCTGTCCGCCGCCGCGTGGCTGCTGCTGCGCCCCCGGGGCGAGGGTGCCGTGGCGGTGGTGACGGTGGACGGGGCGGAGGCGGGCCGCTACCCCCTCTCCGAGGACCGCACGGTCTGGATCGAGAGCCCCGGGGGCTACAACCTCCTCACCATCGCGGGGGGCGCCGCCGCCGTCACAGAGGCCGACTGCGGCGACCACACCTGCGTCCGCACCGGTGAGATCCGGCTGGACGGACAGTCCATCATCTGCCTGCCCCACAAGGTGGTCATTACCGTGGAGGGCGGCGAGGCGGACGGGGTGGACCTCTCCGCCCATTAGCCCGAGGGAGGAGTCGCTATGGAGACAAAGCATCTGACGCGGCTGGGCCTTCTGACGGCGCTGGCCCTGGCCCTCTCCTGGGCGGAGAGCACGATCCCCCTGTCCGTCAGCGTCCCCGGGGTGAAGCTGGGCCTTCCCAACCTTGTGGTGGTCTTCGCCCTCTACCGGCTGGGGCGCCGGGAGGCGTGGCTGCTGTCCCTGGTGCGGGTGGCCCTGGTGGCGGCCACCTTTGGCAATGCCTTCAGCCTCTGGTACAGCCTGGCCGGCGCGGTGCTCAGCCTCCTGGGCATGACGGCGCTGAAGGCTTGGGGGCGGCTGTCCCCCTTGGGGGTCAGCGTGGCGGGGGGCGTGCTCCACAACCTGGGCCAGATCCTGGTGGCTATGGCGGTGCTGGATTCCGGGGCCGTGCTGGCCTTCCTGCCCATGCTCCTGCTCTCCGGCACGGTCGCCGGCGTCTGCGTCGGCGCGGCGGGGGGGATCCTGGTCCGCCGCATCCGCCTGTGACGCGTTTTCCCGGGAGGCGGGGCCGCCAAATGGCGGCCCCGCCTCCCCCCTTTCCCCGCCGGCGGCAAATTTTCGCGCCCCTTTCCCCAAAATCCTCTTGACTTTTCCGGGAAAATCCTGTAGTATAATCCTTGTTTGTAAAGCCATTTACCTTTACGATAGGGGGATGACCGTGAAAAACCAGACCTACCGCATGACCATGCTGTTCGATTTTTACGGTGAACTCCTCACCGAGCGGCAGAAGGAGTTCTTTGACCTCTATTATAATGAGGACCTCTCCCTGTCGGAGATCGCGGAGAACAACGGCATCTCCCGCCAGGGCGTCCGGGACGTGATCGTCCGGGCCGAGGGGATCATGCAGGAGGTGGAGGACAAGACTGGGCTGATCCGCCGCTTTCTCGCCATGCAGGGCCACCTGGACGCGATCCTGGCCGCCGCCGGCGAAATCAAGACCATCAACTACCGGCAGTATGAGGACCCCACCATCGACGCCTGCCTCAGCCGCATCGGCGACGCGGTGGCGGCGCTGAAAGAGTAAGGAGACACGGCTATGGCTTTTGAGGGCCTAAGTGAAAAACTGAACGCGGCGTTCAAGCGGCTGCGGGGCAAGGGGCGGCTGACGGAGGCCGATGTGCGGGAGTCCCTGCGGGAGGTCCGCCTGGCCCTTCTGGAGGCGGACGTCAGCTACAAGGTTGTCAAGGAGTTTATCGCCTCGGTGACGGAGCGGGCCGTGGGCAGCGACGTACTGGAGAGCCTCACCCCCGCCCAGCAGATCATCAAGATCGTCAACGAGGAGCTGACCGCCCTCATGGGCGGCGCCAGCGCCAAGATCGCCTTCGCCTCCAGCGGCCCCACCGTCCTCATGATGGTGGGCCTCCAGGGCGCGGGCAAGACCACCAACGCGGCAAAGCTGGCGGGCTACTTCAAAAACCGCCTGGGCCGGCGCCCCCTGCTGGCGGCCTGCGACGTGTACCGCCCCGCCGCCATCACCCAACTGCAGGTGGTGGGCGGACAGCTGGACATCCCGGTGTTTGCCGAGGGGCAGATCGACCCGGTGCAGATCGCCCGGGATGCCCTCAGCCACGCGAAGGACCACGGCTTTGATACGGTCCTGCTGGATACCGCCGGCCGGCTCCACATCGACCAGCAGCTCATGGACGAGCTGAAGAACATCAAGGCCGCCGTCCGCCCCAACGAGATTTTGCTGGTGGTGGACGCCATGACCGGCCAGGACGCCGTCAACGCCGCCACCGCCTTCGACGAGGCCCTGGGCATCGACGGGGTGGTGCTCACCAAGCTGGACGGAGACGCCCGGGGCGGCGCCGCCCTCTCCATCCGCGCCGCCACCGGCAAGCCCATCAAGTTTGCCGGCACGGGGGAAAAGCTGGACATGATCGAGCTGTTCCACCCGGACCGGATGGCCTCCCGGATCCTGGGGATGGGGGATATGCTCTCCCTCATCGAGAAGGCGGAGCAGAGCTTTGATGAGAAAAAGGCGGCCAAGCTGGAGGAAAAGCTGCGGAAAAACCGCTTTACCCTCTCCGACTACCTGGACCAGATGCAGCAGCTGCGGAGCATGGGGGATCTCAGCCAGATCGCCTCCATGATGCCCGGCCAGCTGGGCCGGCAGATGCAAAACGCCCAGGTGGACGAAAAGCTCCTCAGCCGCACGGAGGCCATCATCCTCTCCATGACGCCAAGGGAGCGGGAGAACCCCCAGATCCTCAATGCCAGCCGCAAGCGGCGCATCGCCGCGGGCTGCGGGCTGGAGGTGGTGGACGTCAACCGCCTGCTCAAGCAGTTTGAGCTGATGCAGCAGCTGACCCGGCAGTTCTCCAAGGGGAAGCTGCCCAAGGGCCTGGGCGGCCTGGGCGGCGGCTTTGGCGGAGGCGGCGGCATGGGCCGGATGCACGGCTTTGGCCGCAAAAAGCGCCTCAAATAACCCCTGTCAATAAGTGCCTTCTGCATTTATGAAACCATATTATTTTATTTTACGTTTGGAGGAACAAGACAATGGTTAAGATCAGACTGCGCCGCATGGGCGCCAAGAAAGCCCCCTTCTACCGCGTGGTGGTGGCCGACAGCCGTTTCCCCCGGGACGGCCGTTTCATCGAGGAGCTGGGGACCTACAACCCCTGCGTCTCCCCCGCTGAGATCAAGATCGACGCCGAGCGCGCCAAGGAGTGGATCAAGAGCGGCGCCCAGCCCACCGACACGGTCCGCGCGCTTCTGAAGAAGGTCGAAGTGCTCTAATGGAGCCGTTGGAGGGCGCTGGTATGAAGGATTTGCTGCTCTACATCGCCCAAAATCTGGTAGACAACCCAGACGCGGTCTCCGTCACCGAGATTGAGCGGGACGGGGAAGTGACGCTGGAGCTGCGCGTGGCGCCGGAGGACATGGGGAAGGTGATCGGCCGCCAGGGCCGCATCGCCAAGGAGATCCGCACCCTAATCCGCTCCTTCGGGCAGCGCACCGGCCAGAAGGTCACGGTGGATATTGTAGACTAAAAAGAGAGGAACCTCTCCATGAGGTTCCTCTTTTTCTGTCTGAAAATACCGCGCCGATGGGGGGATAGGGTCAGCCCTGGGCCGCAAGGCTCCTCTGCATCTTCCGCACCGAGAGGCAGGAGAAGAGGTAGATGAGCACGCCCCGGGCCACCGCCCCCAGCGTGATGCCCAGCCACAGGCCGTACAGCCCCATGGGCGTGAGGGACATGACGTAGGCCAGGCCCACCCGGGCCAGGTTGCAGAGGATGCTGGTCAGCGAGGAGGGCATGGTGTTGCCGCTGCCCTGGAAGGTCCCGGCGCCCACCCCCTCCAGCATGGCGGGGATCTGGCAGATGGCCAGGATCTTCAGATACGCGGCCCCCAGGGGCGCCACCTCGGCGTTGGGCAGGATGAAGTAGAAGACCTGCTGCCCGGCAAAGAGCATCAAGAGCGTAATGGCGACACCCCAGGCCAGCATGACATAGGTGGAGCTGCGGTGGCCCTTGGCGATCCGCTCCGGGTGTCCGGCGCCGTAGTTCTGACCCACGAAGGCGGTCATGGCGCTGGAAAATGCCTTCGACATCAGCCAGGAGAGGGACTCGATCTGGTTGCCCACCTTGAAGACCGAGATGGCCTGGACGCTGTAGGCCGAGACAAAGCGGGAGAGGATCATGGACAGGGAGGAGAAAAACATGGTCTCCAGACAGACGGGCAGGCTCCAGACAACGATCCGGCGGACCTTCCGCCAGTCCAGGGAGAACCCCCGCAGCCGGTAGCTGCCCAGAGGCCGGGTCTTGGGGTGGCAGAGGGCCAGCAGGGACAGCAGGGAGACCAGGATCTGGGCCGCGATGGTGGCGATGGCCGCGCCAGCGACGCCCATGTCAAAGGTCAAGATGAGGACGGGGTCCAGGACCATATTGCCCACCAGGCCCGCGGCGTTGATGAGAAAGGGCGTGCGGGAGTTGCCGGCGGCGTGGAAGGACCCCGCCGCCACGCTGGTGATATAGGTAAAGGGGATCCCCAGGGCCACAATGGTGAGATAGGTCACGGCGGCCTCCACCACATGCTGCTCCTGGATCTGGAAAAAGCCGATGAGGGGATGGCGGAACCCCAGGTAGAGCACAGTGGTCAAAATCCCCAGGCAAACCGCCATCAGCATCGCGTGCTGGGAGTAGCGGCGGGCCTCCTCCTGGTCCCCCCGGCCAAGGGCTTGGGATCCGCCGATGCTGGCGCCCAGGTTCCCTATCATCATCAAGCCGTTGGCAAACCAGAGGAACATGCCGGCGGTGCCCGAGGCGGCCACCATGTCCGCCCCCAGGCTGCTGCCTGCGCCGCCGTAGCGCCCCAGCCAGAACAGGTCCGTCAGATTGTAGAGCATCTGCATCAGCTGCGTGCCGATGATCGGCACGGCGATGGTAACAAGGCAGCGCATGATGCTTCCCTGTGTCAGGTCCCGCCGGTTCCCCATCTCATCTCCTCCTTCATCCACCGAAACCTGGAAAAATCTTCTCTTGAGCGCTATTGTATCAGCTTGTTTTCAGAAAAAACATCCCTGTTTTTTATCATGCTTAGCATTCCGTTTTTATCCAGCAAGAGGGCGCCTTCCAAGGGAAGGCGCCCTCTTGGCCACTCTGTGTTTTCCATAGCGCTCCGCCGCCGGCCGGAGGGGGCTAGGCCGTCTCCCCGCCGTCCGGTCCCTGGGCCGGGAAGGACAGCGTCACAATGGTCCCCCGGCCTACCACGCTCTGCAGGGACACCTCCGCCCCGTGGAGCTGGGCGCCGTGCTTGACGATGGAGAGGCCCAGGCCCGTGCCGCCGATCTCCTTGGAGTGGCTCTTGTCCACCCGGTAAAACCGCTCGAACACCCGGCCCTGGTGGGCCGGCGGGATGCCGATGCCGGTGTCCCGCACCTCCAGGCGGACCTTCCGCCCGGCGGTGATGGTGACGGTGACCTTCCCGTTCTCCTTGTTGTATTTGATGGCGTTGTCGCAGAGGTTGTACACCATCTCGTCCAGCACCGGGCGGACTGCCCGCACCGCCGCCCGGTCCCCCCGCAGGAAGAGGCGGATCCCCCGCTTGGCCGCCGCCGGCTCCAGCCGGTGCAGCGTCTCCTGGGCCAGATCCCGCAGGTCCACCTGCTCCCAGTCGCCGCTGTTGCGCCCCTCGTCCAGGGCGGACAGGCGCAGGATGTCGTTGACCAGCACGATCAGCCGCTGGGCCTCGTCGTAGATGGTGGAGGCGAAATCCGCCACGTCCTCCGGCGGCAGCGTCCCCTCCCGCATCAGCTCGGCAAAGCCGGAGATGGACGTCAGCGGCGTCTTCAGCTCGTGGGAGACGTTGGCGGTAAACTCCCGGCGCAGCTGCTCCCGCTCCGTCTCCTCCGTCACGTCCAGAATCACGATCACCCCGCCGATGACCCTGCCCTGCCCCATAACGGGGTTTGCCATCACCTGGCAGATCCGGCCCGCGCACTCCATGCTGCACTTGCCGTGGCCGCCCTTGAGCACCTCCCCGATGAGGCGGCAGAAGTCCGCCGTGTGGTTGAGCTGCAGCACGTCCCCCTCCTCCGGCACCTTCTCCACGTCCAGCAGCCGCAGCGCCGCGCCGTTGTAGGTCAAAAGCCGCGCCTCCTCGTCCATGACGAGAAGGCCCTCCCGCATGTTGTCGGTGATGAGGCGGAACTCCTCCTGCTGCTGCTTGGCCCGCTGCAGCTGCTCGGCGATGGTCTCCCGCTGGTGGGAGATCCGGGTGAGGAGGGGGGTCAGCTCCTCATAGCCGGCGCCGTCCTCCATGTGCTCCAGGTCCAGCTCGTTCAGCGGCCGGACGATTCCCCGGGCCAGCCGCCGGGCCAGCACCGCCGACAGCGCCAGCACCAGCGCCATGCACACCGCCATCGGCCACAGCACGTTGGCCAGCAGGGTAAACACCGTAAAATCGGATACGGCCAGACGCAGGACCGAGCCGTCGTCCAGCCGAAGGGCGTAGTAGAGGGTCTTTTCCAGGAGGGTGGCCGACCAGCGCCTGCTGACGCCGTATCCCTCCGCCAGGGCCGCCTGCACCTCCTCCCGCTGCAGGTGGTTGTCCATGCCGGCGGCGTTGGCGCCGCTGTCATAGAGCACCTGCCCGTCCGGGGCGATGAGGGTCACCCGCCGATCCCCCAGCTCCAGCTCCATGAGGCCCTCCAGCCCCTCCGCCTCCGCCTCCCGGGCCACCAGGAGGGCGTCCTCCCTCAGCTCCTGGGCCGTCTGCTCCTCAAAGTAGCGGTACAGCACCGCCACCACCATCACGCTGCAAAGGACCGCCGCCAGCGCCGCCACCAGGTAGTTGGCGCGGAAGATCCGCCTATACATCCCCTTCGCCGCCCCCCAGCTTATAGCCCACGCCCTTCACCGTCTCAATATAGCGGCCGGCCTCCCCCAGTTTCTGCCGGAGCTTGCGGATATGGACATCCACCGTCCGGGTCTCCCCGTCAAAGGTATAGCCCCAGATCTGCTCCAGCAGCGCGTCCCGGGTGAGGACGTTGCCGTTGCTCTTCATCAAAAGGGCCAGCAGCTCATACTCCTTGTAGGTCAGCGCCACCGCCTCCCCGTCCACCGCCACCGTGTGCTTGCCGGGGCAGAGGGTGATCTCCCCCCAGGTGAGGGTATCCGGCTCCTTGGGGTCCTCCGTCCGGCGCAGCACCGCCCGGATCCGGCTCATCAGCTCCATCATGCCGAAGGGCTTTGCCACATAGTCGTCCGCCCCCAGGTCCAGGCCCATCACCTTGTCATACTCGCTGCCCTTTGCCGTCAGCATGATGACGGGGACCTTGGCGGTGGCGGCGGCGGAGCGGACCCGTTTCAGGATGGACAGGCCGTCCTCCCCCGGCAGCATGATGTCCAGCAAAATCAGCTGGGGCGTCTGCCGCTCCATGGCGGCCCAGAAGGGGGCGGCCATGGAAAAGCCCATCACCTCATACCCCTCCTTCCGCAGGGCGTAGTCCACCAGCTTGCGGATATTGTTGTCGTCTTCTACCAAATAGATCATCATTCCTGCTCCTTCCGCTGTCCCGCTCTCTCCGGCGCGCACCGATCTTTCCCGTCCCTTTCCGCCGGGTTTACACGCCGGTACGCCAATGCCATTATAATGAACCGTCCTGCCATTTGCAACGGCCCTCCGTGTTAAATCCCTGTAAAAAGGGCGGCAGCGCCGGTCCTCCCGCGCCGCCGCCCCCTTTACAGCTTGGACAGCTCCTCCCGCAGCTCCCGCCGCAGGGCCAGCACCTGGGTCACATGGTAGTTGGTCACGATATCCTCGATCCGGCCCTTCTCCGCCGTCTCCCCGTCCCCCACTACCACGCCGCAGACCTCCAGCCGCTCCCGGTTCAGGGGCGTCAGATGGCCCACCCGCTCCATCATGGCCAGGGCCTCCAGCTCCGTCACCAGCGCCCTGGCCTTCTCGTCGCAGACCTGGAGGTGGCTTAGGGCGGACTTGTGGCGCTTGCGGTGGTGGAGCCACCTCTGCCCGCCCATGATGGCCAGCTGTTTCTCAATGCCCGCCACCTTGGCCGCCATCTTGTCGGGGTTTGGCAGGCTGTCGTCCCCGTCAAAGAGGTCCGTAAGGAAGGACAGCAGGTCCCTGTCCAGCTCCTCGATGGTGGCCTGCACCTGCCGGCTGGAGTCGTAGGGGAAGAACAGCACATTGATGAAGAGCCCCACCGCGAGGCCGATCAGCGTGTCCCACAGCCGGGCGGCGGCGTAGGACAGGGGGACAATCTCCGGATTGGTTAGAATCGTGGCGATGATGATGCAGGGCAGCACCGGGGAGATGGTCAAATGGAGCAGGTTGTAGAGGGTGGTCACCAGGATAAAGCCGATGGCCACCGAGAGATAGCTGTCAATGGGTACATAGAGCATCAGGATGCCAAACACCGCGCCAAAGCACACGCCGCAGACCTGGGCAAAGCAGGATTTCAGCGACGCCTTCAGCGTCACGTCCATGGCGCAGGCCGCGCCGATCAGCGCGAAGATCACCTTGGAGGTGGAGGCGCCGTAGGCCTCCACAATCAAAAGGGCCACCAGGATAGCCGCGGATGTCTTCCATATACGCAAGCCGATGGGAAAACGGTGTTTCCGCAAACCAAATCCCTCCTTTCCCCCGGCAGGCGGCCCGCAGGGGCCCCGGCCTTCCTGCCGCGCTGGGGCTTTTTGTATTCCGCCTTATTATACCATATCACCGGACAAATAGCGAGTGGCATTGCGCCGCCGGCCCCTGCCGTCCCGCGCGCGAAAGCGCGTCCCGCCGCGCCCCCCCAGCGCGCAAAAGGGAGCCCGCCAACTGTGTTGGCGGGCTCCCCGGGTTTCAGATGCCATAGGCGGCAGATGCCGTCTGGGACCTTTTTTGTTCCGTCTGCGGAGGGGGCGCGGCTTAGAAGCAGCCCTGCTCCATCATGGCGGTGGCAACCTTCTTGAACCCGGCGATGTTGGCGCCGGCCACCAGGTTGTAGCCCAGGCCGTACTCCTCGGCGGCCTCCACGCTCATGGCGTGGATGGTCTTCATGATGCCCTGGAGCTTCTCGTCCACCTCCTCGGCGGACCAGACCAGGCGCTCGCTGTTCTGGCTCATCTCCAGGCCGGAGACCGCCACGCCGCCGGCGTTGACCGCCTTGGAGGGGGCCACGATCATGCCGGGCTGGCTCATGAG
>CALWXD010000159.1 GCA_944385425.1 uncultured Oscillospiraceae bacterium | reverse complement strand
CTGTTCTTCTCCGTGTTCCCGGAGGAGGAGCCCTATGAGCTGGCCGCCGCGGCGGTGTTTCTCATCATCGTGTCCGGGGCGGTGGGCGCCTTTGTCTACGGCGGCATGCAGGACGAGAAGTACAAGGTCTGGAAATACAACCGGGACAACAGCCCCACCCCGGAGGCCAAGGCGCGGCTGAACCTCATCGGCGTGGTCTGCGCCTGCATCATGCTGGCGGCCACGGCGGTGTATGTGGGCCTGGGCCTCACCATGGAGATGTGGAGCACCGCCTGGTGGCTCTTCCCGGTGGGGGGCATCCTCTGCGGCATCGCCCATGTGGTGCTGGACCCCTACAAAGGGGAGGACTGAGAAAACGGGGCTTTTTGCCCCATTCTCATCCTGTGTCCTGTCCTTTTTCGGCGGGCCGTGGTACCATAGCCCTAAAGAAAAAGGAGGGGTCCTCATGGAACAGCAGAAAATCGGCGCCTTCCTGCGGCAGCTGCGCCGGGAGCGGAACCTGACCCAGGAGCAGCTGGCGGAGCGGCTGGGGGTCTCCAACCGCAGCGTGTCCCGCTGGGAAAACGGCGCGACGCTCCCGGACCTGGGGCTGCTGGTGGAGCTGGCGGACTTTTACCAGGTGGACCTGGGGGAGCTGATCCGGGGGGAGCGGTGCGACATGCCGGCGGCGGAGACAGCGGGGCTGCTGGCCGACTACAGCAGCCAGGAGAAGGCCCTCCTCACCCGCCGCCTCCACTGGATCTTCCTGCTGGGTGTGGCAGCCATGATCTTCTATCTCGCTGTGATTTCCACCGGCCTCAGTGGACAGAAACACTGGGACGCTGCCGCTGGTTTTGCCCTGGGCCTTGGGACCGGGGACCTGGTGGTGGGGGTGCTGGTCACAAGCCCCGCCTTCCGGAAATTCCGGGCCATCAAGCTGCGGATCCTGGGACGGCTGCGGGGAAAGAGCTGATCCACTGAGCCAACCGGCCCTCTTTTGGCCAAAACGCCCGGGGAAATGGGCGGCAGGCCGGAAAAATCTGCTGTTTTTCCCGGAAAAGCTGTTGACAAATGCCATTTTCGCTGATATACTTGATAAGCCGCTTTGAATGGGCCTAAGTGCGTCCTTTGGGACGACGCCCCCGACAGCGAGCCCGTAATGAAGGAGTTGAACAGTTCATGCATGCTATCATCGTGACCGGCGGCAAGCAGTACAAGGTGGCCGAGGGCGACACCCTCTTCATCGAGAAGCTGCCTGTGGAGTCCGGCGACAAGGTGGTCTTCGACAACGTCCTGGCGATCCTGGACGGGGACAACGCCACCTTCGGCACCCCCAGCGTCTCCGGCGCCAGCGTGGAGGCCAGCACCGTGAAGAACGGCAAGGGCAAGAAGATCCGCATCTTCAAGTACAATCCCAAGAAGGGCTACCGCAAGCGCCAGGGCCATCGCCAGCCCTACACCAAGGTAGAGATCACCAAGATCAACGCCTGAGATGACCATAGTCACATTCCGTATGGAGGGCAGCCGCATCACCGGCTTTGAGGCCAGGGGGCACAGCGGCTACGCCCCGGCGGGGGAGGACATTGTCTGCGCCGCCGTCACCAGCGCGGTGCGCCTGGTGGAGTGTACGGTCAACGACGTGATGGGCCTCGGGGCCAGGGTGCAGGTCCGGGAAGAGGACGCCGGCATCTCCCTGCGGCTCCCCGGCGGTCTCGCCCCTGGGGCGGAGAGCACCTGCCAGTCTCTGCTCACTGGGCTGATGGTGTACCTCACAGAGCTCCACAGCGAGTACCCCGATTTTGTTGAAGTTTTGGAGGCGTAGCCTCTTATCTTACAGAAAGGATGGCAGACTACCATGATTCGGATTGGTTTACAGTTCTTCGCCCACAAAAAGGGCGTCGGTTCCACCAAGAACGGCCGTGACAGCGAGTCCAAGCGGCTTGGTCCCAAGCGGGCTGACGGGCAGCACGTCCTGGCCGGCAATATCCTGGTCCGCCAGCGCGGCACCCACTTCCACCCCGGCGTCAACGTGGGCATCGGCAGCGACGACACCCTGTTCGCCAAGGCCAACGGCGTCGTCCGTTTCGAGCGTCTGGGCCGGGACCGCAAGCAGGTCTCCGTGTACGAGGCGTAAGCTGAACAAAAATTCCCGGACCGGCCGGTCCGGGAATTTTTTTGCCTACCGGCTCAGCCGCCGGATGTCCCCCATGTGCTGGCGCAGGTAGTCCGACAGCCGCCACAGCCCGCCCAGCTCCAGCCGCTCCTCCCCCTCCATGAGACACCGCAGGGCGCAGCGGAGAAGGAACAGGTCCTCCTCCGCATCCCGGAGGGCCTCCTGCAGTGCCGCCTGGCGCTCTGACATGCCCTGCATGACACCACCTCCCCAGAGATATCCTATCATATTTTCCCCTTGCTTTTAGGGTGGATTTGACCTATGATGGTAAAAGATATGATCCGTGAGGTGGTATCTCATGTATTATCCCCGGCTGAGAGATCTGCGGGAGGACGCGGACAAGACACAAAAAGAAATTGCAGCCCTGCTGGGTATCGATCAGCGGGTATACAGCAACTATGAAACCGGCAAACGGGAGATCCCCAGCCACATGCTGATTGTCCTCGCCGACTACTACCACACATCTGTGGACTATATTCTCGGGCGGAAATAGTGCTGTTCAGGATGTTTCCCGGCGGCGCAAAACCCTGGCGCCCCAACGCCAGCCCTCGGCCAGGGCAAGGCTCGCCAGAAAGACCAGAAGGGTCTCCGCTGGGATAACAAGTCCCAGCGGAAAACGCTGGGCCAGGGGGGCCAGCGCGTCCCCCAGCACCCACAGCACCAGGATGTGCACCAGGTAGACCCCCATGGTGCTCCCCGCCCGTTTCTCCAGCCACGCCCACCGGGGGCCGGGGCAAAATCCGTCAAAGAGGGCATAGACCCCCAGGGCGGTGAGGAGGACATTGGGCGCGTAAAAGCTGAGAAAGAGGCTGGCCGTCCCGGTTCCCCGGAAGGCCAGGGCCCCCGCCCAGGTGGCTGCGAGGCCCAGTCCCCCCGCCAGGAACAGCCCGCCCCGCCCCCGCCGGGAGAGGGGGTGCCGCCCCAGCCGCCACCCCGCCAGATAGCAGAAGGGAAAGCCCAGGGTGGCGTCCAGTTTCATCTGGTCCACCACCTGCGCCAGCAGCGGGAAGGTGCCGGCCCGCAGGAGGATGGTGACCACAGAGCCGAAGAGGAAGGTGAGGGCCAGGGCGTAGTCCAGGATTTTCCGGGGCGCGTTTTGGCAGAACACCGCCAGGCAGGGGGTGAAGAGGTAGAGGGCGATGGCGGCCCAGAGGTACCAGAGGTGGACCGGCTGGGTGACAAGATAGGCGGCGAAATCCCCCGCCCCCTGCCAGGAATGGGTACCCCGGAGCAGCTCCGCGGCAAAGTAGGCCGCCGCCCACAGCACCATCACCCCAAAGAAGCGGAGGCTCTTGTTCCCCATCCGTCTCACGCTGGGCGGCTGTGCGAGGAGATACCGCCCGCTGAGCATGACAAACAGCGGCACCGCGCACCGGGAGACGCCGTTATAGACAATGCCCCAGCCGCTGTCCCCATAGACGGCGGAGACGTGGAGCAGCACCACCAGGAGCGAGGCGAATACCCGCAGAAGATCGGCGTTCCCCTCTCTGTTTTTCTCCATCCGCGCCTGCCTCCTCTCAGTATCTCTGCCCTATCACAATGCGTACGGAACAAAGCCGAAAGCCTTTTTGCGGCTCACCCCGCAGATAGTATCATAGCACATTCCTCCACTCCCTGACAAATCTTTTCTCCAGAAATGAGCGGTTTCCCATGACAGCATCGTTTGTGGACAAGGCCCGCATCACCGTGAAGGCCGGCAACGGCGGCAACGGCT
>CALWXD010000158.1 GCA_944385425.1 uncultured Oscillospiraceae bacterium | reverse complement strand
AATGGCCACCAGGGTTCAGGATCAGTTCCAGGCTGTCATCGTAGGGCATCCCCTTGAGGGCCGATAAAATCACGTTCTGCCAGATAAGCTCCGTGAGATCGGTGGGGTCCACTTCGGGGGCGTGTTGGAAGGATACCACAATGCGCGCCACCCGCACGGGGCGCTCGTCCTCATACTCAACGATGACCATTGCCTTGCCGTCGGGGCCAAACCGCTTTTGCCCGTCGTTGATGCAGACCCAGGTCAATCGGCTGGTCAGGCGATGGGCCAGCACCACCGGCAGCGGCAGCATTTCGGGCGTCTCGTCGGTGGCATACCCGACGACCACGCACTGGTCGCCCGCACCGATGGCGTTGGGATCGGATTCGGCATCCAGCGGGTCGTTGACGGCGGCCCCGATGTCGGGGCTTTGGGGATGGATCAGACTTTCGATCTCAAAATCCTTGGGATTGTACCCGGCGTTTTCCAGTGCCTCCCGGGTCAGTTTTCCAAGATCCGGCATGACCGCTGTGCTGATCTCACCGGCCAAGATAATGTGGCCTTTGGTTGCCAGCACCTCGCAGGCCACGCGGGCATTGCGGTCAAGGGCCAGACAGCCGTCCAGCACCGTGTCGGCAATCTGGTCACAGAGTTTATCGGGGTGACCGGCGGTCACCGATTCGGCGGAATAAAAATGGGTCATAGAATTTCTCCTTTATAATAATGTTGGGGCGCAGCCGCCCTGGCTGCGCCCCCTGATGTTGAACTGTTACCGGGACGGATCGTCCCTGCGTTTCGGCGGTTCCTTACCGCCATCGCCTCGCGTTGCCTGGATAAACCGGTCGTACTGGTCCGGTTCGCACTGCATGGCGACAATACCAGCTGGCGTGTCAAAAATGATTTCCGGCTGGCGGAAGCGTTCGAGATACCGCTTGACCTGCGCATCGGTCAGGCTGCAAAAATCTTCGCCGCCATCGCCGCAGAGGAAGAATGTGCCAAACACCACATCCTCATATTCCGACAACGCGCGGTTAGGTTCCAGCGGGATGATCTTTCCCTCGTCGTTGAGGATCAGGCAGACTTTATCGTCCGGCCACGGGCAGATGGCGTCGATCAGGCCGCCGACCACCGCCTGTTCGGCCTTCAGAGTATTGTCGATCTCGGCCTCGCGGGCGTATCGGCCTGGTTCCACAACGATGACTCGAAGTTTCTCGGGTTTATTCATTTGTATCCCCCGGATCGTCCCGCGGTTCGAGTTGCGGGTCGTTTTCTTCTTCCAGTTGGTTTTTGCGGCGGCGTGCCACCAGCAGCGCGATGAAGCCGGCTGCCGCAGCCACCATTGCGATTACCATTGCCAGCAGCGGGGTGCTGTCGCCGGTCTGCGGCACATGGGGGATGGGCGCCGGCGTGGGCGTTGCCGTGACCGTGACAGTCGTGGTGGGCGTGGGCGTCGGAGTGGGCTGCGGCTGGGCCGCGTCAACCATAGTCACAGACGCGCCGTCCACCTTGTGCCAGGAATCTGCGGAAGTTGGGCGGGTGTAAACCACAATGCGGTCGTCCTCATCCCGCTCCACCTTGAACTGGATGTCAGTGGCGACCAGATAGCCGTCCGGCGCGACGTCCTCGTGCAGGATATAGACAAACTCGTTATCCTCATCCGAGTAGCGGAGCGCGCCGTCCTGTTCCTTGGCATCCGGTTCCAGAATGGGCAACGTGTGCGGCGTGTCCTCGCTCACCCAGCTGTCAACAGGTTCACCGTCCAGTGTGGTGACGGTCAGTTCCGCGCCAGGCAGTTCCTTGCCGCCGACATCGGTCTTGTGGATGGTCAGCTTGTCCAGCGGCTGGTCGGCCTGGGTGGCGGCGACCACCTGCCAGGCTGTTTGCGGGCCGGGATAGGTAAAGCTGACCGCAATGGGTGTCGGGTCGAGCAGGTAGCCGTCGGGGCTGGTGATCTCGATGATCTGATAGTTGCCGCTGTTGTAGCTGGCGTTCCAGACGCCGTCCGCCGGTTCAGTCTCGCCGTCCGCGTAGGCTTCGCCGCGGATGGGCACGTCCACATCGAACCAGGTGAAGCCGGTGTCATCGGTGGGGGCGCTGGTGGCGAGCAAATCTCCTGCATCTGCAAGTTTGTTGCCGTTCACGTCATAAATGGCGTCCACCGTGTAGAGCTCATACACAGCCCCGGCCAGCGGCTGGCTGGTTTCAGCGTCCTGTTTGTGGATGCCAACACCGATTTTGTCCACCAAATCTTCCGGCGTTTCGGGTACGGGCAGCACGCGGGCGTTCTCGAACACGATGGTGCCGGGCAGATTGCCCAATTCATCCTCGGTCGCGTTGGACACATTGACGACGTCATAGCTGTAGGTTTCGTCGCCGTCCTGGGTGTGGTCGATGACGGTCTGTGCCAAGACCACATCATTGCTTTGGTTATTCCAACCAAAAGTCACGGTGTAGGTTTGGTTAGTCAGCACAAAGCCGTAGGGGGCCTGCACCTCGGTGATGTCGTAGGAACCAAGCGGCAGCGTGATCGTCACTTCGCCGGTGGTGCCGTCGTGGGAAACGGTCAGAAAATCGTAGGTGGCGAGCGTGCGGGTGGGGCTGAACTTGACTTCATCCACCTGGCCGGTCGCACCGGTGGTTACAGTGGCGACCAGGTCACCGTCCGCATACCAGAGTGTGCCCTGGCGGTCGCCAGTGGCGATGTCGCCGTGGGCACGGATTTCGTAGGTGGCCCCGGCCAGATTGGCCTGTTCATAGATAAACTGCCCATCCTCGTAGCCGGTCAGGACGTTGCCAACCTTGCGGATGGTGAGCTGGCCCAGGGTTTCGTGGTTGCTGTATTCTTCGGTCAGGATGTAGTCATCCATGTCGTCGGTGGCGTTGCCAACGACTTCCCATACACGTTCCGAAGTCAGTTCAAAGACCACGTTATAGGCGGTGTCGTTGAAGAATCCTTCGGGGCCTTCGATTTCCACGACGCGATAACGGCCCAGCGGTAGCTTTTCGGGTGTCTTGAGGTAGCCGTCCGCGTCAGTATAGAAGGTAGAAGTCTTGGCGGTGGCATCCCCGGAATCCGGGTTAGGCATCTCGATGAGCTCTTCCGTTCCGTCCGCCAGAATGCGATAAATCTGGAAGGCGGTGTCAGCGATCTTGACCGGCTTGCCGGTCTCGGCATCGATCTTGATGAGCTGCAGGTAACCTTCCATCTCTTCATCGAGAACGGTGTAGGCCATATAACTGTTGCTGGCGGTCGTGACCGAGCCATCCGGCTGGCACATGACGCTCTGCGGGGCACTGCTGTCCACAGTCACCACAAACGGGTCGCACTGGAATACATCCTGCGGCACCGTGGTTTCCACGACCAGATACTGGCCATACGGCAGGCCGGTCACGCGGATGACGCCTTCCTCGTTGGTGAACAGTTCGGACATGCGGTATTCGTTGGTGTTTTGGGTGGGCACCCAGCCGGCACCCTTGCCGTTGGCATAGTCGTATGCTGCGGTCAGTGTCGCGTTGTATTCCTCCACCAGCGCCTGGTCAGTTTCATACATCCGGGCAACCGCTGCGCCCTCCCCGGAGAAATCGTATTTCGGGGTATCGTTATCGTAGCTGTCCTTGCGGTAAGCGTCCAGAATGCTCTGTACGTTGTAGCTGCCGTCCGGGTTGTGGGTGAACTGGTTCACTCTGGACAACTCCCAAACACGGTAAACCGTGAAGCCTGCACCTTCCAGCTTGGGGGCAGGCGTGCCGGGGCCGGTGGTGCTGACAACCTTCTGGATGGAGAAGCCAGATTTCAGCACCGCATCTTTGGAGCCGTCTGTTTCGCGGATGACATACTGGCTTTCGCCGCCGTAGGTCAGGGTTTCATAGTGATTGATCTCGTCGCACAGATACCCTTCGGCATAGCTCAGATAGTAGCCGTCGTAGGTCTTGACGCCGGTCAAGGCGCGGCCCTCGGCCACGACACTGTACTGATTTTTGTAGACATAGTCGGTGTACTCGCCATCACGGTTGGTTTCCAAATCCACATATTCACCGGTGGGCTGCAAGGTTCTGTCCAGCACGGGATACTGGCCCGAAACATAATATTGGCCGTTGCCATCCAACGGCAGCACAATGCCGGTGGCGCGTTCGACCAGATAATATTTGCCAAGATACAAGTTGCTGAACACCAGCACGCCGTTCCGTATCTCGGCGCTGGCAACCAGGTGGTCTTTGGCCAAAACCGGCAGATAGTCGGTGTCCCAGCCGCCGTTGGTCAGAACGGTGGTGTGCCAAATCGGGTTGCCGTTGGCATCCACGATCTTGGAATAATCGACCACACCAGAAACGCCATCCGGGTGCTGAATGTCCTCGGCCGCATACAGGTCATACACCGCCCCCTCGATGCTGGCAGTGCCGTGCAGCGCACCACCGGGAACGGCGCTGGTATCGCCATCCTCATTGCTTAGGGCGCGGGGCGCCGACTCTTTCAGTTGGTCGAGGTCTGCCTTGGCGAGGATGATCTCACCAATTACACGGTCATTGGTAAACTTGCCGCTGACCGGCGTACTGGTGTAGGTGTCCTCATTGTTCGCTAGGCCGGTGCTGTCGGTTGTATAGACGCGGGTGGCATTCTGCGGCGCGTCATACAGCGAAACCGTGACGGTGTTGCCCTCCGGCGTGCGCAGCAAGGTGCCGCCGCTGTCAGCGGTGCCGATGTCCGCATTGTAATCATCGTTGGACAGGTCGATCACCGTGCTGTCATTGTTCTTGGAAATGGTGAACGCATAGGCGCGTTTACCCTCCACCTGTCCGGCCGGGCCGGGCTGGGAGATGTCCGTCCAGTCGCCGTAGTAGCCTTCCGGGGCGCGAGTCTCCACGATGATGAACTTGCCCTCATTGCGCTGGGTATAATACAGCGTGCGGTCAGCCGGGCTGCCGGTGGCATAGCCGCTGCCGTTGGCGACAGAGTATGTACCGTCCTCGTTGCGGATGACCGTATACTGGTTGTACCCGCCGAACGGGATGTACATCCCTGCCACAACATCCCACTCAAACACGGCAAATTCAGCGTCTGCGGCAATGGGCTGGTGGGTTTCGCTGTCAATCTTGGCAATGTTGACCTGGATGCTCCACTCATCGTTGTGGATGGTCACATCGGTGCTGCTATCCGCGGGCGCGGAAACCTGCTGCTCGCTGCCGGCGCTGCCCGTGTAGGCGTCAAAGCCGTGGGGTACCGAGGTTTCCTTGACCGTGAAAGAGATGTTCGCCAACTGCGATTTGGCCGATGCAATGGCCGCGTCCACCGCCGCCTGCGCCTCGCCCTGCAGCCGGCTGACTGCCTCGCTCTGAGCGGAAGAAGCTGCCGCGTTGGCTTCCTCCTGGGACGAATACGGCCCTACGTTGCCGCTGTCGCTGCCGCTGGTTTTGCTGACTGCATAGTGCATTGTCCAGCTGGCCGAGGCGTTGCCGCCGGTGGTGTGGTAGGTATCGTCCATGACATGGCCGCCAGTGGTCACGGTCTGGCTGCCGGCAGGCGTCAGGCTCCAGCTGCCGCCGTCAATGCTGCCACTGGTAGCCGAGGGCGTGATCTCAAACACTGCCTCATCAATCGTTTCTCCCGTCACCAGTCCGATCTTGTGCAGATTCAACCCATAGCTCAGATCCAGCGAGCCGCTGACCGTCTGCGGGCCGGCAGACCAGGAGGCGTAATACTCCGGCGTGGTTTCGGGCACATCCGGGTTGGTGCTGCCGGTGGGCGGGCCGATCAGGGCGACCGTCTGCCAGTTGTAACCTGCGGGCGGGGTGTAAATGTAGGAGTAGTAGTCGCTGTCCGCCTGGTAGGTGGTCACGCCGCTGGCAAGCTGGGCCGCAGACTGCAAGAAGCCCTGGGCTGCAACACTGTCCGGATAGTGCTCCATGATCCACAGCTGTTCGTCATCGTAGTAGGTGTAGGCAGCCTGATTGGTGTCCTCCGATTCGCCGTCCAGACTGAAGGTGGAGGCGGACGCAGTCCCCTCGTGCTGGACCGTCAGCAGGTTCAACGACAGCTGCCCCAGGCCGCCCCAGATATTGATCTGGTTGGCATAGTGGTCGCCGGGGGTAAGCTGTTCGGCACCGATGATGGAGGTATAGGCGTAGGTATAGGTCGGGCAGCCGTTGGGGGTTGCACGTGCGCCGTGGGTGCAGCAGTAGGCCTCCTGGCCGTTGAACCAGATCAGCCAGGTGCCGTTGACTTTCTGCACCGACGTGATCTTGCCGGTCAGAACATCGGGCACCGGGCGTTCCTCGTAGGTGCTGACTGCCATGTTGTTTGCCGGTGCCTTATCCACAACCACGTCCAGCGTTTTGGAAAGGCTGGTGCCGTCCGGGGCTGTGTAGACCAATTTTGCGGTAAAGTTTTCTTCGGCCTGTACGTAGATGCCGGTCACGGCGGCGGAGGTCTCCACATAGGCCGCGTTCAGCACACTGGCAGGGTCCTCCACCGTGGTCAGTTGGCCCTGGCTGTCAAGTGCCAGAACCGTGACATCTTCCGGCAGAATTACTTGGGTAGTGCTGTTGTTGGCGGGGTACTCCACCTGCAGCATGATCGGCACGATAGCATAGTCCTCGCCGCCCTCCACCGGCACTGTGACGGTCAGGCCGTCCGCGTTGAGGGCATCGGCATCCATGCGGCCGGTGCTCTCATCGGTGAGCAGGCTTTCGGTCCACAGCGACAGGCCGATCTTGGTATCGCCGGTGGCCACCGGCAGGCCGTAGCGGCCCATGTAGTTGCCGGTGGGGGCATCGGGCAGGTCGCCGTAGAGGACTTCGTACATCTCGTTGTCATCGGGCGGTGCGCCGGTGTCCTCGGGCAGCTCCGGCTGCTCCATCGCCAGCTGCATCGAGGCGACCAGCGCAGCCAGGGCAGTATAGGCGGTCTGTACCTCGTCACCCTGCTGTTCCTGTTCCGGGATGGCGTAGTAGAGATCTTCGGCGGCATACACCGGCGCGGCAGCGGCGTCGGATGCTTCAATGGCTTTGTTCAATGTTTCTTCCAGTTCGGCATTGTCCGGGTCGGCCTGCCAGGCGGCGCTGGCAATGGCCCACTGCCGCACGGCAGCCAGGATCGACTCCCGATCCAGCGCGTTGACAGCGTCGATAAACGCCTGCGCCTCGGGTCCGAGGGCCGTTTCGGGGGTGGCGGTCTCCGGCGTGGCTGTGGCGGCTGTTACAGGGGCGCTGCCGTCAGGAGCGGCATTGGCGACCAGAGCGGTCGCACCGGTGCCTGTCAGCAGACAGATGCCTGCCAGCAATCCGGCTGTAAAGCGATACAGTTTTGTGTGTTTCCTATGCATATTAGCTTTCTCCTTGTCTCACAAAGGAAAAGCCCGCTGCATCTTTTCACAGCGGGCTTGGCGTTTCAATGGTTTGTTGTGTCCGGGCAGGGTATCATCCTCCTATCTAGCATCGCCGCCGCGGGTATGGCGGCGCTGGTAGCTTTCGTACTGGTTGCGGTCGCGCAGCCAGGCCGGGTCGCCGGGCAGGCGCTTGAGCAGATGCATCCGCACGTTCTTGTATTCGGGGCCGATGAGCCCCAGCCGGAGCAGGAAAGTGCGGAACGCAAACGCCGGGTTGTCTCCCACCGGCGTCTTGCGGGCCACTGTCTTTTCCAGGTTGATTGCCTGAGCCGACATCGCCAGCGCCAGGGTGATGTCGGCGCGAACCTCCCCGGCGTGGAGCGTGCTTTCAAAGCAGCGCCATTCCACCGTCCCGTGGTAAAACACCGAATGAAGGTTGAGGGCGTAATAGCGCGACCAGTTGTAATGGTCGTGCGCACCGTCACGCCCCTCGTACCAGGCGCGGCGCAGCTGCTCCAGTGTCAGGCTGGGTGGCATATTTCGGATCACCTTCATCACGTTTTCCCGCGACAGGTGGCAATACTGTTCCACCCGTTGCTGCTGGGTGCCCACGGCCTTCAGGATTAGATCCTCTTTGGAGTACATAATCGACAGCAGATTCCGCAGGCTTCGCGGCGTATGCTTACTGGCATCAATGTGAACATGAAGCCCGCAACTGGGGTTCACGACCGCCCCGGCGTGGCGCAGCGCCCGCACGACCTCCTGCAGCTTGCCCATCTCGGCATACTCGAGTACGGGTGAATTCAGCTCCACTTTGTAGGACGATTCGTTGGCCGGTTGCTGCCGCCGGCCAACGCGCCGGGTGGCCTGGATGCTGCCGTCATAGACGAAGCGCCATTTCTTTCCGTCTGCGTCCTCCACTTCCCAGGGATCGTAGATGCGGGATTCATGCGTTTGGCGGGCCGATGTACCGAACAGTGCAGCCACCGCCTCGGCGGCCTGCTGGCGCGTGATGCCCGTCATCTCAATCTCGCAGCCAAACTTCTGGTCGCGGAAGTCAAGGGGCAACGGTGATGTCTCCGTTCAGCTCGGCATCCACCGCCGCCAGCCTGCGGCCAATGGCCTCCACCACATTGACGGTCACGCCGTTGCCGGCCTGCTTATAAGCCTGGGCCTCGCTGGTGACGGCCAAAATCCTGTCGATGCGGTCATCCTGCCAGCCCTGCAGCCGCAGGCATTCCCGCGGCGTCAGGCGGCGAATGCGGTTACCGCACAGCACGCCGGAGGCTTCCCTCTTATGGTTGCGGATGCCGCCGTTCTGCTTGGCGGTCAGGCAGCGGGCAATGCCTGTGCAGTCGGGCTGCTCGTTCATATCCACAAAGCAGAGCACGCCCTGGTTGGGTGAAGTTGTTAGCGTGTGAGCAATGCCGTGCCCCACTCGGCTGCGGCGGGCTGTGGTCCTATAAGCCAGGCTGATGCTGTCCCCGGGGTAGGCCAGCTTGTACCCTTTGCGGGTGGCCTCCTTTACCGGGAAGCCGTCCTCCAGCCGTCGGGCAGCAGGCGCTGCTGTTGCTGTGGTGAAAGGTAGTATCTTTCCGGCACATCGGGCGTCAAGAAATCCGACAATGTATACGCGGCGGCGGGATTGAGGGACGCCAAAATCTTTGCTGTTAAGCACCTGCCATTCCACAGCATACCCCAATCGGTCCAGCGCATTGAGGATCGCCGCAAACGTCCGGCCGCCGTCATGATTAAGCAGGCCGGGTACGTTTTCAAACAGCAGATAGCGAGGCTTCCGGGCTTCAGCCAGGCGGGCAAGCTCAAAGAAGAGGGTGCCGCGGGGGTCTCCGAAGCCGCGGCGTTTTCCAGCACTGCTGAAGCTCTGGCAAGGAAAACCGCCGCAGAGCAGGTCGAAGCCGGGCATGGTGTCGGGGTCGGTTTTTCTGGCATCTTCTGTGTACCACTCTCCTATGCAATTAAACAGAGCGCGGTAGCTGCGTTCGGCGTATTTATCGCACTCGCAGTGTCCCACGCAGGTGAAACCGCCGGCACGGGTCAGCCCCTCTCGGAAGCCGCCAATGCCGGCGAATAGATCGATAAAACGAATGGTTTTGCATCACTCCTTAACCGAAAACGGCCCGCATTGAGCGGGCCGGTGTTGCTTATTTACTTTTTGATTTCCCAGTACTGGAGCAGCAGGAAGTCCAGCGGGTAGAACTCACCCTGGCCGGTGCGGATACACTCCGCCGCATAGGCCAGATTATCTTCCCAGCTGCCCTGGTCTGCGACAATGTACAGGCTGGGCAGGCTGAAAACGAACATTTTGTCGCCGTCATCCGTTACAAGGTGCATTCCCGGTTTGATCTCATCGCCGTTTGCGGTCATACCGCTCCAGCGGCATCTGCACAGAATGCAGGGCCGTCATTGCCCGCATCTCCGCCTGCGCAGTCCGCCAGAGCCGCATCTGCTTCCGCATCGCTTTCCGGCGCATCAGCCGGTTGCGCATCCTCGCCCATCTCGACATCGTTGGTCACCTCATCTTCCTGGCCATAATCTTCGATTTCGTCCACTGTATCG
>CALWXD010000157.1 GCA_944385425.1 uncultured Oscillospiraceae bacterium | reverse complement strand
ACACCTCCCTTATGGGCAGCGGCGAGGTGGTGGCCGCGCTGAAGGAGGACGGCGTGGAGCACAACCTGCTGCTCATGTACCGCCTGAGCAACCAGCGCAGCTTTGCCTCCATCCTGGAGGAGGCCAGGGGGGAGACCAACTGGAAACGCCTGCGTGCCTATCTCAGCATCTTCGAGACCCATTCCATCTACCTCAATCAGGAGCAAAAGCAGCTGATGCTCGCCCTGCTGTATGAGCAGCTGATGCACCGCGAGGGAGATATCCGCCGCCAGGCCGCCCATCTAATGGGGGATATCATTGCAAACTTCCGTGCCGGCTATGTCAAGGAGGTCCCCGCCCATCACGTCCCTGACCCCGGCGCGGTCACCGATCTCAGTCTTGCCGGGCAGTATGTCCAGCGGATTCTGTACCCTGACCATAAGCTGCTGCTGCAGCACCGCCGATGGCTCAACTACACGCTGAAAATGGTGATGAGCTCCCTGATAGAGCACTGTGCCGCAGAGCGGCGGGGCGCCTTTCTGGAGCTGTTTCTCACCTTCTACACCCCCGGGGACGGCCTGGACGACAGCACCGCCTTCACGCTGCTGGACGCTGCCGGCGCGCTGCCTCTGGGAGAATACGGGCCGGAGCAGCTGGCCCTTTTGTGGGACTTTGCCGACAGTCTAAAGGCGAGGGACGACCTCAGCATCCGGGTGGCGGCGCTGGACCTGATGCGCCTTTTGGCCCGGGAGGGCGCCGCCGGCGACGGGGCGGTGAGCACGCTGAGCCAGCTGCCTGTCGGCGACAGCGCCAGCCTCTCCCTGCTGCGCCGCCAGGTGCTGGCCGAATGGCTGGGGGAGCGCAGCGACGATGTGGTGGCCGCTCTGGACGAGGACGACATCTCCGACATGTTCCTGGAAAACCTGAAGGCAGCCACCCCCTGGGTGCTCAAGAAGATCAACATTGCCATCCTCCAGGAGTTTGCCAGGCTGGACCACAGCTACCACCTGCTCCACATCGCCACCCACCTTTCCAACCTCCTCATGGTCAGCGAGCAGGTGACGGTGCGGCTCTCCGCCGGGGCGGCCCTGCTGCGGATCACCCCCCTCCTCAGCCACGATCAGCGCAACGAGATCGCCGTGGAGCTCTACCGCGGGCTCCAGACCGGGCAGCAGGAGTTCAGCAAATACATCCCCGATTTCCTGGGGCAGCTGTGCCTATACCTGCCCCCCGTCCTGCTGGAGGAGCGGCTGCTGGAGCTGGAGGAATCCCTCTGCAGCCCCAACAGCTCCATCGCCGCCAGCGCCGTGTCCACCGTGGGGGTGCTCTACGAGCAGTACGACGCCTACCGGGAGCGGTTTAAGGAGGAGGACAAGGCCTTCCGCCTGCGGCGGGAGCGGCTTTTGGGCATGCTGCTCAAGGGCCTGGCTGCCTTTCGCAGCGAGGTGTGCCACGAGGCGCTGCTGGTGCTGGGGAACAAGGTCTTCGGCTCAGAGCGCCTGGGCGGCCACGAAAAGCGCCGTGCCTTCACCCTGGCCGCCAAGAAGATCCTCTTCTTCCTCCACGAGGACAGCGGCGATGACCTGACCTTTTTCTACCGCACCGCCGCTCTCAGCCGGATCTACCGCTTTGTCACCGCCCAGGAGCTGCAGCGGGGGCCCTTCCAGCTTCAGGAGCGGGAGCGTGTGGCCTTCTTCCCCGGCACCTTCGACCCCTTCACCCTCTCCCACAAGGAGATCGTCCGCTCCATCCGGGACATGGGCTTTGAGGTAATGCTGGCTATCGACGAGTAAAACAAAAAAAAAAAGACCCAGCCCCACCGCATCCGCCGCCGGATCGCCGCCCTGTCCACCGCAGACCTCTTCCACGTCCACATCTTCCCGGAGGATTTCCCGGTGAATATCGCCAATGTGGCAGACCTGCGGCAGCTGCGCCGGGCCTTCCCTGGCCGGGAGGTCTATCTGGTGGCGGGCAGCGACGTCATTGCCGGCGCCTCCTCCTACCGTATGCCTCCCTCCCAGGACGCCATCTACACCTTCCCCCACATCATCTTCCGCCGGGTGGGGCAGTCCGGCCCCAAGCCGGACCTCAGCATCTTCACCGCGCCGGTGGTGGAGCTGTCCCTCCCGGCCCACCTGGAGGATATCAGCTCCTCCCGCATCCGGGACGCCATCGACGCCAACCGGGACGTATCCAACCTCATCGATCCGGTGGCCCAGGAGTATATCTACCGACACAACCTCTATCTCCGGGATCCGCCCAACAAGCCCATGCTGGAGACAGAGGAGCTGTCCTTCCGCATCCACAAGGAGCTGGACGTGCAGCTGTGGAAATCCCTCACCTCCGGCCCTCTGGCCCACCGCTCGAGCGCCCAGGAGATCCTGGAGGCCATCCACCGCCAGGGGGACACCACCATCATCCTGCGGCGGGAGCGGAGCAAGACCATCAAGGGCTTTGCCTCCCTCAAGTGCCTCGACTCCCATGAGCTCTTCTCCCGGCTGGGGGACACGGGGCTCTCCGCCTATGTCCGGCAAAACGGCGGCGGCAAGGCGCTGGTCATCTCGGGGATCTTTGTCCCCCACGGGCCGGATCAGCACGAGTTCACCCAGCTTCTCCTCACGGAGGCGCTGACCTACGCCCTGCGCCAGGAGTACACCTTCGCCTTCTACGATCCCCTGCTGGGGAGCCTCCCGGCTTATGTGCGGGAGGTGCTGACGCTGCAGGGATTCGTCCCCGCCCCCGCCTCCCGGCTGACCCGGGAGCTGCTGGTGGTGGATATGCGCAACCCCATTGTCCTCACCCGCAACCTGGACACAGTGGTCAAGGCCCCTCTGGTGGACAGCATCCGCATCCGCCGGGTCCTGTCTGCCGCCCACCGCCGGCTGCAGAAGACCCTGACCGGCCTCTACCCGGGGAACCTGGTCCTCTCCATCTCCGCCACTACCCTCCACCGGCGGCTGGTAGGTCAGATTGCCGCCTGCAACGGCGTCAGCGCCGTTCCCACCAAGCCGCGGGTGCTGGGGGAGAATATCTGCGTACCCTTCGGAAAGATCCTCCGGGGCGCGGTGGTACCCAACACCGTCACCAAGACCCTCCACACCGACAAGGTCTATGCGACGGATCTCTCCTCCTTCTCCATCGAGGCCTTTACCGGCTACTCCCCTCTGGCGTACCAGGTCCGCACCATCCGCTCCTTTGACCGGCCCGCCATCCTGGTGGACGACATGCTCCACGACGGCAAGCGCATCCGCCGCCTGGTCCCCCTCTTCCGGGAAAATCAAATCCCCATCCGCCAGGTGCTGGTGGGCTATCTCACCGGTATGGGCCGGGACATCATGCAGCAGCTGGAGTGCCCGGTGGACAGCATCTACTACCTGCCAAATCTCCGCATGCGCTTTGTGGAGTCCACCCTCTACCCCTTTATCGGCGGGGGCACTGTCCGCCGCACGGGAAACCTGGTGGGGGGCCTGCGCCCGGCCATCAACCGCATCTTCCCCTACGCTGCGCCGGACTACACCGAGGACTGCGCCGACGGGTCCACCTATGAGCTGTCCCTGTGCTGCCTGGAGAACGCGCGGGACATCCTGCTGGCGCTGGAGTCGGAGTACCGGGCCCTCTACGCCAGAAACCTGACGCTCAACCGGCTCAGTGAGGCGGTGCTCTTCCCCCTCTGCCCCGACAAGGGCAGCTCTATGACCTACGGCCCCAGCCGCGCCGCCTCCACCTACCTGGAAAACGACCTGGAGATGCTGCGGCGGCTGCAGTCCACGGTGCGGATCGTCATCGGCGGCGCATCGGGAAAGTGAGTTTATGATGAAATACTACAACTATCAATCCTACACGTTTTGTTCCGACCTGCCGGACCTTCCCTTCCAGGAGGTCTCCGCCCTGCCGGCGGATGGGATGGCCTATTATCTCTTCCGCCGTCCGCCCCTCGCCGGGCGGGACTGCTTTGCCGTCACCCACCCCAGCCTGCTGACAGACCGGGAGGGGGCGGAGACTTTGGACAGCCGCCGCCTTCCCCCGCCGCCCCCTGTCTCCCCGGAGCTGGCGGAGGCCATCGCTGCTGGCCGGGTCCGAGGGGTGAACCTGGACCACCCCAGATGGGAGGAAC
>CALWXD010000156.1 GCA_944385425.1 uncultured Oscillospiraceae bacterium | reverse complement strand
CGAACTGCCCCACCACGCTGGCGGTGTAGGCGCTGGGATGGCCGGCGGGCCGGGCGTGGGCCACCACGATGGCCCGGTCGGCGCAGGGGCAGTCGATGAACACATCCGCCGCCGTCAGCTCCGCGATGAGGGGCAGCTGGTCCGCCAGCAGCTCCAGGCGGCGGATCTCCTCCGGGGCGAGGTCGGTATAGGCTTGGCAAACTTCTCTCAGCATGACTTGTCCTTTCTCCGGGTCTCCTGCTCCAGGATGGACCGGGCCAGCGCGGCCATGGGCACCCGCTTGTCCATGGACAGGCGGCGCAGCTCCTGGTAGGCGCTGCTCTCCGGGATGCCCTGCCGCTGGGCCAGCACCGCCTGGGCCCGGTGGATGAGCTTGCTGTCGTTGAGGCGGCTCACCGCCCGGGCCGCCTCCTCCCGGCTCTGGCGCAGCCGCTGGCTCTGGGCCAGGGCCACCTCGATGGTGGGCAGCAGCAGCCGCTCCTCCACGGGCTTGACGATGTAGCCCGTGACGCCGGCGGCGCTGGCCCGGTCGATGATCTCCCGGTCGCTGAAGGCGGTGAGCAGCACCACGCAGCCGGCCAGATCCTCCTGCAAAATGGTCTCCGCGGCGGCCAGGCCGTCAAACACCGGCATCTTCACGTCCATCAGCACCACGTCCGGCCGCAGGCCGCGGCACAGCTCCACCGCGTCAAACCCGTCCCCGGCCTCGCCCACCACGTCAAACTCCAGCTCCTGCAGCATCTCCCGCAGGTCCATCCGGGTGATGGGCTCGTCGTCCACCAGCAAAACCCGTTTCATGGCAGCACCTCCCGTCTCAGTTTGCCCCCATCATACCCGCCGCGGCGGTGTCCCGTCAAGGGGGTTCCGCCCCGCCGGGGCGCCCTCCGCCGCCGCGCCGGCCGGGAAATGCCAAAATCTTATGTGCAAAACAGACAAAACGGAATGGTCAAATATGAAGGTTTTGAACAAAATGTGTGGGGAGGCAGGCAAATTTACATGTTTTTTTCGCAATTTTTATTGACATCCCCGCCCAATTTTGATATGTTCATTACGCAAAAGCCAATCACTGAGGCAATGAGAGCGTGAGAGCAGGGAACCGGAGTGACCGTACGGTAGGGATGTGTCAGACTCCGATTTTTTCGTCCCTATTTTCGGGGATTGGCGCTGAAAGGGCAAGTTTCTTTCGGATTTCGCAACTTCACAGCGAATATTCGGGAGTGATTTGATGTGGGTTCGGCCTGGCCGACAGGAACTGGGAAAGGCCAAAATCTATGTGAAGGAGAACGCGAAATGAAGAGAATTCTTGCAATGCTGTTGACGCTCGTCATGGTGTTCGCGCTGGTTGCCTGCAGCAGCGGCAACAACGGTGGGACCAACAACGGCGGCAGCAGCAACAACGGTGGCAGCACCGGCGGCGAGGAGGGCAGCACCCCTGGCGTGCAGGGCACCTTGACCATCGGCATTGCCTCCGACATCAACGAGCTGGATCCCCAGCAGCAGAACGACCAGATCAACAACAACTGCATCGCTCTGACCCATCAGACCCTGGTCTTCCTGGCCAATGAGAACAACGACTATCTCCCCAGCCTGGCGGAGAGCTGGGAGTGGACCGACGACACCCACCTGGTGTTCCACCTGGTGGAGAACGCCACCTTCAGCGACGGCACCCCCTTCAACGCTGACGACGTGGTCTTCACCTACGAGAAGGCCATGGATCCCGACCGCTCCGTCGTGGCCGCTACCCTGAGCCTGGTGGAGAGCGTGGAGAAGATCGACGAGTACACCGTGCAGTTTGTCACCTCCAGCTACTCCAACGAGCTGCTGGCCGTGCTGGCCGGCTATCCCCTGGTCATCCTCTCCGAGGACGCCTACAACAGCGGCATGGAGAACCCCCACTATGTGGGCACCGGCCGGTACATCTTTGACGAGTGGGTCCCCGGCCAGTATGTCCGTTTCGTGAAGAACGAGAACTACTGGGGCGATGACCCCGGCGTGTCCGATGTGATCGAGTTCCGCCCCATCATTGAGGCCGCCTCCCGCGTGGCTGCCCTGCAGAGCGGCGACATCGACGTGTGCATCGATCCCCCCATCAACGAGCTGTCCTTCCTGGAAGAGGACGAGGACATCACCGTCCACAACCAGGCCGGCACCCGTCTGTTCTACCTGGGCTTTAACTGCGAGTCCGAGCCCTTCAACAACCAGACCCTGCGCCAGGCCATCGCCTGCGCCATCAACCGCCAGGAGATCATCGACGGCGTGCTGGACGGCTACGGCCAGGCCCAGACCACCGTTGTCAACCGCGGCGTGTGGAGCTTCTATGACGACATGGAGGGCTTTGACTACGACGTGGAGCGCGCCAAGGAGCTGCTGGCCGAGGCCGGCTACAGCGAGGGCGAGCTGACCGTCACCCTCTACATCTCCAACGGTTCCCCCTACACCAGCATCGCCCCCATGATCATGCAGTACCTGGGCGAGATCGGCGTTGGCGTGGACATCCAGCAGTTTGACGAGGCCACCCTCAAGACCCAGTGCCAGGACGGCAACCAGCAGATGTTCCTGTGGCGCTGGAACGTGATCGACCGTCTGGACGAGATCTATACCGAGCTGTTCAGCACCGATTACGCCACCAACTACCACCAGTACAGCGATCCCTATGTGGACGACATGGCCAAGCAGGTGCTCACCGAGAAGGACCGCGACACCCGTGAGCAGCTGTCCATCGAGCTGCAGGAGTACCTGGTGGAGGCCTGCCCGCAGGTGCCTCTGTACACGGCTGACCTGGTCATCGCCTATGACAAGAACTTGAAGGGCGAGTACCTCTTCGGCGGCGGCAACCACAACTGGTCCTGGGCTTACATCGACCTGAGCGGTTCCGAGGCCTAAGATCTAGGGCCTTGACCGGTCCCGCAATGAACGAAGGAACCTTGCGAGGGCCGGACAGTCTAGCTGTCCGGCCCTCCCCCCTTTATGACCGCGCACCTTCACCGGCCAAGGCCTGGTTAAGCGCCGGTATGCCTGCGTCTCCGGCTTTGTCCTGGCAAGGATAGGGACGCAGGCACTCTGACGCCTGCCCGGCGGCGGCATACGCAGACTTTGACGGGCGGCCCCGGGCGGCCGCGCCGTGGAAAAGGAGAGTATGAGAGTATGATTCGTTACGTCTTGAAACGACTGCTGTTCATGATCCCCACGATCTTGATCACGTCCTTTCTGATCTACTTCGCCATGGACCTGGCGGGCGGCGACCCGGTGAACACCATCCTGCCGGAAAACGCCACCACGGAGCAGAAGGAGGCGCTGCGGGAGGAGATGGGGCTGAACGACCCGTTCCTCATCCGGTACGCCCGCTACATGGGCGGCCTGGTCACCGGCGACATGGGCGAGTCCTATGTGACGGGGCTGGACGTGTTTGACCGGTTCATGCAGTGCCTGCCCATGACGCTGGCCCTGGGCGGCACGGCGCTGATCCTGGCCTGTATCATCTCGATCCCCCTGGGGATCTACACGGCCTTGAACCAGAACAGCTGGAAGGACACCACGGGGATGGTGTTCGCCCTCTTCGGCGTGTCCATGCCCAACTTCTGGCTGGGCCTCATGCTGATGCTGGTCTTCGCCGTGAATCTCAACTGGCTGCCCTCCCAGGGCGCGGAAGGGCCGAAGTACTTGATCCTGCCGGCGCTGACGGTGGGCCTGGGCCTTGCCGCCCTCATCACCCGTACCACCCGCTCGTCCATGCTGGACGTGATCCGGGCCGACTACATGACCACCGCCAAGGCCAAGGGCGCCTCCCGGCGGCGGGTCATCTACTACCATGGCCTCAAAAACGCCATGATCCCCATTGTCACCGCCATCGGCATGCAGTTCAGCCTGGTGATGACCGGCTCCGCCCTGGCGGAGGTGGTGTTCTCCTGGCCCGGCATCGGCCGCCTGGTCTTTGAGTCCATCGACAAGCGCGACGTTCCCACGGTTACCGGCTCCATCATTCTCTGCTGCATCCTGATGAGCATCATCAACCTGCTGGTGGACCTGATCTACGCGTTCCTGGATCCGCGGATCAAGGCGCAGTATTCTAACAAGGGGTGATACGATGAACGAGACAATGAAAGCGACAGAGAATCTGCAGGAATACAAGGGCCGCTCTCTTGCCCAGGAGACCTGGCACCGGCTTTTGAAGAACAAGGGCGCAGTGGTGGGCATGATCTTCATGGTGCTGCTGCTGCTGCTGGCCGTCTCCGGCGACCTCATCTACGACTGGGACACCCAGATTGACTACATGGAGATGGGCGTGGCCCGCCAGGCCCCCAGCATGGAGCACCCCTTCGGCACTGACCAGCTGGGCCGCGACGTGCTGGCCCGCGTACTCTACGGCTCCCGCTACTCCCTCATCATCGGTGTGGGCAGCGTGGTGCTGGGCCTCATTGTGGGCCTTATCACCGGCTCTCTGGCCGGGTTCTACGGCGGCGGCTGGGACCAGCTGGTGATGCGCGCCAACGACATCCTCTACTCCGTGCCCAACATCATGCTGGCGGTGGTGATCGTGCAGCTGCTGGGCACCAGCATCCTAAGCCTGGTGATCGCCTTGTCCATCAGCTCGGCGACGTCGTTCGCCAAGATCACCCGCGCCTCGGTGATGACCATCCGGGACCAGGAGTATGTGGAGTCCGCCTACGCCATGGGCCTTCCCACCTGGAAGATCATCCTGCGGCACATCATTCCCAACTGCCTCAGCCCCATCATCGTCCAGGTGACGCTGTCCATCGGCTCCAACATCATCTCCGCCTCCTCCCTCAGTTTCCTGGGCGTTGGCGTTCCCATCCCCACCCCGGAGTGGGGGACCATGCTGGCGGAGGGCCGTCAGTTTATCCGCAGCGAGCCCTGGATGTGCATCTTCCCCGGCCTTGCCATTATGCTGACCGTGCTGGCCTTGAACCTCATGGGCGACGGCCTGCGGGACGCGCTGGATCCCAAGCTGAAGAGATAAGGGGGAAAGACGGATGAGTGAAAAGAATTTGGAGAAAACCACCGCCGCGGCGGCGGAGCAGGAGAAGGACCATATCCTGGATATCAAGGACCTGGTGGTCCACTTCGAAACCGACGAGGGCTGCGTGAAGGCCATCAACGGCCTCAATCTGTCCGTGCGCCGGGAGAAGACCCTGGGCCTGGTGGGCGAGACCGGCGCCGGCAAGACCACCACCGCCCTCAGCATCCTCAACCTGGTGCCCAGCCCTCCGGGCGTCATCAAGGGCGGCTCCATCGTGCTGGACGGCAAGGACGTCCTCCAGATGAAGGAGAAGGAGCTGGAGCACATGCGCGGCAACGAGGTGGCCATGATCTTCCAGGATCCCATGACCGCCCTCAACCCGGTGATGACCGTGGGCGAGCAGATCGCCGAGAGCGTGATGCTCCACGAGAACCTCTCCCAGAAGGACGCCTTTGAGCGGGCCAAGGAGATGCTGAAGATGGTGGGCATCGCGGAGAGCCGCGCCTATGACTACCCCCACCAGTTCTCCGGCGGCATGCGCCAGCGCGTGGTCATCGCCATCGCCCTGGCCTGCCGGCCCCACTTCCTCATTGCCGACGAGCCCACCACCGCCCTGGACGTGACCATCCAGGCCCAGGTGCTGGACCTCATGAAGGAGCTCATCAACAACAACCACATGTCCATGCTCCTCATCACCCACGACCTGGGCGTGGTGGCGGAGGTGTGCGATGATGTGGCGGTGATGTACGCCGGCCGGATCGTGGAGGTGGGCACCACCGACGAGGTGTTCAACGCCACCCGCCACCCCTACACCGAGGGCCTCTTTGACTCCCTGCCCAACCTAAAGGAGCAGGGGGAGGAGTTGGTCCCCATCAAGGGCATGATGCCCGACCCCATGCACCTGCCGGAGGGCTGCGCCTTCGCCCCCCGCTGCCCCTACGCCACCGAGGCCTGCAACCAGTCGGTGCCGGAGCTGCGCCCAGCGGGCGGCACCCACTATGTGGCCTGCCATGCCTATGACGATCCGAACTTCCGCTTAAGGAGGAACGCAAATGGCTGAGAAAAAGATTATTCTGGAAGTCCAGAATCTGACCAAGTATTTTGATACGCCCAAGGGAAAGCTCCACGCGGTGGACGGGGTGAACTTCTCCATCGAGGAGGGCAAGACCCTTGGGATCGTGGGCGAGTCCGGCTGCGGCAAGTCCACTACCGGCCGTACCCTCCTCAAGCTCCTGGAGCCCACCGCCGGCAAGATCATCTTTGACGGCCAGGATATCACCAACTACCGCCGCTCCCAGATGCGGAAGATGCGCACGGAGATGCAGATGATCTTCCAGGATCCCTTCTCCTCCCTGGACCCCCGCCAGAGCATCATGCAGCTGATCAGCGAGCCCATCAAGGAGCACAAGCTCCTCAACAGCAAGGCGGAGATTGAAAAGCGCACCCTGGAGCTGATGGACATCGTGGGCCTGGCCCGCCGGTTTGTCAATACATACCCCCACGAGCTGGACGGCGGCCGCCGCCAGCGGATCGGCATTGCCCGGGCCCTGGCGGTGAACCCCAAGCTCATCGTCTGCGACGAGCCGGTGTCCGCCCTGGACGTGTCCATCCAGGCCCAGATCCTCAACCTGCTCAAGCAGCTGCAGCGGGACATGGGGCTGACCTATATCTTCATCACCCACGACCTCAGCGTGGTGAAGTACTTCTCCGACGATATCGCCGTGATGTACCTGGGGCAGATGGTGGAGAAGGCCCCCTCCGCGGAGATCTTCTCCAACCCCACCCACCCCTACACCCAGGCGCTGCTGTCCGCCATCCCCATCCCCGTGGTGGGCAAGGAGAAACCGCCGCGGAAGCTGCTGCGGGGCGAGATCACCTCTCCGGTGAACCTGCCGGACCAGTGCCGCTTTATGAAACGGTGCGACGCCTGCCAGGAGTGCTGCCAGAACAGCGCCAACCCCCAGCTGCGTGAGATCGCGCCCAACCACTTTGTGGCCTGCCACATCGCGAAGTAACAACTGCATCAGCTGCTGTGCATGAGAATTTGAGAAAGGAGCACCGGACCGACGGGGTGCTCCTTTCTCAAATCGTACCTTTGCGGCACCTGGGGCGGCGCGCCGAAGGACGGGCCGCCGGGAGGGCCGCAGGCCTGCTTTTTCATGGAGTGACCCAGCGAAAAATCTTTGGAAGCCGAGGCGAGGAAGGAATGACGAAGAATTTTGCCCATCGGGGGTTCAGCGGACGTTATCCGGAAAACACCATGCTGGCGTTTCAAAAAGCGGTGGAGACCGGGGTGGACGGCATCGAGCTGGACGTCCACCTCACAAAGGACGGCTGCCCTGTCATCATCCACGACGAGACGGTGAACCGCACCTGCGGCGCGGAGGGCCGGGTGGGCCGGCTGACGCTGGAGGAGCTGCGGGAGCTGGACGCCTCCTATCTCTGGCGCGGACAGGTGGGGCGGAACACGATCCCCACCCTGCGGGAGTACTGCCAGATGGCGGCGGAGCTGCCGCTGGTAACGAATATTGAGCTAAAAACCAACATCTGTGAATATCCTGGGATTGAGGAAAAGGTCCTGGGGCTGATCCGGGAGTTCCGTCTGGAGGACCGGGTCATTATCTCCAGCTTTAACCACTACAGTGTCCTGCGGATGCGGGCGCTGGCGCCGGAGCTGAAATACGGCCTGCTCAGCGAGAGCTGGCTGGTGGGGGCGGGGAAATATGTCAGCGACCTGGGCATCCCCTGCTACCACCCCATCTATGGCAACATGACGCCGGCCCATGTGCAGGAGCTGAAGCAGTACGGGCTGGAGATCAACACCTTTACGGTGAATACGGAGGAGGATGTCCGCCGCCTGGCCGGGCTGGGGGTAGACGCCGTCATCGGCAACTACCCGGATATGGCCAAGCGGGTGCTGGAGCAGCTGTAAGGCGGAGGCGTCCTCCTGCCGGAAATCCTATTTGAAGGAGCGAATGCCGATGAATCCTGACATGGCGTTGGATTGGATCATTGAGACCCCGCTGATTCTGCGGGATCTGACGGGGGCGGCCGTGCTGCTGCGGCTGCTGCTGGCCACCCTGGTGGGCGGCCTTGTGGGCTGGGAGCGCGGCCGCCACGGCCGGGCCGCCGGCCTTCGAACCCATATCCTGGTGTGCCTGGGGGCCTGCCTGGCCTCCATGCTGGGGATGTATACCGCAACGGTCCTGGGAATGGACGGCGACCCCAACCGGGTGGCCGCCCAGGTCATCTCCGGCATCGGTTTCCTGGGCGTGGGGACCATCATTGTGGGGCGCTCCTCCCAGGTGACGGGGCTGACCACCGCCGCCGGGCTGTGGGCCACGGCCTCCATCGGCCTGGCACTGGGGACCGGGTTTTACTGGGGGGCGATTTTCGCCACCGGTTTTGTGTTGATCGCCATGACCTTCCTGGCCAAGGTGGAGCGCCGGACCAAGGACGGCAGGCTCTGTGAGCACATCTACCTGGAGCTGCGGAGCGTAGGCGACGTGCGCCGGCTGATTGACGACACGAGCCGGTGGGACCGGGAGATCGACGTAGTGCCGCCCCGCAGCGGGTGCTCCGGAAACGCCGGCGTGGAGATCAACTTCCCCGCCCAGATCCCCCAGGATCTGCTGAGCGCCCTTGACGAGCTGGACTATGTCCTGTTCATCCTGTGAGGCTTTGCGGGCTGCGCGGCCCCGCTAGGGCAGGCCCATGGGCCCGCGGAGAACAACAAAAAAGCAAGGGGACCCTCCAAGAGGGTCCCCTTCTTTTTGCTTTTCACCGCGTCCCGCCGGGCGAGGACGCCGCCCCCGTGCCGATGCCGCGGGGCTAGGGCGGGCGGCGTGTTTTTACCGGTAGAGGAAAAGCGCGGGCTTTACGTCAAAATTGCCATTGTTCACAAAGGTGATGTGGCTGCTGAAGGCGATGGAGCGGGCAATCAGCGCCTCCTGCGCCTCCCTGTCAAGGCCCAGGATGCCGAGGTGGATGCGGTTATAGATGCTGATGATCTCGTCAATGGGGAGGGAGGAGAGCCCCGTGGTTTTGGCGGCGAAGAGCTTATGCTCCACACTGGCGATGGCGATGCTGTAGAGGGCCTTCTCCTCCTCCGAATACGTCAGCCCCAGGTAGGCGCATTCGTCACAAAAATCCCGGTAGACCGGGTAGTCCTCCACCCGCTCCGTTACCACCCGGCCGTGGAGCTCTTCCATGAGAAAGCGCTCGTAATTCCGGTTGGCGAAAATGGTTTTGAAGAGGAGGCGGCCCTGGGTGATGCTTTTGAAGACCACGTTGGGCTCGTCCTTCAAAAACAGCTCGTTCACGGCCGTGTAAAAGGAGCTGGTAAAACGCCGGGAGATCTGCAGGGCCAGGTGCTCCTTGCTGCCGAAATAGTAGTGGATTAGGCCGCGGTTGACGCCGGCCAGGTTGGCAAGCTCCTGCTGCGTGGTCTGGCTGACGCCCTTGGAATAAAACAGGATCTCAGCACTGGAGATAATTTTCTGCCGTGTACTGTCACTCTTTTTTGTCATTATGTCCTCCGCTCGCGTATCACTTTAGCCCTATCATATCATAGCAGGGAGAACCGGCGCAACCGGAAAATGCATCAATTTTCGGCAAAAAAGGTTCCTGCGGGGAGAGGGACGGGGGAGTAGGCCAGACGGTTTTCCCGCCGCGGCACGGGTTGACAGGGGGCGCCGGCGGCGGTTATAATATTAGCATTCGCTAAAATAAAGAAAGGAGTAAATGCATGAAAATACATGTTATCAACCCCAATACATCGGCGGGGATGACGGAGGCCATCCGGAGATCGGCGCTGGCGGCGGCCAGCAGCGGAACGGAGATTTTTTGCAGCTGCCTGGAGCGGGGGCCGTCCTACGCCAGCTGTGCCTACGACAACGTGGTGGTGAGCTATGAGCTGCTGGAGAAGGTGAGAAGAGAGGCGGCCACGGCGGACTATGACGCCTATATCGTGGCGTCCTTCGCGGATCCGGGCCTGGACGCGATGCGGGAGGTGGTGGACAAGCCGGTGGTGGGGATCGCCGAGGCCGCCATCCACTTTGCGGCCTTCCTGGGCTACCGCTTTTCCATCATCAACTCCATGCCCCGCCTGGAGAAGATTTTCATGGACGAGGTCAAGGCCGCCGGGGCCGGCCAGCGCCTGGCGGCCATCTGCCTCCCAGAAGGGGATGTGGACGCGTTCCTGCAGGGGGAGGAGACGGCCAAGCGGATCCTGGTGGATACTGCCCGGAAAACCATCCGGCAGGACGGGGCGGAGGTCATCCTGCTGGGCGGCGGGATGCTGTCCGGCTATGCGGATTTCCTCTCGGAGGCGGTGGGCGTGCCCGTCCTGGACGGGGTGAAATGCGCCGTGCGCCTGGCGGAATCCCTGGCGGCCCTGGGCCTCAGCACCAGCAAGGTGAAGACCTTTGCCCAGCCGGACTACGCCAAATATTAGGCGTGATGCGTAAGGGTGTTCTGTTCCAAAATCAAATAAATATAATAAATTAACTGATAAAATCGCATATTAAAAAATTTAGCGATTGACTATTTTTCTCTGCGAGAGTATCATTTCAGTAAGTTGCCGCAGTTTTTGCTGCGGAGATTGCCCAACCGGGCAGGAAAAATTGTGCGTCTATCGGCTGAAAACAGCCGGTATTATGCAATACTTTAACACTTTAAAGGGAGGAAGAGACTATGCGCCGGAAAAGAAGTGTTTCATTGCTTTCCCTGCTGCTGATCCTTGCCATGTGCCTTACGGCCTGCAGCAGCAATGGCGGGTCGGGCACCGCGGACGGAGAGGACGGGGGCTACGACGACACCATCACCATTGATCTGGATTCCGAGATCAGCAACTTTGACCCCGCCTACCTTTCGGGGACGTCTACCAGCCGCGTGGCCTGCTTTATGATGGACCACCTGTGCTACATGGACCACGACGGCAACATCATCCCCCGCATCGCCGAGAGCTGGGCGGCCAACGAGGACGCCACGGTGTGGACCTTCCACCTGCGGGAGGACGTGAAGTGGCACGACGGGACGCCGCTGGTGGCTGCCGACGTGAAGTACAACTTCGACCGGATCATTGACCCGGAGGTGGCGGCGCTGCGGGCCAGCGACATGGCCTGCATTGAATCGGTGGAGGCGCCGGACGACTACACGGTGGTGTTCAATCTGAATACGCCGGTGGCCGCCTTCATCACCAAGTGCCTGCTGATCAACCCCGGCCTGCTGGCCCAGCCCGCGGCCCTGGAGGAGTACGGGGACAGCTACTCTGACCATGTGGTGGGCACAGGCCCCTACAAGCTGGTGGAGTGGGTCCCCGGCGAGAAGGTGGTCATGGAGGCGAACCCGGACTTCTACCTGGGCGAGCCTGCCACCAAGTACGTTGAGTTCCGCCTGATCCCCGACAGCATGACCGCGCTGATCGAGCTGGAGCAGGGGAACCTGGACTTCCTGTTCAATATCCCCAGCTCCGAGCTGGCGGTGTTTGACAGCAACGAGGATATCCGCCTGGAGCGCGCCCGGGACTTCGGCGTGAGCTGGATGTTCCTCAACGTGGCGATGGAGCCCTGCAACGACATCAACGTGCGCAAGGCCATTGCCCACGCCATCGACTACGAGACGATCTACGAGACCATCCTGGTGGACTACGGCGTGCCGGCGGACAGCTACCTGCCGGATCACAACTGGGCCTATACCCCGGATACGGTGCAGTATACCTATGATCCGGACCTGGCCAGGGAGCTGCTGGCGGAGGCAGGCTGGACCGACACGGACGGGGACGGCCTGGTGGACAAAAACGGCGAAACCATGAAGCTGGAGATCGGCTGCACCAGCCGCGAGGCGGACAACCGGATGCTGGAGGCGGCCCAGAACTATCTGCGGCAGGTGGGCATCGACGTGTCCATGTCCCTGCTGGAGTCTGCCGCCTTTAACGACCGGCTGGCCGCCCAGGATTTCCAGGCCTATGTGCTGACCATCTCCCAGGATTCTCCGGAGCCGGCCCTGCTGATCGACTTCGCCTACACCAGCTATGCCGGCTACAACAAGTTCGGCTACAACAACCCGGAGGTGGATGAGCTGGTGCTGCAGGCCAACAGCTCCGCCGACCAGGAGGTCCGCAAGGAGCTCTACATCCAGATCCAGAAGCTGATCAAGGAGGACTATGTGAGCCTGCCCTTCTACTCCAAGTATTCCCAGGTGGGCGTCAGCTCCAAGGTGGAGGGCTTTACCCACAGCGCGGCGATTTTCAACCTGGAGCAGGTGAAGGTAAAAAAGTAACCGCTTTCGGACAGAGGCGGTCAAATAGGATCTAAGGCATTGGCTGCGGCTGCAGGAACGGTTCGGAGGAATTCACGGGCAGCCGCAGCCAGTGCAATATTTGAGGTGGAACCTGTATGTTGAATTATGTTATCAAGCGGCTGCTGGTATCGGTTTTCGTCGTGCTGGGCGTTACCGTTGTGATCTTCAGCCTGGTGCATCTCTCGCCCGGCGACCCGGTGCGCATGATGGCCGGCATCGACGCCAGCGACGAGGACGTGGAGGCGCTGCGGGACAAGCTGGGCATGAACGACCCGCTGATCGTGCAGTACTTCCGCTATCTCAATGACCTGGTCCATCTGGACCTGGGGCAGTCCATCATTTCCAACAAGAATATTGCCGACGAGATCTTCACCCGGTTCCGCAACACGGCGGAGCTGGCGGTTATGGGCATGCTGGTCTCGGCGGTCTTCGGCATTTTGATCGGGACGATTGCCGCGGTAAACCGGAACCGCTGGCTGGACAAGACGCTGATGTCCCTGTCCATCACGGGGATCTCGGTGCCCTCCTTCCTGCTGGCGCTGCTGCTGATCCTGTTTTTCGTCTCAAAGCTCTCCCTCCTGCCGGCGTCGGGGCGGTCCGGCTCCCCCTTTACGGCGGAGGGGTTCCGCTACATCATCCTCCCGGCCTTGACGCTGGGGATCTCCGGCATGGCCAGCGTGGCCCGGCTCACCCGCTCCTCGGTGGTGTCGGTACTCAACGAGGAGTTCGTCATGACGCTGAAGGCCAAGGGGCTGCAGCGGAAACTGATCCTGTTCAAGCATGTCCTGCGCAACGCCAGCCTGCCCATCCTCACCATGATCGGCATTGACTTTGGCTACCTCCTGGGCGGCGCGGTGGTGACGGAGACCATCTTCGCCTGGCCGGGCATCGGGAAATACGCCATGGACGCCATCAACAACAACGATTTCCCGGCGGTGCAGGGGTCGGTTTTGATCCTGTCCATGATGTTTATGCTGATCAATTTGGTCGTGGACCTGCTGTACGGCGTTCTGGACCCGCGGGTGTCGCTGGAGTAAGGAGGGAGAGGCATGCATTCCAAGGCATTGAAGAAAATTTTCAAAAATCCCACCGCCGTTGTGTGCATCGTCATCCTGGCGGTACTGATCCTGTCCTGCGTGTTCAGCGACGTGCTCGCCCCCTACGGCTTTGATGAGCAGCAGCTGCATAACGCCCGGCAGGGCCCCTCTGCCGAGCACATCTTCGGCACCGACGAGTACGGGCGGGACATCTTCTCCCGCATCCTCTACGGCGGGAAGACCTCCATCGTCATCGGCTTTGCCGCGGTGGTGCTGTCCGTCGTCGTGGGAGGGACGCTGGGCATGCTGGCCGGCTACTACAAAAAGGCGGAGGCCATCATCATGCGCCTGGTGGATATCCAGGTGGCCATCCCCGGCATTTTGTTTGCCATCGTCATTGTGGCCACGCTGGGGGACTCCCTGTTCAACGTGGTGGTCAGCGTGGCGATCTTCTCCATTCCCACGATGATCCGGGTGGTCCGCTCCGAGGTGCTGTCCATGAAACAGAGCGAGTTCGTGCTGGCCGCCCGGACCTACGGGCTGCCCAGCTGGCGGATCCTGCTGATCCATATCCTGCCCAATATTGTCCACACCATGATCGTATTGGCCACCATGCGCTTTGCCAGCAGCGTGCTGACCAGCGCCACGCTGAGTTTCCTGGGGCTGGGCGTCAAGCCGCCCATGGCGGACTGGGGCTCCATGATCAGCAACGGGCGGACCTTTATCCGCTCAGACTGGTGGGTGATCGTGTTCCCGGGCCTGGCGCTGCTGCTGTTGACGCTTGCCGTCAACCTGCTGGGTGACGCGCTGCGGGACGCCCTTGACCCCAAGGTGCAGTAGGGACAGACGGACAGGGAAACGCTGTGAAAGGAATTGTGAGGGACTTATGAAGGTTGATACTTTGATTCTCAATGCGGACACGCTGACCATGGCAGGTGCCGGCGTCGGCTATCAGGACAACTGCGCCATTGCCATCGACCGGGGCAGGATCCAGGCGGTGGTCCCCATGGCGGAGGCGGGGGCGTATACGGCGGAGGAGACCATCGACGCCTCTGACCGCCTGGTGCTTCCCGGGTTTATCGACGGCCACATGCACGCTTCGCTGAGCCTGTTCCGCGGCCTCGCCCAGGATACGAAGGACTGGATGATGCGGGGGCAGAAGCCCTACTCCTCCCGGATGGAGCCGGCGGACAGCCTGCCCGCCTCCCACGTCAATATGCTGGAGGCCCTGGCGGCAGGGACGACCACCTTTGGCGAGTACTCCTTCCCGGATATGATCGAGCAGCAGGCGGAGTTCCTAGACCGGCTGGGCGCCAGAGGCAATTTGACGGTTACCATCCGGGGGACGTCCCACCGTCCGGCCAAGGGGGACATCAACGACCTGTACGCCTTTGACGACAACATGGCCCGCCGGATCCTGGAGACGAACCTGTCCCTGTATGACCGGTGGCACGGCCGGCACGACCGGTTCACCATCTGCCTGGGCCCCCAGGGGCCGGACTTCATGAGCCGGGAGATGCTGATCGAGTGCAAGAAGGCGGCGGTGGAGCGGGGCATGCGCCTGCATGTGCACCTGGCCCAGGGCAAGCGGGAGACCATCCAGATGATCAAGCGGTACAACAAGCGCTCCATCCCCTTTATGGATGAGCTGGGGTATCTGGACGACAAGCTGCTGGCGGCCCATATCACCGACGCCACCGACGAGGAGGCCCACCTGCTGGCCCAGCGGGGGGCGTCCCTGGTGCTCTGTTCCGGCAGCATCGGCATCATTGACGGGGAGGTTCCGCCGGCGTGGGAGTTCATGAAGGCCGGCGGCGCGGTGGCGCTGGGGACGGACCAGGCCTCCGGCAACAACTGCAACCAGATCATCAACGAGATGAAGCTGACGGCCCTGTTCAACAAGATCAAGTATATGGACCCGGAGGTCATGCCGGCCTGGCGGGTGCTGCGGATGGCCACCATCGACGGGGCGAAGGCCCTGGGCCTCTCGGAGAGCATCGGCTCCATTGAGCCGGGCAAATGGGCGGACATCATCTTCATCGACCTCCGCGCCAAGACCATGATGCCGGTTGTAAAGCGCCCGGTCCGCAATTATGTGCCCAACCTGGTCTATTCCGCCCGGGGCAGCGAGGTGTGCCGCGTGATGGTGGCAGGCCGGACGCTGTACGCGGACGGGAAGTATCTGACTGTGGATGAGCCGGCTTTGGTAGAGGATCTTGCCGTGCACAGCAGGGAGTATTTCTCCCGGTTCCCCCTGGAGTCCGTAAAGGATACGGTGGGGTATGCGCTGCAGCAGGAAGACAAGCTGTAGGAGCGGTTATATGGCAGAGAAATTATTAGAGGTCACGGGCCTGAAAAAATATTATCCCATCAAAAAGAACCTGCTGGGAAAGCCCGGCGGGTATGTGCAGGCGGTAAACGGCGTGGATTTCTCCATCGGAAGGGGGGAGACGCTGGGCCTTGTGGGGGAGGCCGGCTGCGGCAAGTCCACCGTGGGGAAGTGCATCATCGGCCTGGAGGACGTGACGGAGGGCACCGTCTCCATGGAGGGGACGGTCCTCAGCGGCATGAAGGAGCGGCAGCGGCGGGCCATCCGCAAGGAGATCCAGATGGTGTTCCAAAACCCCTACGCCTCCCTAAACCAGCGGCGGAATATCCTGCAGATCATCGATGAGCCCATGCAGGTGAACCTGTCCCTCAGCCGCGCCGAGCGCCTGGAGCGGACAAAGGAGCTGCTGCGGATGGTGGGCCTGCGGGAGGAGTACTGCACCCGCTATCCCCACGAGTTCTCCGGCGGCCAGCGCCAGCGGATCGCCATCGCCAGGGCGCTGGCGGTGAATCCCCGGCTGGTGATCGCCGACGAGGCAGTGTCGGCGCTGGATGTGTCCATCCAGTCCCAGGTCATCAATCTCTTCAAGGAGCTGCAGGAAAAGCTGGGGCTGACCTATCTCTTCATCTCCCACAACCTCTGCGTGGTGAAATATATCAGCGACCGCATCGGCGTGATGTACCTGGGGGAGATGGTGGAGATGGCGGAGACGGAGGAGCTGTTCCGAAACCCCTGCCATCCCTATACCAAGTCCCTGCTCTCCGCCATCCCCCTGCCGGATGTGACGGAGCAGGAGGAGACGCGGCGGCAGAACCGGATCATCCTCCAGGGGGATGTGCCGAGTCCTGCCAACCCGCCCAGCGGCTGCCGCTTTCACACCCGCTGCCCCATGGCAAAGGAGATCTGCGCACAGGAAAAGCCCTGCTGCACAGAGGTGGCGCCGGGGCATACGGTGACATGCCATCTCTTCTGCAAAGGAGGTGCCGGGGCGTGAAAAATGTACTGGAAATTGAGGATCTGAGCATCAGTTTCCGCACGGATGAAGGGACCTTCAACATGGTCAAAAGCCTCTCCTACACCATAGGGGAGGGGGAGATCGTGGGGATCGTGGGCGAGTCGGGCTGCGGGAAGACCATCTCCTCCCTGTGCACGATGGGGCTGCTCCCCTCCAACGCCATCATCGACAGCGGCCGCATCCTTCTCAACGGGGAGGAGGAGCTTTTGACCTACAGCGACGCCATGATGAGCCGGATCCGGGGGAAGAAGATCTCCATGATCGTCCAGGAGCCGATGAAGGCGCTGGACCCTGTTTTCACCATCGGCAACCAGATGGAGGAGACGGTGCGCCGCCACAACAAGGGCATCAAAAAGGCGGAGGCCCGGGCGCGCTGCCTGGAGATGCTGAAGAAGGTGGAGATCGCCAACCCCGAGCATGTGCTGAAATCCTATCCCCACGAGCTGTCCGGGGGGATGAAACAGCGCATCATCATCGCCATGGCGCTGATCTGCGAGCCCATGCTGCTGATCGCGGACGAGCCCACCACGGCGCTGGATGTGACCATCCAGGCCCAGATTTTGGACCTGATGCAGAACATCCGGAAAATCAGCAACGCATCCATCATCTTTATCACCCACGACCTGGGGGTCATTGCCAATATCTGCGACCGGGTGATGGTGATGTATGCCGGCCAGATCGTGGAAAAAGCCCCCAGGAGGGAGCTGTTTTTGTCCCCCAGGCACCCCTATACCCGGGGGCTGCTGGACTCCCTGCCCCGGCTGGACGAGAGCCGGGAGAAGCTGGACTCCATCCCCGGCAGCATCCCGCTGCCGAAGAACTTTCCCAAGGGCTGCCGGTTTTCCACCCGGTGCGCCTACGCCACAGAGCGCTGCCGGCAGGAGGAGCCGGATTTCTACGCCTGCGGCCAATCCATCGTAAAATGCTGGCGCTATGCCGGCGAAGCTGTAGATAAGGAGGAGGAAACATGAAACGCATCTGCATGACGGGGTTTGACCCGGTGAAAAGCCTGGGGGACGAGACCAATCCCTCCTATGAGCTGATCCGGAGCTTTCCCAGGGAGTTTATGGGCTATGAGGTGCTGACCTTCGAGGTGCCCACCGCCTTCGACCGGAACCGGGCGGCGGTGTCGGCCATCATCGAGGAAAACCGGCCGGACATCTTCCTGGGCCTGGGGCTCAGCGGCAGCCGCTTTGAGATTACCCTGGAGAACATCGGCATCAACTTCCGCGACGCGGGCTACATGAAGGACAACGACGGCCAGATCCTCCACCATCAGCCCATCCACGCCGACGGGGCGGACGCCTATATCTCGCCTATGCCGGTCTCAAAGGTGGTGGCCAGGGCCCAGGCCGAGGGGATCCAGATGGCGGAGTCCTACTACTGCGGCACCTACTGCTGCAACCAGGTGCTGTATAACGGCCTGTACCACAGGGCGAAACGTTTCCCCCACATGCTGGCGGGGTTCCTCCATATCCCCTACTTCCCCGAGCAGGTGATCGGGCGGAAGGCGGCGCCGTCCATGCCGCGGGAGAAGTCCCTGCGGGCGCTGGAGATCCTGCTGGAGGAGTGCGTCCGCCAGCAGCAGGGCGCGGAGTAAAAAGCAAGGCCTCTTGCCGTACAGCGGGCCCCGGAGGGTTTCAACCCCCTCCGGGGCTCGTCTTTATCTTCCCGGAGGCCCCGCCGGGACAGACAAAAAAGTCCATCTATCGGCCCCGCCGGGAGGTTTTGCGGCGGGGGCTGGAAAGGAGGCGGGAAATGTGTTATACTGAAGAGCAGTACAGTGGACAAGGAGGACGGTATGACCAGAGAGGAGCTGTGCCAAAAAGCAGTGGAAATGCTGCCGCGGGCCTACGCCCCCTACTCCCGCTTTCCCGTGGGGGCGGCGCTGGAGTGCGCGGACGGGGCGGTGTTTACCGGCTGCAACGTGGAGAACGCCGCCTATGGCCCCAGCATCTGCGCGGAGCGGACGGCGGTGTGCAAGGCCGTCAGCGAGGGGCGGCGCCGCCTTTCCCGCATTGCCATCGCCGCGGACAGCGACGATTTTTGCCCGCCCTGCGGCGTCTGCCGGCAGGTGCTGCGGGAGTTTGCCGGGGAGGAGCTGGAGGTCCTTTTGACCAACCGGCGGGGGGAGATCCGGACGCTGACCCTGGGGGAGCTGCTGCCCTGGAGCTTTGACAGCGGCAATCTGGAGGGGAGGTGAAGGGATTGGAGTACTGTGAGACCTTTACCATAACGGAGCGGGACGCGGTGAAATTCTATATGCATCTGCTGTGGCGCAATCAGCTGGCGAGCCTGCTGGTCTTTGCCTTGATCGGCATGCTGCTCAGCTTTTTATTCGCCAGCGGCCGGGTGCCCCCGGCGGAGGTGGCGGTGGTCATGGCGGTGACCCTGGGGGCCATTTTGGGCGCCTTCTACCTCTCCTACCGCCTGGGCATCCAGCGCAAGGTGCGCAAGGGAAAGGAGAAGACCGGCGTGGGGACCTACCGGCAGACCGTGCGCATCAACGGCTTTGGCGTCAAGGTGGAGGCCGCGGGCAAGACCGGACGGCTGGGCTTTGACAAGCTCCAGCGGGTGGAGGAGACGAGGGACTACCTCTACCTCTACATCACGAAAGAGGTGGCCTGGATCCTGCCCAAGGCCCAGATGGCCCGACGGGAGGAGGACCTGGCCGCCCTGCGGGAGCTGTTTCGGCGGGTGATTCCGGAAAAGCAGCTAAAGCTGCAAAAATAATCCAGGTTTATGGCATCTGGTCCAAAAAAGTGCGGCCCCGCCGGGAATGGCGGGGCCGCCTTGCTTTTTTGGTGAAAAAGGGGAGGGCTGTGCCGCTTTTCGCGGCGCGGCCCTCCTTTGATTCTGCTGTATACGCGGACTGGCCCCTCCGGGGGCGCTCAAGGCAGGGCGGCGATGACCGGCTGGAGCCAGCTGCCCTGGAAGTCCTCGATCCGCCCCTGGTCGGCCAGCTCCGCCAGCTTGGGGTCGATGGGCATCCGGGCCAGGAGCTTGAGGCCGTGGGCCTGGGCGGCGGCCTCGGTTTTGCCCTGGCCGAAGAGGGGGATCTCCCGGCCGCAGTCGGGGCAGACCAGGTAGCTCATGTTCTCCACCACGCCGACGATGGGGATGTCCATCATCTCCGCCATCTTCACCGCCTTCTCCACCACCATGCTCACCAGCTCCTGGGGGCTGGCCACGATGACGACGCCGTCCAGCGGCACGGACTGGAACACGCTCAGCGCCACGTCGCCGGTGCCGGGAGGCATATCCACGAACAGGGCGTCCACGTCCCAGATCACATCCGTCCAGAACTGGGTGACCACCCCGCCGATAACGGGGCCCCGCCAGAGGACCGGGTCGGTCTCGTGGTCCAGCAGCAGGTTGACGCTCATCATCTGGATGCCGGTGCGGGTTGTCACCGGCAGCATCCCCCGCTCGTCCCCCATGGCCCGGTCGTGGACGCCGAAGGCCTTGGGGATGGAGGGGCCGGTGATGTCGGCGTCCAGGATCCCCACCTTCTGCCCGGCCCGGCGGGCCAGCACCGCCAGCTGGCTGGTGACCATGCTCTTGCCTACGCCGCCCTTGCCGGAGACCACGCCATAGACCTTGCCGATGCGGGCGGCGGCGTTGGGTTCCTTCAAAAAGGACTGGGGTGCGGTGCGCTCCCCGCAGCTCTCGCCGCAGGTACTGCAATCATGGGTACATTCGCTCATAGGGTACATCTCCTTTGCCTGTTATCACAAAATTTATGATTTCTTCTCTTTTTTCTGTCTGCGCCGCGCCTTGGATTCCTCCAGGACCTGGCGCAGTTTCTCGAGGGCCTCGGCGTGGCGGTCCGAGCGCAGGGTGGGGTAGGAGTCCATCAGACGGCGCTCAAACACATCCTGCCCATGGAGCAGGGACTTCATGCGCTGCTCGCTCTCGGATTTGAAGGCCTCCCAGCGCTGCCGGTACTCCCCGCCCAGCTCCTCCAGAACGTCCCGACCCTCCCGGAGCCGCTGCTCGGTCTGGGCCCGGCGCGCTGCCAGATCGGCGGTGAGCTTCTCCCGGAGCTCGTCGGCCGCCTGCTGCTGCTGCGCCTTCCAGGCGTCCACCTTGGCTTGCTGTTCTGCCTTCCAGGTCTCGGTGCGCTCCCGCTGCTGCGCCAGCAGCTCCTCCAGCTTGGCCTGGAGCTCGTCCTGGAGGGCCTGGAGCTTCTCCAGGCGGTTGCCGATCTGGATGGCGCTGCGGACAGAGAGGACCACGTCGGCGGCGAAGAGGACAAACAGCGCCGCCGCCAGGGGAATGACGATGTGGTGGTCCGTGAGCCATTGGATCAGCTTCATCACCTCCGGGTGGAGCAGGTGGCACAGGACCACGCACAGCAGGCCGAAGAGGGTGGAGTTCAAAAGGCACACCCGGCCGCGAATCTGGAACCTGCGGCGGGAGTAGTCCCACCAGCGCATGTGGAAGAGCTTTTCCATGAGCCAGCTGGTGAAATACTCCACGGCGCTGGTCAGGATGGCGCCCAGGAGAAAGGTGAGGATAGGATTTTCGCACCCGCCCCGGAGAGCCCACAGCACCAAAAGGGCGCCGAAGCCGTAGATGGGGCAGAGGGTGCCGTTGAGGAAGCCCCGCTTCTCGCAGAGCTTCCGCTGGCCGATGGAGCAGTAGATCATCTCGCCGCACCAGCCCAGGGTGCTGTAGATCAGGAACAGCAGAAAGACGCCGGCAGAGGTGTTCAGGTGCTGGAGCATACAACACTCTCCTTTTTAAGATAAGAGGGGCACGTCGTGAAACTGCCCGGGATAGGTCCGCCGGAGGTACGCCCCCTCCCGCTCCTGGCAGGAGAAGAGGAGGATCTGCCGCTC
>CALWXD010000155.1 GCA_944385425.1 uncultured Oscillospiraceae bacterium | reverse complement strand
GCGCGGCCCTGTCCTTTCTGTCAAAAAAGAGGCAAAGTCTCTTTTTTGAAGAAGGATGCATGAAATTTCCTCCTCGATTTCTGACGAAATTGTCGGCAAAAATTTCATGAAAAGAGCCATTTCCGAGGCGCATGTCCCCGGAAATGGCAAGCTTTCATTGGATTCCGTCATCTGCGGATGACGGAACTCTGCGAGGCTCCCCCTTCGCAGGTCGTTTTTGATTATCGCTACAGGGCCGCGTGATGCGCGGCCCTGTCCTTTTTGTGTGCTTTTAAAACTCCTTTTTGCTGTAGATCCGGCAGCTGGCGGCAAAGCAAATGCCGATCAGCACCAGTGACAGCGCCACCGCGCCCGCCAGCCAGAGGAGCGGGCTCCGCTCCAGGCTGGTCAGCACCGTCTCCAGGGAAAGGAGTTCGTTCAGCCGGTCCCCCAGCAGGAAAAATCCGCCGAAGAGGACCGCCCAGACCACAAGGAGGCCGTTGCGTGCCTTCTCCACCCCGTACTTGAAGGCAAAGGGGTACAGGGCAAAGGTCATCACCATAGCCACCAAGGACACGGCCGCCAGGCCGCCGAAGAGCTCTCCGTATCCGCCGGCGCCGCTGCTGTTTACCAGACGGTGGAGCACCCCCAGCACCGAGCCGTACACCAGGGCAATGGCCATATAGACAAGGCTTGCCAGGAATTTGGCCCCCACCACCTGGGCGCTGGTGACCGGCAGTGTCTTGGCATAGCGGCCCCAGCCGCAGGTGTCGTCCAGGGAGAGGCCGCTGATGGAGTAGAACAGCATCATCCACACGCCGAAGTAGAGGAAGAAATCCTGCCCGGTGGCCAGCACCAGCACTGCGTACAGCGCCGCCACCAGGGGCAGCTGCTTTTTATAGAGGCTGTTGAGCCCGTAGAGCTCTTTTCTCAAAAGTCCGATCATTCCCGCTCGCTCCCCCCGTAAAACTGCATCATCTCATCAATGGAAAGCTTATCCACCACCACGTCCGGCAGCAGCCGCCGCGCCGCCCGCGCGTCCTTCACCAGGGCGGCGCTGCCGCCCATGCCGCCCTCCCGCCGGACCATCACCAGCTCCTCCGGCAGCAGATCCAGCACGGCGGAGGAGGCCCGGACAATGCCCATCTCCTCCAGCAGCTCGTCCTTGCTCCGCTGGAAGAGGAGCCTGCCCCGGTGGATGTAGGCGATCTCATCGGCCACCCGCTCCAAATCTGTCGTGATGTGGCTGGAGAGGAGGATGCCGCAGCCCTCGTCTTGGATGAACTCCAGGAAGATATCCAGGATCTCCCCCCGGACCACCGGGTCCAGGCCGCTGGTGGCCTCGTCCATCACCAGCAGGCGGGGGTGGCTGGCCATGGCGGTGGCAAGGCTCAGTTTCATCCGCATGCCCCGGCTGAAGTCCTTGATGCTCTTCCCCATATCCAGGCCGTAGCGTCTGCAGTCGCTCTGAAACTGGCCGCTGTCCCAGTCGGGCCGGATGCCGGAGAGGATCTTATCCACCTGCCGGGCGGTAAGGCCGCCGTAGAAGTAGCTGTCCTCAAACACCACCCCCACCTTTTCAAGGGCGTCCCGCTCCCCCGGGGCGGCGCCCATGAGGGAGATGCTGCCGCCGTCGGGGCGGATCAGCCCCAGGATGGCCCGGATGGTGGTGGTCTTGCCGGCGCCGTTTTCGCCGATGAGGCCCACGATCTCCCCTGCGGGGACAGTGAGGTCAATATGGTCCAGAGCAAAGTCGCCGTACTGCTTGCACAGCCCCTGTACCGAAATCAGGTTTTCCATAGGTTTTACTCTCCTTCTAAGAGCACGTTCAAAGTTTCCCGCACCTCGTCGCCGGTGATGCCCCCCAGCTGGGCGGCCCGGATGGCGTCGCTCAGGTGCTGCTCCACCTGCCGCAGGGCCTCCTCCCGGTGCACCGCCGGGTTCTGGGGCGCCACAAAGCAGCCCTTTCCCGGCTGTGTATAGAGGAATCCCGCCTTCTCCAGGTCCTCATAGGCCCGCTTGGTGGTGATAACGCTGATGCGCAGCTCCTTGGCCAAAAGCCGGATGCTGGGCAGCGCCTCCCCCTCCTTCAGCTCCCCGGTGAGGATCTTGGCGCGGATCTGGTCGGTGATCTGGGCGTAGATGGGTACGCCGCTTGCGTTGCTGATGTAAATTTCCATGGAGGTACCTCGCTGTTCCAGACTGTACATATCTGGTGTTCACAGTATATACGGACTATACACAGTTGTCAAGAGGAAAATAAAGCCCCGGAAGAAAAAATCTTCCGGGGCTCGGCCTGTTGGAAAAGCCGCGCAGAGTTCCGTTGTCCGCAGACGATAGAACAGATGAAATTCCGTCATTTCCGGGGACATGCGCCTCGGAAATGACACCTCTCATGAAATTTTGATCGACATTTCGCGGGAAATCAAGAGAAAAATTTCATGCAGCCTAAATCGAAAAAGTGGCTCTGGCCACTTTTTCGACAGTCAGATCTCCTCCACTTTGATGAGGTTGGTGTTGCCGCTGCGCCCGTCGGTGACGCCGCCGGTGATGACGATCTTGTCCCCCTTCTCCAGGCCGAAGGTGTCCCGCGCCATGTTCTTGGCGATGTAGAAGAGCACGTCGGTGGAGGAGAACATGTCGCACATGGCGGGGGTCACGCCCCAGCTGAGGGCCAGGCGGCGCCAGGTGCGCTCGTCGGTGGTGAGGCCCAGGATGTCCACCGGCGGGCGGAACCGGGAGACCATCCGCACCGTCTTGCCGGAGAGGGAGCAGGCCACGATGGCCCTGGCGCCCAGGTCGATGGCCATGCCGCAGGTGGCGTGGGAGATGGCGTCCACCGTGTCAGCGATGTGGAAGTCGTACTGATAGAACCGTTTCCCATAGCGGATGCTCTTCTCCGTCTCCTCGGCGATGCGGGACATGGTCTCCACCGTCTCCACCGGGTACTTCCCCGCGGCGGTCTCCCCGGAGAGCATGATGGCGCTGGACCCGTCGTAGACGGCGTTGGCCACGTCGGAGATCTCCGCCCGGGTGGGCCGGGCGTTGTGGATCATGCTCTCCAGCATCTCCGTGGCGGTGATGACCCGCTTGCCCAGCAGGCGGCACTTGGTGATGAGCTTTTTCTGGATGGCGGGCAGCTGCTCGAAGGGCACCTCCACCCCCAGGTCCCCCCGGCCGATCATGATGCCCTCGCAGGCCTGGCAGATCTCCTCGATGTTGTCGATGCCGGACTGGTTCTCGATCTTGGCGATGAGGCCGATGTGGTCGGCATCGTGCTCCTTGAGGAAGGCGTGGACATCCTCCAGATCCTGCCGGCGGGAGACGAAGGAGCAGGCGATATAGTCCACGTCGTTTTCAACCCCCACCAGGATGTCCGCCTTGTCCTGCTCGCTGAGGTAGACCTGGCTGAGCACCTTGTTGGGAAAGCTCATGCTCTTGTTGTTGGAGGTCTCGCCGCCCACCAGCACCCGGCAGACGGCGTCGGTGTCCGTCAGCTCCTCCACCGCAAAGGCCATTAGGCCGTTGTTGAGGAGGATCCTGTCCCCCACGCTGAGATCCCGGATCAGCCCCGGGTAGCTCACCGACACCCGCTCCTGATTGCCCACGATCTCCTCCGTGGTGAAGGAGAACCGGTCCCCCTCGTTTAGGGTGATTTTCCCGTTTTCAAAGGTGCGGATGCGGTACTCCGGCCCCTTGGTGTCCAGCATGATGGCGATGGGCAGGCGGAGTTTCTCCCGCACCCGCTTGACAAGGGCCATCTTCTCCCGCTGCTCGGCGTGGGTGCCGTGGGAAAAATTCAGCCGGGCCACGTTCATGCCCGCCAGGCACATCCCGGTCAGCGTCTCCTCGTTGTCACAGGCGGGGCCGATGGTGCAGACGATCTTCGTCTTTCTCATACGCTGTTCTCCTTTTCCTTTTCCAGCTTGTTGCGGCCGCGAGAGGGGCGGCCTTCAAAGGAAAACGGCGTCCGCCGGTTGAGCGGGCGCCATTTGTTCGCATTCACCCATCCCGCCGCCTACAGGTTGTTCAGATATTTTCTGACCAAAATCTGCAGCAGCTCGTCCCGGTCGATCTTCCGGATAAGGGTGCGGGCCTGGTTGTGGTTGGTGATATAGGTGGGGTCCTCCGAGAGGATGTAGCCCACGATCTGATTGATCGGGTTGTACCCCTTCTCTTCCAGTGCCTGATAGACTGTCAGCAGGATCCGGTGGATCTCCGCGTCCTGCTCCTTGCTGAAATCAAATTTGCGGGTATAATCGTCCATGCACGCACCACCTCTCCAGTATCTTGTTTTAGTATACTCACTTTTCCCCGGTCTGTAAAGAGGAATCTTGCGAATGTTACGCAGATGTAATATTCTCCCCGGCCGGCGGCGGAAAAACTTTCAGAGAATGGTGGAAATTTTCATAATTAAGCGGTATACTAATCTAACATGATAAGGCCCGGGCCTTAATATTCCCTGAAATGAGGAATTCTCTATGACCAAAAACCGCATCCAGCTGCTGGACAACGTCTTTTTGACCTATGTGCCGGCGGTGAAGTTCAAAACCGACTTTCTCAGCGCCCAGTTTATCACCCCCCTGCGCCGGGAGACGGCGGGGCGCAACGCCCTGCTCAGCGCCGTGCTGGAGCGGGGCTGCGTCCGCTACCCCGACATGCAGCAGCTCTCCGCCGCCCTGGACCTGCTCTACGGCGCCAGCGTGGAGCACACGGTCCGCAAGCGGGGGGAGAACCAGCTGTGGGGCTTTGTGGCCACCTGCGTGGACGACGCCTACCTGCCCGACGGCGGCGCGGTGCTGGAGCCCCTGGGGGACATCCTGGGGGAGCTGATCTGCCACCCGGTGCTGGAGGAGGGGCTGTTGAAGGGGGACTATGTGTCCTCTGAGCGGACGAACCTGCTGGATGCCATCCGCTCCGTGGTCAACGACAAGCGCGCCCTGGCCTCCAGGCGCCTGCTGGAGGAGATGTGCAGAGGGGAGGCCTACGGCCTCAGCCACATCGGCGAGGAGGGGGACGTGGCCGCCATCACCCCTGAGCAGCTGACGGAGCACTACCGCAGCGCCATCGCCTCCGCCCGGCTGGAGCTCTGCTACTGCGGCCGCGCGGAGCTGGAGCGGGTGGTGGGCGTGTGCCGCCGCATCATCCGGGACCTGCCCCGCGCCGGCGGGGAGCCCCTGGCCATGCCCTCGCCCCATCCGGGGCGGCAGGAGCCCCATGTGGTCCGGGATCAGATGGACGTGACCCAGGGCAAGCTGGGGGTTGGGTTCTCCGTGGACACCGACGACCGGGACGCGGCGTTTGTGATGAACACCATGTTCGGCGGTACCAGCAACTCCAAGCTCTTTTTGAACGTCCGGGAGCGGCTGAGCCTCTGCTACTACGCCAGCAGCGCCTACCACCGGTCCAAGAACCTCATCACCGTCTCCTCCGGCATTGAGTTTGAAAACTACCAGAAGGCCCTGGACGAGATCCTGGCCCAGCTGGAGGCCATGCGCCGGGGCGACTGGGAGGCGTGGGAGCTGGAGGGCGCCAGGAGCTGCATCGTAAACGGCCACCAGTCCCTGGCCGACTCCGCCAGCCGCATGGAGGACTTCTACATGGGCCAGGTGGCCACCGGCCGGGACGACACGCCGGAGGGCCTAATGGAGGCCGCCCTGGCGGTGACGCCGGAGCGGATCATGGCCGCCGCCAGGGCCACCAGCCTTGATACCATCTATTTTCTCACCGGAAAGGAGGGGCGGCAGGATGCGTGAACATGCCTACCCCCGGCTGGGGGAGACCGTCTGGGAGGAGACGCTGCCCAACGGCCTTGCCATCCGGGTGGTCTCCAAGCCCCATTACGCCAAGGCCTGCGCCTTTTTTGTCACCCGCTACGGCGGGATGGACCTGCGGTTCCAGCGCGGCGGCCGGTGGCTGGACACGCCGGCGGGCATCGCCCACTACCTGGAGCACAAGATGTTTGACACCAAGGACGGCAACGCCCTCCAGGAGCTGGCGAAAAACGGCGCCGAGCCCAACGCCTTCACCAGCAACGCCATCACCGCCTACTATTTCTACAGCACCGAGCACTTCTACGACAATCTGAAGATCCTGCTCCAGTTCGTCTCCATCCCCTACTTTACCCGGGAGAGCGTGGAGAAGGAGCAGGGCATCATCGGCCAGGAGATCCGCATGGTGGAGGACACCCCCGACTGGCAGGTCTACCAGCAGCTGATGGAGTGCCTCTATGAGAAGAGCCCGGCCCGCGTCTCCGTGGCGGGGACGGTGGAGAGCATCCGCGCCATCACCGCCGAGACCCTCTACGACTGCCACAACGCCTTCTACACCCCCTCCAACATGGTGCTGGTGGTGGTGGGCGCCGTGGACCCGGCCCAGGTGTCCGCCATCGCCCGCTCCGTCCTGCCGGAGAGCGGCGGGCCCGAGATCCCCCGGGACTACGGGGAGGAGGAGTCCCCCGCCCCGGCCAAGGGGGAGGCGGTGCAGGAGATGGAGGTGGCCATGCCCCAGTTCCTGGCCGGCTACAAGTGCCCCACGCCGCCGGAGGGGGCGGAGCAGCTGCGCCTTGCCATGCTGGGCGATATGGCCTGCGACATCCTCTTTGGCGACAGCAGCCCCCTCTACCGCCGGCTCTATGAGGAGGGGCTCATCAACGGCAGCTTCGGCGGCAACTTTGACATCCTCCCCGGCGCGGCCTACCTCTATGTGGGCGGCGACGCCAACGACCCCCACGCCGTCCACCGCGCCATCACCGCCGAGGCTCAGCGCCTGGGGCGGGAGGGCATCGACGAGACCTTCTACCAGCAGATCCGCCGCGCCGCCTACGGCCAGATGATCCGCAGCCTCAACTCCTTTGAGAACATCGCCATCGCCCAGGCGGAGGGCGTGTTCCACCACTACGACTACTACGCCTTCCCGGAGGTGTTCGCCTCCATCACCAAGGGGGACATCGAGGCGTTCCTGCGGGAGAACATCACCGAGGCGCGCACGGCCCTCTCCCTCATCCTTCCCAAGGCTTGACTTCCCGCCCGCCTGCCGGCGCGGCGGGCGGGCCATCCTTCCTACAGGAGGTTTCCCTATGCACGCTTTGCAAGACATGCCCATCAGCTTTCCCGGGCTGTTCGGCGACTGGTCCTTCAACCCCGACCCAAAGCTTTTGGACATCGGCAACGGCATCTACTGGTACGGCGTCCTCATCTCCCTGGGGGTGATCCTGGCGGTGCTCTTCTGCGCCAGGCAGGCCCCCAAATACGGCATCACCGAGGACAACCTCTACGACTTTGTGATCTGGGCCCTGCCCTTCTCCCTGGTGGGCGCGCGGCTGTACTATGTGGTCTTCTACCTGGACCTGTTCCGCGGCGAGAGCGGCGCGCTGGACTGGGGCAGGGTGGTGGCCGTCTGGGACGGCGGGCTCGCCATCTACGGCGGCATCATCGCGGCGGTCATTGTGCTGCTGATATTCTGCAAGCTGAAAAAGCTCTCTGTCGGCGCGCTGATGGACGTGGGCGTTATGGGGCTTTTCATCGGCCAGGCCGTGGGCCGCTGGGGCAACTTCTTCAACCGGGAGGCCTTCGGCGCGGAGACCACCGCCCCCTGGCGGATGCGCCTGTGGGTCTCCGCCACGGAATACATCGAGGTCCACCCCACCTTCCTCTATGAGAGCCTGTGGAACCTCATCGGCCTGCTCATTCTCTGGCGGGTGGTGGCAAAGCTCCGCTCCTTTGATGGGGAAAACGCCTGCTTTTACTTCGCCTGGTACGCCTTCGGCCGGTTCTGGATCGAGGGCCTGCGGACTGACAGCCTCTATCTCTTCGACTGGACCTTCTTCGGCCAGCCCATCCGTGTCTCCCAGGCCCTCTCGGCTGTGATCTTTGTGGCGGCGGTGGCGGTGCTGATCGTCAGGCGGCGGCAGCACCCGGA
>CALWXD010000154.1 GCA_944385425.1 uncultured Oscillospiraceae bacterium | reverse complement strand
AGGAGGACATTGGGCGCGTAAAAGCTGAGAAAGAGGCTAGCCGTCCTGGTTCCCCGGAAGGCCAGGGCTCCCGCCCAGGTGGCGGCAAGGCCCAGTCCCCCCAGCAGGAGGAGGGCCGCTTTCCTCCGCCGGGCGGGGGAAAAGCGCCGCAGCCGCCACCCCGCCAGATAGCAGAAGAGAAAGCCCAGGGTGGCGTCCATCTTCATCTGGTCCACCACCTGCGCCAGCAGCGGGAACCGTTCGGTGCGCAGCAGGATGGTGACCACAGAGCCGAAGAGGAAGGTCAGCGCCAGGGCGTAGTCCACGATTTTTCGGGGCGCGTTTTGGCAGAATACGGCCAGACAGGGCGTGAAAAGATAGAGGGCGATGGCGGCCCAGAGATACCAGAGGTGGACCGGCTGGGTGACGAGATAGGCGGCGAAATCCCCCGCCCCCTGCCAGGAACGGGTGCCCCGGAGCAGCTCCGCGGCAAAGTAGACCGCCGCCCACAGCAGCATCGTGCCGAAGAGGCGGAGGCTCTTTTCCCCCATCCGCCTTATGCTGGGGGGACGGGAGAGGAGGTAGCGGCCGCTGAGCATGACGAACAGCGGCACCGCGCACCGGGAGACGCCGTTATAGACGATGCCCCAGCCGCTGCCCCCGTAGGCGGCGGAGACGTGGAGCAGCACCACCAGAAACGACGCGGACACCCGCAGAAGGTCCGTATTTCGCTCCCTTCCCCTCTCGTTCACAGGCAGGCCCCCTCCCGGCAGTTGTCTGCCCGTATCATACCACAGGACTTGACGATTTGACAAATCTTTTCTCCAGAAAGGAGCGGTTTCCCATGGCGACATCGTTTGTGGACAAGGCCCGCATCACCGTGAAGGCCGGCAACGGCGGCAACGGCTGCGTGTCCTTCCACCGGGAAAAATATGTGGCCGCCGGCGGCCCCGACGGCGGCGACGGCGGCAGCGGCGGCAGCATCCTCCTGCAGGTGGACGACAACCTCTCCACCCTAATGGACTTCCGCTACAAGCGCAAGTATACGGCGGAGAACGGCTCTGACGGCGCCGGCAGCCGCAAAACCGGGAGGGACGGCAAGTCCCTCACCATCCGGGTCCCCCGGGGCACCCTGGTCCGGGACGCGGAAACCAACGAGATCATCCAGGACATGTCCGGCGACGCGCCCTTCGTCCTCTGCCGGGGGGGCAAGGGGGGCTGGGGCAACGCCCACTTCGCCACCCCCACCCGCCAGGCCCCCCGCTTTGCCAAGAGCGGCCTGCCCGGGGAGAGCCACGACGTGGTGCTGGAGCTGAAGCTGCTGGCGGATGTGGGGCTGGTGGGCTTTCCCAACGTGGGCAAGTCCACCCTCCTCAGCGCCGTCAGCAAGGCCCGTCCCAAGATCGCCAACTACCACTTCACCACCCTCTTTCCCAACCTGGGGGTGGTGTATGTGGAGGAGGGGGTCAGCTTTGTCATGGCGGACATCCCCGGCATCATCGAGGGGGCCAGCGAGGGCGCGGGCCTTGGCCACGACTTTTTGCGCCACATCGACCGCTGCCGCCTGCTGGTCCATGTGGTGGACGTGTCCGGCAGCGAGGGGCGGGACCCGGCGGCGGACTTCGACGCCATCAACGCCGAGCTCTCCCAGTACAGCCCGGACCTGGCCGGCCGGCCCCAGATCGTGGTGGCCAACAAGGCGGACATCCTGGCCGACGACAGCCTCCTCACCGCCCTGCGGGACCATGTGGAGGCCCTGGGCTATCCCCTCTTTGTGGTCTCCGCCGCCGCCCACCAGGGGGTGCGGGAGCTGATCTACGCCATCGCAAACCGCCTTCGGGAGCTGCCGCCGGTGGCGGTGTACGCCCCGGAGTATGTGAAACGGCCGCCGAAGGTGGACACCTCCGCCCCGGTGGACATCACCGTGGAGGACGGGGTCTATCTGGTGGAGGGACCGTGGCTCCAGCGGCTCATCGCCAACACCAACTTCGGCGACTACGAGAGCCGCATGTGGTTTGACAAGATGCTGCGGGAGGCGGGCGTCTTCCAGCAGCTGGAGGACCTGGGCATCCAGGACGGGGACCTAGTGAGCATGTACAACCTGGAGTTTGAGTACCAGCACTGACCCTTCGCGAATCGGAAAAGCCCCGGCGCGCCTGCGGCGCGCCGGGGCTTTCATCATCCTGTCTGTACCGCTCAGAAAGTCTCCCGGATGGCCTGGGCCAGCTGGGGGGCGGTGAGGCCGTACTCCTTCAAGACCTCCTTGGCCTTGCCGGACTGGCCGAACCGGTCCTGGACGCCCACCTTCTTAAACTTGCAGCAGACCCTGCCCATGAGGACGTCGGCCACCGCGTCGCCCAGGCCGCCGATGACGCTGTGCTCCTCGGCGGTGATGACGTTGCCGCACTTCTCCGCCCACTCCAGCACGCACGGTGCGTCAATGGGCTTGATGGTGTGGACGTTCACCACGGCCACGCTTTTGCCCTCCGCGGCCAGCTCCGCCGCGGCGTCCATGGCGGCGCTGACCATCATGCCGCAGGCAAAGACCACCGCGTCGGTCCCCTCCCGCATGACGTTGGCCTTGCCGATGGTGAAGGGGTAGTCCTCCTCAAAGACCGGACTTGCCAGCCGGGCAAAGCGGAGGTACATGGGCCCCTCAAAGTCCGCCGCCGCCAGCACGGCCTTCCGGGCCTCGTTGGCGTCCGCCGGGACCACCACCGTCATCCCGGGGATGGCCCGCATGAGGGCCAGATCCTCGATGGCCTGGTGGCTGCCGCCGTCCTCGCCCACGGAGACGCCGGCGTGGGTCACGCAGAGCTTGACGTTGAATTTGGGGTAGGCCACGGAGTTGCGGACCTGCTCGTAGGCCCGGCCCGCGCCGAAGATGGCGAAGGTGGAGCAGAAGGGGATGAGGCCCATGGTGCTCATGCCGGCGGCCATGTTCACCATGTTGGCCTCGGCGATGCCGGCGTTGAAGAACCGGCTGGGATAGGCCTTGGCAAAGCCGCAGGTCATGGTGGCGTGGGACAGGTCCGCGTCCAGCACCACCACCTTGTCGTTGATGCCGCCCAGCTCTACCAGCGCGTCGCCGTATGCCGCTCTTGTCGCTTTCTCACTCATGCTCTCAGCCCTCCAATTCCTTCAAGGCCTGGGCGCGCTGCTCCTCATTGGGAGCCTTGCCGTGCCAGCCCACTTGATTTTCCATAAAGGATACGCCCTTGCCCTTCACCGTGTGGGCCAGGATCGCCTTGGGCTTGCCCTCCACCTTCCGGGACAGGGCCGCCTCGATGGCGTCCAGGTCGTGGCCGTCGGGCAGCTCGATGACCTCGTAGCCAAAGGCGCGGAGCTTTCCGGCAAAGTCGCCCAGGCTCATGACCTCGTTGTTGCTGCCGTCGATCTGCAGGCCGTTGTTGTCAAAGACCACGGTGAGGTTGTCCAGCTTGTAGTGGGCCGCGGCCATGGAGGCCTCCCAGATCTGACCCTCCTGGCACTCCCCGTCGCCCACGATGGCAAAGACGTTGATGTCCTTGCCCTGGGTCTTGGCGCCCAGGGCCATGCCCACCGCGATGGAGAGCCCCTGGCCCAGAGAGCCGGTGGAGGCGTCGATGCCGGGGACCTTTTTGGCGTCGGGGTGGCCCTGGAGGATACTGTGGAGCTGGCGGAAATTCTTAAATTCCTCCCTGTCAATAAAGCCCAGCTCCGCCAGGACGCCGTAGTAGCACGGCGCGGCATGCCCCTTGCTCAGAACGAAACGGTCGCGGTCGGGGTCACGGGGATTCTTGGGGTCTACGCGCATGTGATTGAAGAAGATGCTGACCATCAGCTCCACGGCGGAGAGGGACCCGCCGGGGTGGCCGCTGCCTGCGTTGGCCGTCATGTTGATGATATCCCGCCGGACGGCTTTGCAGATCTCTTTCAATTCCGCTGTTTGCATAGGATACCTCCATCCATTTGTAATACCTTTAGTATAGCAGACTTTTCCCCCCATTGCAACGCCTTCCTGGCGGAAGGGCGCTCTGCATGGGAAGTCCCCCGGCGCAGATGCTGCGCCGGGGGACTGGTTATTTAGCAGATTACTCCTGGGTCTCCGCCAGGTCGCGGTAGAGGAAGGTGACAATCTGGCCCCGGGTGCAGGTAGAATCCGGGGAGAAGGTGGTCTCACTGGTGCCAGTGGTGATGCCCTCGCTGACAGCCCAGGCCACGGCCTGTGCGTAGTCCGCGTCGGCGGCCACGTCGGTGAAGGCGGCGGCCTCGGCCTCCGGCTCCTCTGCCAGTTTCCAGAGGTAGGTCACAACGGCGCTGCGGGTGCAGGGGCTGTCGCCGTTAAAGGTCTCGCCGGACACCAGGCCCTGCTCATGGGCCCAGGCGGCGGCGTCAGCATAGTAGACGTCCTCCGCCACGTCGCTGAAGGGATTCTCGCCGGCAGGGGCCGGGGAGCCCACGGCCCGCCACAGGAAGGTCAAAATCTGGGCGGTGGTGCAGGTGGAGGCGGGGGAGAAGGTGGTGTCGCTGGTGCCGGTGGTGACGCCGTTTTCAACGGCCCACTGGACGGGTGCGTAGTAGTAGTCGCTCTCCGCTACGTCGGTAAACACCGGCGCGGCGGAGGTCTCAGGATCGGTAAGCGCGGCGTCGTCACCGAGGAGGATGAAGGTCTCCTGATCCTCATCAGGGGTCTCCCCGATGTGGTTTGTCACGCTGACCATGACCACATCGCCGTGGAACAGCTGCTCGGTGGTGATGGTGCCGTTGATCTCCCCCGCGGTGGCAAAAACAGGGGCATATCCATTTTCCGAGGCGGTATACTCGATGTAGGTGCCATACCCCTCAGAATAGGTAATGGTGCTGCCGGGCTGAACCAGGATCACTGCGGCGTCCTCCACGGTGTCGTTCTCATAACCCACATCGAAAATCTTCAGATCGCGGGTCTCCGTCCGGGCGGCGCTGAAGGACCATGTTTTCCCGGCGGCGTCATTCATGTTGTAGGCGCCGTAGCTCTCCGCGGCAAAGGCGGTGACGGACAGGAGGCTGACCAGCATGGCAGCCGCCAGAATGCGGGATATCCACTGTTTCATCGTTTTTCTTTCTTCCTTTCTTTTTATTCGCTATCTATCCCCCGGAAAACCGCAGCCCATGCCGCGGCCTCCCGTTTGGACCTCATTAGGAGATGCTGGATCTTACTCCTGAGCCTCCGCCAGATCCCGGTAGAGGAAAGTGACGATCTGGCCCCGGGTGCAGGTGGAGTCGGGGGAGAAGGTGGTGTCGCTGGTACCGGTGGTGATGCCCTCGCTGACAGCCCAGGCCACAGCCTGTACGTAGTCAGCGTCGGCGGCCACGTCGGTGAAGGCGGCGGCCTCAGCCTCCGGCTCCTCCGCCAGCTTCCAGAGGTAGGTCACAACCGCGCTGCGGGTGCAGGGGGCGTCGCCGTTAAAGGTCTCGCCGGACACCCGGCCCTGCTCATGGGCCCACACGGCGGCGTCAGCGTAGTAGACGTCCTCCGCCACATCGCTGAAGGGGTTCTCACCGGCAGGAGCCGGGGAGCCCACGGCCCGCCACAGGAAGGTGAGGATCTGGGCGGTGGTGCGGGTGGAGGCGGGGGAGGAGGTGGTGGCGCTGGTGCCGGTGGTAACGCCGTTTTCAACGGCCCACTGGATGGGGGCGTAGTAGTAGTCACTCTCCGCCACATCGGTGAATACGAGGGCGGCAGGCTCCTCCTCGCCGGACTCGCCCGGGACCCGCTGGCCCACCCAAATGTAGGCCTCGCAGTTGCCCTCAACGGCCATGTAATAGGCGCTCACCACATAGATGCCGGGTTCCGTGAGGGTGGCCGTAGCGCCGCTGCGAATGTAGCCCAGCACATAGCTGTCGCCCTGGTTCGCCTCGATCATTTCCTGGATGGTCATGGTCTCGCCGGTCATCTCGCCGGTGTCCATGTCCTCGATATCCGCGATTCCGTCAAAGTAGGCCACGTTGCGTTCTGTGGTGGCATACATCCGGTTTTCCGCGTCGTAGCTGGCCGCATTGACGTTGGCACCAACCAGGCCGTCCACTGTCAGCGTCACAGTCACCGGGCCGTCGGCATAGTAGATGGGAACAACAAAGCCATCCTCGTAAGTCACTTGGCCGTAGTCCTCCAGATCGTCAGCGGTGATGCTCATCTGGCTTTCAGAGGCGGCCACCTCTTCTGCCCGGAAGTTCTCCGTGTAGCCGGAGAGGTAGACCGTCCGATCAGCCGCAAGGGCGGTGACGGACAGGAGGCTGACCAGCATGGCAGCCGCCAGGATACGGGAGATCCACTTTTTCATCGTTTTTCTTTCTTCCTTCCTTTTTCATTTTGAGACATAAACTCCGCCGAAAAAGGGTAGAAATCTATGCAATTTTTGCCGCTGTTTTCGGCGGTGCCTTCATTGTATCGAAATTACGAAAATATTTCAAGTCCTTTATGCTCGGGGCGGCCGTGGCCGCCGCCCATCGACAGACGGCACAAAATAACGCCTGGTGGCATGTACCGCCTCACCGCTGAGCAGCAGCAGCGCGATGAGGTTCGGAATGGCCATCATGGCATTCAGCGTATCGGACAGGCTCCACATGAGGCTTCCGGATCCCACAGCGCCAAAAAAGCAGGTGGCAATATAAACGGCCTTGTAGGTGCGGTTCACCCAGGGACTGTTGCGGCTCAGGTATCCCCAGCACCGCTCGCCGTAGCAGCTCCAGCCCAGAATCGTGGTCAGGGAGAAGAAGAGCATGCTGACCTGCAGAACGATGCCGCCCCACTGCCCGGGGAGGACGGCGTTGAAGGCGGCGGCCGCCGCCTGGCCGCTGGAGAGAAAGGTGCCGCCGGTTTCAGCGATGGCGGCACCCTCATATACGCCGGAGAGGATCACCGTGAGGGCAGTAATGGTGCAGATCACGATGGTATCCACAAACACCTCGAACACGCCCCACATTCCCTGCTCCACAGGGCTTTTTGCCTCCGCCGAGGCGTGGGCCATAGGTGCGGAGCCAAGACCAGCCTCGTTGGAGAAAATCCCACGGGAAACGCCGTTCTGGATGGTCCGCATCAGGGCGTATCCCGCCGCGCCGCCGGCGGCCGCCTCCGGGGCAAAGGCGCTCTGCACGATCAGCGCCAGCGCGCCGGGAACGTCGGGGAGGCGAAACAGCAGGACGGCAGCCCCCGCCAGGATATAGAAAACCGCCATAAAGGGGACCAGGAGGCTGGCAATGCGGCCGATGCGCTTAACGCCTCCCAGCAAAACCGCCGCCGTCACAGCCGCCAGGACGATCCCCACTGCCGCATCGGAGACAGAGCGGCCGGAGAGGGCCAGCAGGCCGTTCACCGCGCCGGAGATCTCCGTCGCCTGGGCAATGTTGCCGATGCCGAAGCAGGCCACGCCGCCGAAGAGGGCGAAGGCAGCGGCCAGCCACTTCATATGGAGGCCCCTTTCGATGTAGTACATGGGGCCGCCGTAGTGGGAGCCGTCCGGCGCCGTCTGGCGGTACTGCACAGCCAGCACAATTTCCACATACTTGGTGGCCATGCCGAAAAGGGCCGATACCCACATCCAGAATACCGCCCCGGGGCCGCCCAGAAAGATAGCTCCCGTGACGCCGGCGATGTTGCCGGTGCCCACGGTGCTGGCCAGGGCGGTGGAGACCGCCTCAAAGGGCGTCAGATCCCGGGACGCCGTGCTCCTGCCCCGGCCAAAGAGGCTGCCCACTGTGCGGCGGAGGATCATGGGAAACCGGCGCAGCTGAAAAAAGCCCAGGCGCACGGTCAGATACACGCCGGTTCCCAGAAGCAGGACCAGCATCGGCGGCCCCCAGACGACATGATTGACAGCGCTGTGAATGGACGTCAGAGCCGCGAGCAGGATTTCCACAGGTATCACCCTCTTCTTTTCTGATTTCGCCCCGGCGGGGCCTATCCCCAGTCTATGGGCGGGAAGGACGGAACATGCGGACAATCTTCACAGCCTGAAACGGGAGACCGTGAGAAAATTTGCAATTTCCCTATACAAAGCCCGGGGGATTCTTTATAATGGAGGAAAAAGGATCAGAAAAGGCGGGGGGAGATCATGAAACCGCTGAGCCGGAACCTGACGTTTCAGATCCCGCTGCCCACAGAGGAGGATGCCCGCAGCGACCGGGACCGGGTGCTGG
>CALWXD010000153.1 GCA_944385425.1 uncultured Oscillospiraceae bacterium | reverse complement strand
CAAAGCCGCCGGGGTTCTGGCAGAAGGTGCGGACCTTGTTCTTGAAGGGCTTGGGGTAGCCCACCAGCTTGGACTCGTAGAGCACCCGGTTCACCGTCTCCATGACCTCGTTGCGCACCTCCACCCGGACGCCGATGTCCACGGTGCCGGGCTGGTGGGCGATGTTGTGCTCAGCGCACAGGCTCTCCAGCCAGTCCGCCCCCCGGCGGCCGGTGGCGATGATGGTGTGGGCGGCCAGGATCTCCTGGCTGTCCTTCCCGTTGGTGACGCAGACACCCTTGCACACGTCCCCCTCCAGAATGAGGTTGGTACACTCGTAGCCAAACAGCAGCTCCACGCCGCAGTGGATGAGGTGCTGCTCAATGGCGTAGTAGAGGTTCTGGGCCTTCTCGGTGCCCAGGTGGCGGATGGGGCAGTCCACCAGCTTGAGGCCGGCGTGGATGGCCCGGCGGCGGATCTCCTTGACCTCCTCGGTGTTCCCAAGGCCCTCCACATGGGTGTCCGCGCCAAACTCCAGGTAGATCTGGTCGGTATAGTCGATGGTCTCCTGGGCCTTCTCCGCGCCGATTAGGGTGGGCAGGTCCCCGCCCACCTCATAGCTGAGGGAGAGCTTCCCGTCGGAAAAAGCCCCGGCGCCGGAAAAGCCGGTGGTGATATGACAGTAGGGCTTGCAGTTCATGCAGCGTTTCGTCTGGCTTTTGGGGCAGTGGCGGTTTTCCACCGCCGCCCCCTTCTCCACAATGAGGATTCTCTGCTTGCTGCCCTTTTTCAGCATCTCCAAGGCGGTAAAGATCCCCGCCGGTCCCGCTCCGATGATCACAACGTCCTTTTGCATAGTTGGGACACCTCCAGAGAAAATAGTTGTGGCGAAACCCGCAAAAAAAGCCTCCTGTTTCCGGTTACAATAGCTTGCAGCAGCGATTGCGTCAACCAAAACAAGGCAGGCTGTTCTCCCATGATACAACGTGTTTCCGTTGTTCGCTCACACGTTCTTATATTATAGTAGAGAAAAGGCAATGTGTCAAGAGAAAAACCGCAGGAAATAGGGGGAAAACAGGAAAAAGGTTCGTATCTTCTTCCCGGGACAGGATGAGAAGAATTCATACTTTATTCAAGAACGGGGGGAGGGATCATGGTATGCTGAGGGCAGCTTGAAAATGCGCAATCTGAGACGCGGGGAGGATTTCAGATGAAGACCGCGATTGTATACGACAGCATCACAGGGAATACGGCCTATCTGGCCAGGGCGCTGCAGGCGGCGGCGCCGGGGGCCGTCTGCGCCCCGGCGGGGCAGGCGGAGCTGGAGGGGGCGGAGCTGGTGTGCCTGGGGTTCTGGACCGACCGGGGCAGCTGCTCGGCCCGCCTCAAGAAATACCTGCCCGCCCTGGCGGGCAAGCGGGTGTTCCTCTTCGGGACGGCGGGGTTCGGGACCTCCCCCGCCTATTTTCGGCAGGTGGCGGAGCATGTCCGGGAGGAGCTGCCCCCCTCCTGCGTGGTGGAGGACTGGTTCATGTGTGCCGGGCAGATGCCGGAGACGGTGCGCCGGCGGTACGCGGCCATGGCGGAGGACCCCATGATGGGGGAGAAGGGGCGGGCCATGCTGGCGGTCTACGACGCGGCGGTGGGCCACCCCGACGCCGCTGACGCCGCCGCCGCGGCGGCAAAGCTCCAGGCGGTTTTGGCCCGGCTGGAGACGGCGGGGGCCTAAAAGGGCGGCCTTCCGCGCCGGAGGAGGCCGTCTTTCCCGGGCTTGCGGCCCGCCGGACAGACCCGCTGCCTGCACCCGGCGCCGCACCCGCGGGCCGGGAGGGGGTTTCCCCGCTCTATGCCGGCGGAGAAAACGCCCCGGCCGCTCTTCCCGCCAGCGCGGCCCCTTTGATAAGCTGAGCCCCGGCGGCAGAAACCCTGCCGCCGGGGCTCTATTGTTGTAGGAGAGGATTATCTCCGCCGGCCACGGTAATTCCGGGGACGGTAGCCGCTGCCCCGGCCGTAGCGCCTGCGGCGGCGGCCGGAGGTCTTCACCAGGATCAGCAGCACGATCACCAGCACCACCAGCGCCGCAGCGCCGATCTGTACCTCCCTGCGGCCCACAAACTCCAGCACCGTGTGGCGGAAGACCAGCAGGCGGGAGGCGGCCACGTCGTTTTGCGCCACCAGGGGGACGGTGGCGTAGACCGTATCCCCCAGGCTCACCGTGATCTCCCCCAGCACCGCCCCGGCGGAGATGGGGGCCTCCACCACGCCCTCGGGGTAGTCGGGGTAGGAGAGGGTCCGCTCCAGGTCCTCCACCGCCACGTCGTCCGGCAGCAGCCGCTCCACGTCGTAGGCGGGCTGCACCACAATGTGGGTGGTCTCGGACAGGGAGACCGCCAGCTCGTCCACCAGCTCCGTGGAGGAGAGGATGGTCTGGCGGCTGAAGTCGTCAAAGCCCCAGTCGAAGAGGTCCGCCATCTGGCTGAAGCTGGTGACAAGGACGCTGCCGTCCTCCTGCTCCACCCGCTCCGCCCCCAGGATGATGCCCAGGAGCGAGCGGTCGTTTTTGGTGGCGGTGGAGATGAGGCAGTTGCCGGCGGGGGTGGTGGTGCCGGTCTTGACGCCGGCGGCGCCGGGGTAGACGTAGCCGGCGGCCCGGTAGGGAGAGAGGAGGTAGTTGGTGGTGTAGAGGGTCCGCTCGCCGTGGAAGGCCGTGGCGGGCAGGGTAAAGCTGCGGGTGTCGGCGATGGTCATGAAGTCCTCGTATTCCATGGCCGCCTTGGTGATCACATAGAGGTCCCGGGCGGTGGTGTAGTGGTCCTCATCGTGGAGGCCATGGGGGTTGACGAAGTGGGTGTTCTCACAGCCCAGGGCGTCGGCCTTGGCGTTCATGTCGTCCACAAAGGCGGCCACAGAGCCGGACACAGTCTCCGCCAGGACATTGGCCGCGTCGTTGCCGGAGACCACCATGATGCAGTACAGCAGTTCCTCCACCGTCAGCTGCTCCCCCACCTGCAGGTCGGCGGTGCTGCTGCCATCGGGGACGGAGGTGATGGCGTAGTTGCTGGCGGTGATCACCTGGTCCATGGCCAGCGCCCCGTTGTCGATGGCCTCCAGCACCAGCATGCAGGTCATGATCTTGGTGAGGCTGGCGGGGTAGAGGGCCTCGTGGATATTCTCGGCGTAGAGCACCTCGTCCGTCTCCGGGTCCGCCAGCAGGGCGGCCTTGGCCTCCACATCCATGCCCTCCAGGATCTCGGAGGCGGAGGCGGGGGCGGCAAGCGAGGCGAGGATGAGGGCCAGCAGGAAAAAAACAGAAAAAAAGCGGCGAATTTTCATGACATACTCCGGTTTCGTATGATATACTAAGCTGTAAGCGGCAAAGCCGACAGAATTCGACAGGGTTATTCTTTAGTATAACAGAGATATCGGAGGAGTTCAACAGTGAAACTGGGGAGATTTTTGACAAAAAGCGAGTGGGGTCTCCTTATTTTGACGGCAGTGTTTCTCTGCGTCCTGTCGGCGGTGCTGTATGGGCTGGGGCCCCGGGGCGGCAGCGCGGACTATACCATCACCACCCGGACGCCGCCGGCGGACGTGACGCCGGAGCCGGCCCCGCTTTTGGACCTGAACACGGCCACGGCCCAGGAGCTGGAGGCGCTGGACGGCATCGGTCCGGCCCTGGCGGAGCGGATCATCCAGTACCGGGAGGAAAACGGCCCCTTTGCCGCGGTGGAGGAGCTGCTGCAGGTGCGGGGGATCGGGCCGGCCACGCTGGAGCGCTTTCAAGACGAGATTACCATTGGGGAGGCACAGGGATGAAGATTTTAGTGGTGGACGACGAGCCCCTGCTGGTCAAGGGGATCAAGTTCAATTTGGAGAACGAGGGGTACCAGGTGGAGACCGCCTTTGACGGGAGGACCGCCGTGGACCTGGCCAGGAGCAATGCCTATGACCTTATCATCCTAGACTTGATGATGCCGGAGATCGACGGGCTGGAGGCCTGCGTGAAGATCCGGTCGTTCTCTGACGTCCCCATTATTATGCTCACCGCCCGCAGCGAGGATACCGACAAGCTCATCGGCTTTGAGTGCGGCGCGGACGACTATGTGACAAAGCCCTTCAACATCCTGGAGCTGAAGGCCCGCATCCGGGCCATGCTCCGCCGGGCGGGCAGCGCCGCCGGCGCCGGGCAGACCGCCCGCATCACCCTGGGGGGCATCACCCTGGATATGGACCAGCGCGTCGCCCTGCGGGGGGGCGAGAGCGTGGACCTCACGGCCAAGGAGTACGACCTGATCGAGCTGCTCATGAAAAACCCCCGGCGGGTCTACAGCCGGGAGAACCTGATGGACGCGGTGTGGGGGTACTCCTACGCCGGGGACTACCGGACGGTGGACGTCCACATCCGCCGCCTGAGGGAGAAACTGGAGGAGAACCCGGCGGCGCCGGAGCACATTTTGACCAAGTGGGGAGTGGGCTACTATTTTAAGGGGTAAGATGAGCCTCCAATATAAAATCAGCCTCAGCTATATCCTCATCCTGGCGGCGGTGCTGGTCTTTCTGAACACCTACCCCCTCTCCCAGTCCCAGCAGATGGTGTTCACCGCCAAGGTCAGCTCCATGCAGAGCACCCTGGAGACCATGTCCAGCGCCCTGTCCGGCCTGGGGGAGCTGACGGTGGAAAACGTGGGGGAGGCCTTGACGGTGGTGGAGATCACCGGCGTCTCCCGGGCCATCGTCACCGATACGGCGGGGAAGATCCTCTACGACACCCGGGAGGTGGGCAACGCCGCGGGCCGCTATGTGTTTTATACCGAGCTGGTCCAGGCCCTCAAGGGGGACGACGCCTACTACGCCTCCTATAAGGACGACGCCTTCCGCAGCAGCGCCGCCATGCCGGTGATCTACCGCAACGAGACCATCGGCGCGGTGTATGTCTACGACTACGACCGGCTGCAGGCGGAGCTGCTCCAGGGGCTGCAGCGGAGCCTGCTGTCCATCTCACTGGGGGTGGGCGCCGTGGTGCTGACGCTGAGCATCCTCCTCAGCAAGCTCCTCACCGGCCGGATCGAGGACCTGCTCTCCGCCATCCGCGGCGTCCGGGAGGGGTCCTACAACCACCGGGCCGACGTCAGCGGCAACGACGAGATCGCTCAGATCGCCGACGAGTTCAACAATTTGACCGACCGGCTCCAGGTGACGGAGGACGCCCGCCGCCGCTTTGTGTCCGACGCGTCCCACGAGCTGAAGACGCCCCTGGCCACCATCCGCCTTTTGACCGACTCCATTTTGCAGGCGGAAAACATGGATGAGGACATGGTGCGGGAGTTTGTGATGGACATCGGCCTGGAGGCGGAGCGGCTGACCAACATCACGGAGGACCTCCTCCGCCTGACGCGGCTGGACAGCGGCGTGGCGGAGGAGGCGGAGCGGGTGGAGGTGGAGCCGGTGATCCGCCGGGTGTGCCACTCCCTGCAGCTCCTGGCGGCGGACCGCCATGTGACCATCGAGATCCTGGTGGAAAACGCCTGCGGCGTGCGGGCGGCCAAGGGGGAGGTCCACCAGATTTTGTACAACCTGGTGGAGAACGCCATCAAGTACAACCGGGACGGCGGCTTTGTCCGCGTGCTCCTCTCCGCCAACGCCAAGTGGGCCTACATCACTGTGGAGGACAACGGCATCGGCATCCCGGAGGAGGATCTGAGCCATATTTTCGAGCGGTTTTACCGGGTGGACAAGGCCCGCTCCCGGGCCGCCGGCGGCACGGGCCTGGGCCTTGCCATCGTCCGGGACACGGTGCGCCGCCGGGGCGGCAGCATCGAGGCGCGCTCCCGCCTGGGCGGCGGGACGGTCTTTACCATCCGCATGCCGCTGGACAGGGGGGAGAAGGAGTGAAACGGACGGTTGTTTTGGTGCTGCCGCTGCTGTTGCTGCTGGCGGCGGCCCTGTTCTACCGGCAGGAGGAGCGACCGGCGGGGGAGTACCTGGTCTACCTCCTGGCCGAGCCGGACGCCGCCGCCGGCGGCGACGCGCTGCGGGGTGTGGACCTGGACCTGGAGCTGCCGGAGGACGCCGCCGCCGTGGACCGGGCCACGGCCATTGTGGAGCAGCTGGTGGCCGGCGTAGGCGGGCAGGGCAGCCCCTTCCCGGAGGGGACGCAGCTGCAGAGCCTCTCCATCCGGGGGCAGCGGGCCTATGTGGACTTCAACGCCCGCTACGCCGCCCTGACCGGCATTGACCTGAGCCTGGCGGACTACTGCGTCACCCTGTCCCTCACCCAGATGGAGGAGATCTCCGCCGTGACCATTACCGCCGGCGGCCGGGAGATCGCCTACCGGGGCGACCAGGTACTGATGGAGGGGGATGTGCTCCTCAGCAATATGGAGGATGTGATCGACTCGGTGCCGGCGGTGCTGTACTTCGCGGACGAGGAGGGCAATCTGGCGGCGGAGGAGCGGGTGCTGGAGCTGTACGAGGGGGACACCGTGGCCGAGGAGCTGCTCAGCGCCCTGCTGGAGGGGCCCCAGGAGCGGGACCGCTACCCCCTCCTGCCGGAGACGTTTACCGTGGCGGCGGTGCGGGTGGAGGACCGCACCTGCTATCTGAGCCTGCCCGGCCAGTCTGTGGACAGCCTGCCGGAGGATGCCGGACAGCAGGAGCGGGTGCTGCAATCCATCGCCCGCAGCATCTATGACTCCATAGAGACTGTGGACGAGCTCCGCATCCTGGTGGACGGCAAGGAGGTCACCGCCTTTGGAAAGGTGCCGGTGGCGTCTGTGGCCTTCCGACCGGACGAGCCGGAGACGTAAGGAGAGGCGGGGCGTCCCCCGGCTGGCGCATGGCCAGCCGGGGGATGTTTCTTTTCCCCTCCCGGCACCCTCCCCTCCGCCGCGCCATATCATGGGGCAGAGGGGGAATGGATATGAAGAAACGCTTTGCCCTGCTGGGGGGCGACCGGCGGCAACTGTACCTGGCGGACCTGCTGGAGCGGGACGGCCACGGCACGGCCCTCTGGGGCTTTGACAAGGAGGGGCTGCCCCAGTCCTCCCTGGAGGAGGCGGTGCAGGCGGACTGCGTGATCCTGCCCCTGCCTGTCACCAAGGACGGGGAGGGGCTGTACTTACCGCTGGACAGCGGTTCCCTGCGTCTGGAGGAGCTGTGGCCCCTGCTGCGTCCGGCGGGGCAGGTGATCTGCGGCGGGATGCTGTCCGACGGCCTCCGGGCCCGGGCCCGGGCCTGCGGCTTGACGCTGGAGGAGTACTTCCTGCGGGAGGAGGTCCAGGTGGCCAACGCCGTCCCCACGGCGGAGGGGGCCATCGCCGAGGCCATGGCCCGCACCGGGCGTACCCTCCACCGGAGCCGCTGCCTGGTGATCGGGTACGGCCGGATCGGGAAGGTCCTGGCCCAGCGGCTGCAGGGGCTGGGCGCCCAGGTAACCGTATCCGCCCGCCGGCTGAGCAGCCTGGCCTGGGCGGAGGCCCTCGGCTGCGCCGCGCTGCCGCTGGGCGCGCTCCGGGGGCGCCTCGGGGCGGTGGATCTGGTCTTCAACACCGTTCCCGCTCTGGTGTTGGACCGGGGATTGCTGGAGGAGCTGCCAAAGGGCGCGGTGCTGGTGGATCTGGCGTCGGAGCCCGGCGGCGTGGACCGGCCGGCGGCCCAGGCGCTGGGCCTCACGGCGGTGTGGGCCAGGGGCCTTCCTGGAAGGGTGGCGCCGGAGACGGCGGCCCAGGTGATCCGCGGCGCCATCTATCACATACTGGAGGAACGGGGGGAACCAATTTGAACAACATACGACTGGGCTTTGCCTTCTGCGGCTCCTTCTGTACCCATCAGAAGGTGCTGCAGGAGATGCAAAAGCTGTGCCGGCGCTATGCCGTCGTCCCGATTCTCTCGGAGACCGCCGCCGCCACGGACACCCGCTTTGGCCGGGCGGAGGACTTCCTGGCGGCGGTGGAGGCGGCGGCGGGCCGGCCGGCTATCCGGACGGTGCAGGAGGCCGAGCCCATTGGGCCAAAGGCCCTGCTGGATGTGCTGGTGATCGCGCCCTGCACGGGCAACACCCTGGGAAAGCTGGCCGGCGGCGTCACGGACACGTCGGTGACCATGGCGGCCAAGGCCCACTTGAGAAACGGCCGGCCGGTGGTGGTGGCCCTGGCCAGCAACGACGGCCTCTCCGGCAGCGCGGCCAACCTGGGGACGCTCCTCAACCGCAGGGGCTACTACTTCGTCCCCTTCGGCCAGGACGACCCGGCGCGGAAGCCCTGCTCGCTGATGGCGGATTTCACCCGCATCGGCGAGACGGTGGAGGCGGCCCTGGCCGGCCGCCAGATCCAGCCGGTGCTGCTGGGGCAGGCGTAGCGCCTGCACCGCGCGGCAAGGAGGAAACACGAAAAAGCACGGGACGCGCTGTCCATACGCGTCCCGTGCTTTTTTATCTTGGATACCGCCGGAGAAGGCGTTTACATCATGGGCTCCATGCCCAGCACCGGGTGGCCCTTCTCGGTGAGGAAGGCCATCAAGGTCTCCGGATCCTCGGCGATGGTCTCGTCGCCCACCAGATCACAGAAGTTGTCGATGCCGTAGAGCTCCTTGGCCGTGGCGTTGACCCGGTCGGCCACCTGCTCCTTCAGCGCCTTGGGCATCCAGACGATGCGCTCGATGCCGCCCTCGGCCTTCATGAACTTCTTGGAGGCGATGAAGTGCTTGCCGTGGCCCATAAAGCCGGGGGTCTGCACGCCGCCGCCGGTCATGGAGGCCATCTCGGAGAAGGTCATGCCCAGGGGGGTCATGCCGGCGTGCTCGCGGTTGACGATGATCACGCCGTTGGAGAAGGGCTCGATGCCGCAGATGCACTCAAAGCAGCCGCAGCTTGTCATGGGATCCTCCATGATGGAGTAGAGCGTCACGCTCTCCAGGGCGCCCTGGCTGTACTTGTTCACCGCCTCGTTGACCTCTTCCCAGCGGCCGGTGTTCTCGTCGATGACGTGGGCCTTGGGCACCACCTGGCAGGGGCCGGAGGGATCCAGCTCGTTGGTGGCCTTGGCGTCCAGCCAGCTCACCGCGCCGCACAGGCCCAGCCGCTCGGGGGTGACGATGCAGACGTGGCTGGGGGAGAAGGACTGGCACATGATGCAGGTGTAGAACTGGTCCACGTTCTCGTCGGTGAGGCTCAAAAGCCGCTCGTCGCGCTTGTCGTAGGCGGGGATGGCCACCTCGTGGCGGAATTTCTTGCACTCGGCCGGATCGGTGATGATGGTGATCTGGCATTTGTCGATGACGGCGTCGTAGTCGCTCTTGAGCTTGGCGTAGAGCACCTCGGCGAAGTCCTTCAGCCGCAGGCCCGCCTCAAAGGCGGCCTTGCTGACGCGGACGCGGATCATATCCCGCTGGCCGGTGTGCATGACGCC
>CALWXD010000152.1 GCA_944385425.1 uncultured Oscillospiraceae bacterium | reverse complement strand
ACCTTTGACCACCTCCGCTGGGCCGCGGGCAGCGGGGCCCTCACCGAGCGGCAGCGGGAGCTCCTCTACTACCTCCTCAGCGACGCCACCATGGAGCAGATCGCCCGGCACCTGGATGTGCGGCGCTCCACCGTCTCCCGCACGGGCGACCGGATCGGCGAGCGCATCGGCGCCGCCGGGGAGGCATTGGCGGAGAAACGGCCCAGCCGGGTGGTCCGCCGGCGGGACTGGGTGGGCCGGTCGGAGGACGAGATCGCCGCCGGGCTTGGCATCGCCCCGGGGACCTACTACCGCTGCGTCTGCCGCAAGCGGCCGGTGGGCGGCATCCCCCGGTTTGCCTACGAGTGTCTTCGGCGGCGGGAGATGGACGCCGCGGCGGCGGCCCGGGAGCTGGGCTGCCGGCCGGAGACGGTGCGCCGGTACTGGCGGCAGTACGGGGATGTGGATGTGTCCAAGCTGGCCGCGCCCCCGGAGTACCGCCCCGCTCCCGTCCGGCGTCGGCAGGACCTGGACCTCCGGCGGCTGCTCTCCGCTGCCGCTGCCGGGGAGGGCACCATCGGCGCGGCGGTGGATGGGGAGACCTACCGAAAGCTGTTAGCTCTCTCACAAGAGTGACGTCCCACCCCCTCCGAGGCGCACTACTTAGTTCTTATAAGAACGTATTTCCGCCCCCCATTCTCTTTTTGAAAAAAGAGAACGGGCCGCGGCCGGTCCAAGAGAAAAACTTTTTGCCGAACAGGGCAAGTTTCATCTTCCCCTATTCGGATATTTCTCCTTTCGCTGCGCGTCGTGTCCCCCTGCCCCTACCTCCGCGCTTTCCGCTCCGCTGCGCGCTGCCCTGGCGGCAGGCGGTAGAAAGGCGCTCTACCGTCTGCCCCCATCCAGCGCTGAGCGTCAGCGGGGAGCGCGGAAAGAGGAGCAGACGGACACGTCTGTCGGCGAAAGATGATCGGTCTGATGAAAGAGGGACAGGCTTTCCCTACTGGTAAAAGCGCCCTTTTCTTTTGGACCGTCCACGGCCCGTTTATCTCCGGGCCAAGCGCCGCCGCGAAAGCGGCGGTTGCCCTCCGATTCACGCCTGCGGGCGTAGTCTTTTCGGCAAGGCGAAAAGAAAATGGGGGGTGGGAAAACACTTTTAAGAGGTGCGCCCCATAGGGGGCGGAGACACTCTTGAGAAAGGGAGAAAACCCATGGAGCAGCAGATCACGATTATCAAAACCGACGCGGTGGACGAGGTGATGGCCCTCACGGAGGGCCGGACCGCCCCCTTCCGCCTGCCAAAACTCCGGGGCGGGATCTTCCTCCGGGTCTACGACACGGCGGCCCGGGGGACGGAGTACGCCGCGGACTGCGGCAGGGACTGGCCCGGGGATTTTGTCATCGAGGCCGCCAGCGCCGGCGACCGGCGGCTGGTGCGCATCGCGGCCACGCCGGGCAGCCCCCTCCTGGAGCGGGAGAGCATCTATGTGGTCACCGCCGGCAACATCTGGCAGGAGAGCGCCGCGGTGGCCGTCTACGGGGAGGAGGACGAGGACGATGCCTAACATGCTCATCAAAATCCAGGCGGATGAGACCGGCTGGCACGACAACCTCCTGTGCGAGGGCCCCTACCTCCGGGACGGCTGGGCCGTGGTGCCCCAGGCGGACCAGGAGGTGGTCACAGCCCAGCAGGGGGTGGTGGTCTTTTCCCTGGCCCAGGCGGCCATGGCGGACTACCCGGAGGTGGTGGACCGGCGGACCGCGGACCGGGGGCAGCCCTATCCCGTGGCGGCGGAGATCGCCCCGGGGACCTATACACCGCCGCAGCCCCCGCCTCCCCCCGATCCGCCCACGGAGGAGGAGCTGGCGGACGCCGCCCGGCAGGACCGGGATATGCGCCTCACGGCCACGGACTGGACCCAGGTGCTGGACGCGCCCATCGACGCCGCCACCCGGGCGGCCTACCGCGCCTACCGGCAGGCCCTGCGGGACGTGCCGGAGCAGGAGGGGTTCCCGGAGGACATCGACTGGCCGGAGGCGCCGGAGACCGTCAAGGCGGATCCGGACCCGGTGGACGAGGCCTTTGACGTGCTGGTGGGAGGTGAGGCGGATGCGTAAGACCCGGGCGGCGGAGTTTCGCCGGGCGGCCCAGCTGGGCGCCCAGGACGCGGCGGACAGCCAGGCCTTGGCCATGGCCGCGGTCTACGACCTGTGGCAGCCGGGTAAGGCCTACGGCGGCGAGGGCCAGCCCCGGATCGTCCGGCGGCCCAGCGGCCGCCTGTACCGCTGCCAGAGCCCCCACACGTCCCAGGCGGGCTGGGAGCCGGAGACCGCGCAGGCCCTGTGGACGGCGATCGCCGGCGGCGAGGCGGGGACGGAGGAGGACCCCATCCCCGCGGCACGGGGGATGGAGTACGAGTATGGGCTGTACTATCTGGATCCGGAGGACGATAAGGTGTACCTCTGTGAGCGCACCGGCGAGGCGGCAGGGAGCAAGGTGGTGCTCCAGTATCTCCCCCATGAGCTCATCGGGCACTATTTTACGGCGGCGCAGGCCTAGGCGCCGGGCGCCTCATGCAAGAAAAAACCGCCCCCGGCGGGGGCGGCG
>CALWXD010000151.1 GCA_944385425.1 uncultured Oscillospiraceae bacterium | reverse complement strand
TCCCCCTTGACGCCGATCCCGGCGGCGTTCCAGGGGGCGCCGGAGGCGGCCGTAGGGTAGACGCCGGCGGTATGATCCACAAAATAGGGGGCAAAGCCCGCCTCCCTAATTTGCTCCTCGGTGAGATTCCGGGTCAATTGATGGACGATGGCACCGATCATCTCCAAATGGCCCAGTTCCTCTGTACCTACCTCGGTACGGATGACCCCTTTGAAATTTTACATACATTTGAAAAAAAGACTGGAAGTTTTCTCAAATTATTGTAAAATAAAGCTTGGATGTTGAAGTACCGCTTTATCATAAAAATCACGGGAAAGGATGACTGCGATGGCTAAATTTGAACTGAAGAAAAACTTCTATTTCACCGGTGCGCTGGATCACGACCTCCGGGTGTTTGACATCATCATGTACACGGAGTTCGGCACCACCTACAACTCCTATGTGATGAAAACAGAAAACCACACAGTGCTCTTTGAGACGGCAAAGGCCAAGTGCTTTGACAGCTGGATCGAGAAGGTGGAGGAGATCGCCCCCATCGAAGAGGTAGACTACCTGGTGGTAAGCCACACCGAGCCGGACCACAGCGGCAGCATCGAGGGGCTGCTGGAGCGCAACCCCCGGCTGAAGATCGTGGCCACCGGCTGCGCCATCAGCTTTTTGAAGGAGATCGTCAACCGGGACTTCTACTCCATCCCCGTATCCGACGGGCAGGAGCTGCGGCTGGACAACAAGACCCTGTCCTTTATCGTCGTCCCCAACCTCCACTGGCCGGACACCATGTACACCTATATCAAGGAGGACAAGACCCTCGTCACCTGTGACTCCTTTGGCTCCCACTACGCCATGGACGAGATCCTGGCCAGCAGGGTCAGCGACCGGGAGGGGTATCTCCGGGCCACAAAATACTACTACGACTGCATCATCGGGCCCTACAAGCCCTTTATGCTGGACGCCCTCAAGCGGGTGCGGCCCCTGGAGCTCACCATGATCTGCCCCGGCCACGGGCCGGTGCTGGACTGCGACATCCCCTGGATGCTGGACACCTATGAGGAGTGGTCCACCGTGGTCAACCCAAATCCAAACCCCACGGTGATCATCCCCTATGTCAGCGCCTACGGCTACACGGCCAAGCTGGCGGAGACCATCGCCCAGGGGATCCGGGAGAGCGGTTCGATTGATGTCCGTCTATACGACATGGTGACAGCGGATGCGGCCAAGGTGGCCGAGGAGCTGCAGTACGCCGACGGATTCCTCCTGGGGACCCCCACCATCGTAGGGGAGGCGCTGAAACCCATCTGGGATCTCACCACCGGCATGTTTGCCGCCACCCACGGCGGCAAGCTGGCCAGCGCCTTTGGCAGCTACGGCTGGAGCGGCGAGGGGGTTCCCCACATCATGGAGCGGCTGCGGCAGCTGAAGCTGCGGACGGTGGAGGGGCTCCGGATCCGCTTTAAGCCCGGTGCGGCGGACCTGGCCAGGGCGAAGGAATTCGGCATGGGCTTTGGCCGGCAGCTGCTGGAGGGGCTCCAGCCCATCCAGCGCGCCCCCAAGCGCAAGGTGAAGTGCTTGGTCTGCGGCGCGGTCCTGGACGAGGGGACCGAGGCCTGCCCGGTGTGCGGCGTGGGGCCGGACCGGTTTGCTCCCCTGGACGGGGAGGATGGTCCGAAGGCGGGGGCCGGCGTCCTAGTCCGCTGCAGGATCTGCGGTGCGGTGTTCGACGGCGCCAAGGAGCGCTGCCCGGTCTGCGGCGTGGGGCCGGATTACTATGTGCCGGCGGAGAAGGAGAAACCGGCCCGCAGGGGCGCGCGGCAGCTGGTGAAGTGCCTGGTCTGCGGCGAGATCTTTGACGCCTCCCTGGACACCTGCCCGGTGTGCGGCGTGGGACGGGACAAGTTTGTTCCCGTGGAGGTGGAGGAGGTCTCCTTCCGCAACGATACGGAAAACACCTATGTGATCCTGGGCAACGGCTGCGCCGGCGTAAACGCGGCGGAGGCCATCCGGGAGCGGGACAAGACCGGCGAGATCCTGCTGATCTCCAACGAAGGGCCCGCCTATCAGCGGCCCATGCTCACCAAGGCCATGCTCTCCGGCTTGACGGAGGAGCAGATGGCCCTCCACCCGGAGGGGTGGTACAAGGCGCGGAACATCCGGCAGATGCTGGGGCGGCAGGTGCTCGCGGTGGACGCGGCGGCGAAAACGGTGACCCTGGACGGCGGGGAGACCGTGTCCTATACCAAGCTGATCTTCGCTTTGGGCAGCGAGTGCTTTATCCCGCCCATTCCCGGCCATGACAAGGAGGGCGTGGTGGCCATCCGGCGCGTGGCGGACGTGGAGAAGGTACAGGCCATGGGCAGCGCGCTGCGCCGGGCCGTGGTGATCGGCGGCGGCGTCCTGGGGCTGGAGGCTGCCTGGGAGCTGCGGAAGGCTGGCTGTGAAGTGACGGTTCTGGAGCTGGCGCCCCAGCTGATGGGCCGCCAGCTGGACGACGCGGCGGCGGCGCTGCTGCTTAGGCAGTGCGCCAAGTCGGGCGTCCGGGTGGAGACCGGCGTAACCATCCAGGCCATCGAGGGGGACGGGAAGGTCACCGGCGTCCGCTTGGCCGGCGGCGAGGGGATCGACGCGGACCTGGTGGTGGTCTCCTGCGGCGTCCGGGCCAACACGGCCATTGCCAAGGCCGCCGGGATTGAAGTGGACCGTGCCATCGTGGTCAGCGGGCGGATGGAGACCAATCTGCCCGGCGTCTACGCCTGCGGCGACTGCGCCCAGTACCAGGGGGCCAACTTCGCCCTCTGGCCGGAGGCCCAGGAGCAGGGGAAGGTGGCCGGCGCCTGCGCCACCGGCGATTTGGCGGAGTACCAGCCCATTGCGCCCATCCTCTCCTTCCACGGCATGGGGACGGAGCTGTTCTCCCTGGGGGATCCCGGCAAGACGCCCGGCCGCAGCTACAAAACCGTGGAGGTGCGGGACGATGCGGTCGGCACGCTGGAGCGCTACTACTTTGCGGAAGGCCGCCTGTGCGGCGTGATTTTGGCTGGGGACCTCTCCAAGATGGCGGATATGATCCAGGCCATTGCGGAGAAACGGGCCTTTGCCGATGTGTTTGCCTAAGCCTTTGTCAAATCCCAAGGAGCTCCCGCAATGGGCGGCCCGCTGCACACCTGCGGCGGGCCGCCCTTTTACCCGCCGGGCACAAGCGGTCTCTTTCCGCGAAAAAGGGCATACAGTAGGGAAGAGGCTGCGCGGTGCGGCCCACTGTGAAAGGGGAGGGGTTTTATATGGAGGGAGCAGGGAGGAAGGCCGGCAGGGGAAGGCAGCTGGTTTTGCTGGAGATTCAGCGGAGAGAGCCTGCCGCGAAGGAGGATCTGACGGAGTGGATTGCCCACTGTCAGCGGGGGCTGCTCCGGTCCCTGGAGGAGCGGGGGGCGTTGGATCGCTGCCCTGCGGAGCTGGCGGAATGGCGGGAGGCGTAGGATGGAGCGCCGCCAAGTGGCAGCCTACTGCCGCGTCTCCACCGACAAGGAGGACCAGCGCAACTCCTTTGAAAACCAGAAGGCTTTTTTTGAGCGGTACATCGCCCAGCAGCCGGGCTGGCAGCTCTGCGCGGTCTATGCCGACGAGGGGGTGACAGGCACCTCCACCCGGAAACGGCGGGCCTTCCAGGCTATGCTGGCGGACGCCAGAGCGGGCCGTTTTTCCCGGATCCTCACCAAGGAGATCAGCCGTTTCTCCCGCAATATTCTGGACACCATCCGCTATACCAGGGAGCTGAAGGCGCTGGGGGTCGGCGTATACTTCCTCAACGACGGCATCGACACCCTGGAGCCGGACGCGGAGCTGCGCCTCTCCATCCTCGCCTCCATCGCCCAGGAGGAGAGCCGCAGGACCTCCCAGCGGGTGAAGTGGGGACAGACGCGGCAGATGGAGAAGGGGGTGGTCTTCGGCCGCGCGCCGCTGGGCTACCGCCTGGAGCAGGGGCGGCTTACCCCGGAGCCGGAGGGCGCGGCGCTGGTCCGGCGGATCTTTACCCTCTACGGCGCAGAGGGCATGAGCGCGGAGGGGATCGCCGCCCTTTTGCAGCGGGAGGGGCGTCCCACCTGCCGCGGTGCCGCCGCATGGTCCGGGAGCGTCATCCGCAAAATCTTGAAAAATGAAAAATATGTGGGGGACCTGGTCCAGAAAAAGAGCTTTACGCCGGACTACCTCACCCACCGGAAACAGATCAACCGGGGAGAGGAGCCGCAGATCGTGCTGCAAAACCACCATGCGCCGGTGGTTGACCGCCCCCTCTGGGAACAGGTGCAGCGCCGGCTGTCGGAGCAGGGAGGCCACGCCGGCGCCAGCCGTCTCCTCTCCGGGCGGATCCGCTGCGGCTGCTGCGGCGGGCCCTTTGTCGCCCGGCAGAAGTCCGGCAAAGACGGCGCCCGGCGGTATTGGCGCTGCGGCAGGGCCTGCCGCCCGGAGCGGACAGGGGCGGGGGAGAGACGGTGTCCCATTGGGCGGGGGCTCTCTGACGCGGCGGCGGAGGAGGCCCTCCGCCGCTGCCTGGATACGGTCCCCGCGGATCTCTGGGAGCTCGCCGCCGCGGAGACTGGAAAATGGATCTCCCGGTGCATGGGGAGTGCCGCCCACGCCGGGGAGGAGGCCCTCTCCGCGCTCCTCGCCTCCATCCGCCGGGAGGGGCGGTACCCGTCGGCGCTGCTGGAGGAGGTGCTGGAGGGGATCACCGTTTTTCCGGACGGGACGCTCTCCGTAAGCCTGCGGGGGTTCCCGTGGACATGGCGTTTCCGGTGGGGGGAAGGGGAGGGCGGTGTCACACCGCGCCATGGTACCGATATCGGTTAGAAGGCCCTTCAGCTCCGGGTAGGGCATGGAGAACCGCTGGCTGAGGTAGCGCAGGGAGGCGCCCAGCTCCCCGTCCGGGCCGCCGTACTGGGAGATGATCCAGGACGCCAGCTTGGGGTTGGTGTTTTTGATGCGGACCGGGTACTGCAGTTTCTTCTCATAGACGAACATTAGGCCTTGCCTCCTTCCACGTCCCAGGGCCACGGGTCGCTGAGCCAGGCATAGCTGCCGCCGGCGGCGGTGTTTGCCTGCTGCAGCGGGCCGTACTGCTTCTCATACTTCTCCTTGCCCTCCCGGTAGAGGCGGACGTAGTTGGAGAAGAGGGCAAAGGCGTCCTTGTCGCCTCTGTGGGTATCCAGGTAGAGGCCCAGCTCCGTAATGGCAAAGTCCAGGGCCATCAGCTCGCACAGCGCCTGGTTGTCGCACTGGAACCGGGTTTTAAGGCCGCGAAAGAAGGGGAGGTTCAGCCCCGGGAACAGCGTTCCGTTCTGCAGACCCTCCTGCTGGGAGTAGGTCTGGGGGCTGTTCTCCTGCATGGGGATATAGGGAAACACCATCGGCGCGCAGGAACCGGGGAGTTTCCCCTCCATCACGCCGCAGGTGCGGGGATTGGTCTCATTTTGCAACGGGAATTCCTCCTGTCTCGAAAGCTGCAGGCGGTACGGCGGCGCCGTGCCGCCTGTTTCATGGTATGAATTTCGCAGGGAAGTGGTCACTGCGCATTCCCTTTTTTCCAAGAGTGTGGTAGAATAGAGACAGGCCATCCCGCCATACGATGGAGCAGGGGGGTGGCATTATGTTTTGGGTTCTTCGGCGGCGGCATCTGCTGCTGGTACTGCTGGTACTGCTGGCGCTGGCCCTGCTCTTTTTTCGCCGGGGTGGGAAAGCCCCCTCCTACAGGGCTGCCGGAGCCCCTGCCGGCCGGCAGGCTGCCGTGACCCTTGTCATCGACCCCGGACACGGCGGCGAGGACGGCGGGGCGGTGGCGGCGGACGGGACGGTGGAATCCCTGCTGAACCTGGAGGTGGCGCTGCGGCTGCGGGAGGTGTTCCGCTTTTTGGGGTGGGAGCCTGTCATGACCCGGGAGAGCGACGTCTCCATCTATTCCGAGGGCGCAGCCACGCTGCGGGAAAAAAAGGTGTCCGACATCCAGAACCGCGTGGCCCTCGTCAACAGCTACGCTGCGGCTGTTTTGCTCTCCATCCACCAAAACAGCCTGCCCCAGGCCAAAAGCGTCCACGGCGCCCAGGTGTTCTTCAACCGCCGGGGGAACGGGGAGGACCTGGCCGCCGCCATCCAGGACTGCCTAAACAGCAGTGTGAACCAGGGCAGCGCCAAGGCCTCCAAGGCTATCGACACCTCCGTCTATCTGATGGAGCACATTCAGTGTCCCGGCGTCTTGGTGGAGTGCGGCTTTTTATCCAACGCCGAGGAGGCGGCCCGCCTGTCCAGCGCCGACCATCAGACCGTCCTGGCGCTGTCTGTAGCCGCCGGATTTCTCTCCGGCATGTCCGGCGGCGGGGAGAGGACAGAACCGGCGCCCTAAATGTCGGCGCCGGGCACAAAGAGAGGAAAGGAACCGGTCCCTATGAAGACAAAAAGCCTGTATTACTGCACCCAGTGCGGGAATGAGACGCCCAAGTGTGCGGGGCGGTGTCCCGCCTGCGGCGCCTGGAACACCATTGTGGAGCAGCCCGCCGCCAAGCGGGAACCGGCAGGCCGTGTCCGGCAGGGGAGAGCCGCAAAGGTATATTCCTTGTCAGAGATTGACCATGTAGAGGAAATCCGTTTTTCCACCGGGATGCGCGAGCTGGACCGGGTTCTGGGCGGCGGCGGGGTGAAGGGCTCCCTGGTTCTGGTGGGCGGCGCCCCCGGCATCGGGAAGAGCACCCTGCTGCTGCAGATCTGCGACGCGCTGTGCGCCGCCTCCAAGGTGCTGTATGTCTCCGGCGAGGAGTCCCTGGGGCAGTTAAAGCTGCGGGCCCGGCGGCTGCAGGTGAGGGGGGAGGCGCTGTACCTGCTCTCGGAGACCAATGTGGAGGATATCCTGGAGTCTGTCGACGAGACGGCGCCGGATATTTTGATGGTGGACTCCATCCAGACGCTGTACCAGTCCTCGCTGGACACCCCGCCCGGCAGCGTCGGGCAGGTGAAGGGCTGCACACTGGCGCTGATGGACCTGGCCAAGCGCCGGGGCATTACGGTATTTATCATCGGCCATGTCAACAAGGACGGGGCCATCGCCGGCCCCAAGGTGCTGGAGCACATGGTGGACTGCGTGCTGTACTTTGAGGGGGATTCCCACAACAGCTACCGGATCCTGCGCGCGGCAAAGAACCGCTTTGGGGCCACCAACGAGATCGGCGTCTTTGAGATGCAGGACGAGGGGCTCGCGGAGGTGGAGAACCCCTCCCAAATGCTGCTGGAGGGGAGGCCGGAGGGTGCCTCCGGCACCTGTGTCGCCTGTGTGATGGAGGGGGCGCGGCCGGTGCTGGCGGAGATCCAGGCGCTGATCGCCCCCACCGGCGCCGCGTCCCCCAGGAGGACCTGCAACGGATTTGACTACAACCGGGCGGCTATGCTGATGGCAGTCCTGGAGAAACGGGGCGGCATGCGCCTCAGCAGCTGCGACGCGTTTATGAATATCATCGGCGGCCTCACCCTGGACGAGCCCGCGGCGGACCTGGCGGCGGTGCTGGCGCTGGCCTCCAGCTATGTGGACCGGCCAGTGCCCGGGGATCTGGTGGCCATCGGCGAGGTGGGCCTTACCGGCGAGCTGCGGGCGGTGAACCACCTGGAGCAGCGCCTTTCCGAGGTACAGCGGCTGGGGTTTTCAAAATGCGTCATTCCCAGAAGAAATTCCGGCAAGGCGCCCCGCTGCGGCGATCTGGAGCTGATCCAGGCCAACACCATCGGCGAGGCGGTCCGGGCGGTGCTGGGCAAGGCTTGACCGCCCGCTTGCGGACGGCTTAGGGAACACAAGAGAGAGGAGGCAAATCCCGGCGGATACATAATTGAACAAAATAAAAATTTTGTTCAATATAGGGGAGGGGCAAGTCCCGTTTTTGCCGGACAAGCCCTGCTGCGCCGGCCATCCGTACCGGCTGCGTGCCAGCCGCCCCGTGGTCCGCCGGGGACCAAAAAACCATGTTGGAATACCGCCAGGACGCGCCGAAGGTCCTTATCGACTTTTTGGCCTACCACGAGACCATCAAGGCCCATTCTCCAAAGACTGTGGATGAATACTATCTGGACCTGCGGAATTTTTTCCGCTATATGAAACAGCTGCGAACCCCCGCGCTGCGGGACCAGGCGCTGGATGCCATTGATATTAGGGATATCGACACCGCCTTTCTGGAGACCATTACCTTGACGGATGTCTACAGCTACATGTCCTATCTCAGCCGTGAGCGGCAGGTCCACCACAACAGCCGCCACTCCGATACCGGGCTGTCGGCATCCTCCCGTGCCAGGAAGATCGCGACACTTCGTTCATTTTTTAACTATCTTACCCGGTCCCACATATTAAAGGAAAATCCCATCAAGGACATCGACTCCCCAAAGCTGAAGAAAACCCTGCCCAAGTATTTGACCTTAGAGGAATCCGTGGAGCTTTTAGACGCGGTGGGAGGCAATTTCCAAGAGCGGGACTACTGTATTCTCACCCTGTTTCTCAACTGCGGCCTGCGGATTTCCGAGCTGATCGGCCTCAACTGCGGCGATATCCACGGCGACGGGCTGCGGATCCTCGGCAAGGGCGGCAAAACCAGGATGGTCTACCTCAACGACGCCTGCAAGGACGCGCTGGAGCGGTATCTGGCGGTCCGCCGGCCCATCCGCGGGCGGGATGAGAACGCCCTTTTTCTCTCCTCCAGGGACCAGCGGATCAGCCGTTCCACCGTCCACGCGCTGGTGAAAAAATACCTCTCCCTGGCGGGGCTCGACGGCTCCCAGTACTCCGCCCACAAGCTCCGCCACACGGCGGCCACCTTGATGCTGCAAAACGGCGTGGATGTGAAGGCGGTCCAGGAGGTGCTGGGACATGAGCATCTGAACACCACGGAAATTTATACCCATATTGACAACGAGGCACTGCGTGTGGCGGCCAGGGCCAATCCCTTAAGCCATCAGAAACAGCGGCGAACCGGGAAAAAATCCACCGAGGAGACCTAGGCGCGGCTGGCAGGCGGCGGGAAAATCCCGTCCCCGCCAGCCGCCGCAATTATGCCAAGGGGGCCCAGCTGCCGCTCCAGGCCGGTTTCTGGACGCCGACGATATGGAGATAGCGGATTTTTTGGAAGGTGTAGCTGCTGAGGGGACGGTTGTCGCTGTCATAGCTGTGGGCGGCCACCAGGACCTCGGAAGGGGTCCTGGGCCGGTCGGCGGCCACTACCACCGGGGTATGGCTGAAGGTCTCCCCGTCAAAGGACAGCTGGATCAAATCCCCGGGCATCAGATCCATGATCCGCGCGTCTACCGCCGCCGGGCCGACGGAGGGGTCCTGCCGCGTCAGAAATTGGTAGAGATACTCCACCCCCGTCCAGGCGGGGGCTTTGTTGTTGCCGTTGATATAGTACCAGCCGAAGTCCGGCGTAAAATTCATGACGCCGCTGCCGGCGTAGAGACACTGGGAGGCAAAATTGGTGCAGTCCCCGCCGATCTCCTCATAGTCGTAAAAGACGGGGTTGCGGCTGTAGGCCCAGCGGTGGGCGTAGTCCACCGCCGCCTGGCGCATATAGGGCTTCAACACAATGGGCATGGAAAGACCTCCGCTCCTTTGATCCTTGTTCCATCTTATGCGGCGGGAGCTGGGCCGTGTGCCGCCTTCTGGAGGGCGCGGGGCTCCCCCCTCCCCTGCCGCCTGGAGAAATATTTTACAACTGCCGCAATTTATGGTATAATTTTTTTAACGCGTTCCCCCCGCGGTCCTGTCGGCACGCCTGGAGCGAGGGCGCCCCACGGAAAACGGAGGACACAGCGGAAAAGCGTAGCGATGGATGATGTATGGTGAGAGGCAGGAGGTATCGACCCATGACAAAACTGACAGCTGAGGAAGTAAAGGCATTAAAAGGGAGAGGGTTTCTCCGCAACAAGGACACGGACTGTTTTTCCGCCCGGGTCATTACGAAAAACGGCGTGCTGACCACCCGGCAGGCCTCTGTCCTGGCCCAGGCGGCAGAGCAGTTTGGAGACGGAAGGCTGGCGCTGACCACCCGCTTGACCGTGGAGCTGACCGGGATCCCCTATGAAAAGATCGAGGCGTTTTGCGACTTTATCGGGAAGGAGGGGCTGGTCCCCGGCGGGACCGGCGCCCGGGTCCGCCCGGTGGTGGCCTGCAAGGGGACCGTGTGCGTCCACGGGCTGTACGACACCCAGGCCTTTGCCGAGGAGATCCACAACACCTACTATGTGGGGTGGTACGACGTCAAGCTCCCCCACAAGTTCAAGATCGCTGTGGGCGGCTGCCCCAACAACTGCGTCAAGCCCAGCCTCAACGACTTTGGCATCGTTGGCCAGAGGGTCCCCCTCTTTGACGCCGCCGGCTGCAAGGGCTGCAAAAAATGCCCGCCCCAGAACGTCTGCCCGGTGGGCGCTTTCAGCCGGGAGGACGACCACATGGTTCTGGACGGGGAGCGCTGCGTCCACTGCGGCAAATGCGTGGATATCTGCAATTTCGGCTGCATCACCGAGAAGGTCAGCGGCTACCGGGTCTATATCGGCGGCAAGTGGGGGAAATTCTCCCGGGCCGGCACGCCGGTCCCCGGCGTCTTCTCCAAGGAGCAGGTGTTCTCCATGATTGAGAAGGCTCTCCTCCTCTACCGGGAGCACGGCTACGCCGGCGAGCGGCTGGGCGACATGATCGACCGCATCGGCGAGGAGGCCGTCATGCGGGAGCTGCTGTCCGATGAGATCCTTACCAGGAAAGAGGAGATCCTGGCCGCCCCCCTGTGCACCAGGGGCTGAGGGCTCTCGGCGCGGGATCGGAAACCAAAAAAGTATCGGCGAATTTCGCCGATACTTTTTTGCGTTCAGATAGTGCAATTGGCGGGAAAGTGTTGTATAATGGTGCTGTTATGCTGCGGCGGCAGATTCCGGCTCCGCGCCAGGCGGGCAAAGCCGCCGGAAGACGGCCGTATAATGGAGGTATTTATGAGCAACACTTATATTCCGGATGGCTACCGCTCCCCTCTCAATGTCTATGACATGCAGTGTGCCATTGAGTTTATCAAGGGGAATTTTCAAGATAACCTAAAGCGGGCGCTGAATCTCCGCCGTGTGTCCGCCCCCCTGTTCGTCCGGCAGGACTCCGGGCTTAACGACGATCTCAACGGTGTGGAGCGGGCGGTGTCCTTCGACATCCCCGGGGCCGACGGGTGTATGGGCGTGGTGGTCCACTCCCTGGCCAAATGGAAACGGTACGCCCTCAAGCAGTACGAGTTCTTCCCCGGCAACGGGCTGTATACGGATATGAACGCCATCCGCCGGGACGAGACCCTGGACAATATCCACTCGGTCTATGTGGACCAGTGGGACTGGGAGAAGGTCATCACCCGGGAGGACCGGAATGTGGACTACCTCAAGCACACGGTCCGCTCCATCGTGGGCGCGGTCTGCGACACCTGTGACGCGCTGCGCCGGGCGTTCCCCCAGCTCCACGTCAAGCTGGAGCGGGAGGTCACCTTTATTACCACCCAGGAGCTGGAGGACATGTACCCCGACCTCACCCCCTCCCAGCGGGAGACGGCGTTCTTGAAGACCCACAGGACGGTCTTTCTGATGCAGATCGGCGGCAAGCTGAAGAGCGGCAAGCCCCACGACGGCCGCGCCCCCGACTATGACGACTGGACGCTGAACGGGGATATTTTGATGTGGAACGATGTGCTGGGCCGGGCCTTTGAGATCTCGTCCATGGGCATCCGGGTGGACGCCCAGGCGCTGGACCGGCAGCTGCGCCTGTCCGGCAAGGACGACCGGCGCGCGCTCCCCTTCCACCGGATGCTGCTGAACGACGAGCTGCCCCTCACCATGGGCGGCGGCATCGGGCAGAGCCGGCTGTGCATGCTGATGATCGGCGCGGCCCATATCGGCGAGGTGCAGGTCAGCATCTGGGACCAGGAGACGCTGGACACCTGCAAAGCGGCGGGGATCCATATCCTGTAAGCGGCGGGACAATCAGACGATATGGCGGATCCGCGGGGCGGCAGAGCCCGGCGGGGCGATGGGAGGTTATCAGCCATGGAACAGCGAAAGTTGGGGAATCTGGAGCCGAAACGGGTATTTGCCTTTTTTGAGGAGATGTGCGCCATCCCCCACGGCTCCGGCAACACCAAGGCCATCAGCGACTACTGCATGGCCTTTGCCGCCGCGCGGGGGCTTCGGGCGCGGCAGGATGAAAGGGACAACGTGATCATCTGGAAGGACGGGTCCGCCGGGTATGAGGACCACCCGGCGGTGATCCTGCAGGGGCACCTGGACATGGTCTGCGCCAAGGAGGCGGACTGCCCTGTGGATATGGCCAGAGATGGGCTGTCCCTGGTGGTGGAGGACGGGTTTGTCTCCGCCAGAGGGACGAGCCTGGGCGGGGACGACGGCATTGCCGTCGCTATGGCCCTGGCGGTCCTGGATGACGACACCATCCCCCACCCGCCGCTGGAGGCGGTGTTCACCTCCGACGAGGAGGTGGGTCTGCTGGGCGCGTCGGCGCTGGACTGCTCCGATCTCAAGGGGCGCATGCTGCTGAATATTGACTCGGAGGAGGAGGGGCTGCTGACTGTGGGCTGCGCCGGCGGCTCCCGCTGCGACATGACGGCCCACCTCCCCGGCGGACACAGCTGCGGCGCCCTGTGCCGCCTGGAGCTGTCCGGTTTTCTGGGCGGCCACTCCGGCATTGAGATCGACAAGGGCCGGGCCAATACCAACCAGCTGATGGGGGAGCTGATTTTGACGCTCTCGGCCGCCTTCGGCGTCCAGCTGATGCAGCTGGAGGGCGGGAAGTTTGACAACGCCATCCCCAATCACACCACGGCCTCCCTCCTGGTGGACGCCGCCAGCGCATCGGCGGTGAAGGAGCGGGCCGAGGGCTGGTGGCAGGAGGCAAAAGCGCGCTTTGCGGAAAGCGACGCCGGGGGGACGCTCTCCGTCACCCTGGGCGGTGAGTTGTGCGGCAGCGCGCTGACGCCGGAGGACACCCGCCGGATGGCGGAGTGGGTCACCAGGATCCCCAACGGCGTCCGGGCCATGTCGAAGGACATGCCGGAGCTGGTGGAGACCTCCTCCAACCTGGGGATCCTCTCCCTCACCGGAAACGACTTGACGATCACGGTTTCTGTCCGCAGCAGCCTCAACCACGTCTGGAGAGAGCAGCTGCGGGAGCTGGAGTCTCTGGCGGGCCAGTACGGGGCGGATTTCCGCGCCTACGGCGACTATCCCGCCTGGGAGTACCGGAAGGAATCCGCCCTCCGCCCCTTGATGGCGGAGGTCTATGAGGAGCTGTACGGGAAGAAACCGGCCATCGCCATGACCCATGGCGGCCTGGAGTGCGGCATTTTCAGCGACAAGCTGCCCGGGCTGGACAGCGTCTCCTTCGGTCCGGACCTCTTTGCGGTGCATTCGCCAAAGGAGCGCCTCTCCATCGCCTCGGTGGAGCGGACCTGGCGGTACTTGCTGGAGATCCTGCGGCGGCTGTAATGGAATGCGTATCATAACGGGGAGGGTGCGGACGCCGCGCCCTCCCCGTTTTTCTTTGGGGCGCCCGCAGCAGGGCACTCCCCTGCCCCTCTTCCCCGTCGAAAGAGGGGAACAGCGGCGTAGTTTCCAGAAAAAAACGTCCGGCAGATCTCATCTGCCGGACGTGCGTTTTATTTGGAGGGTCTGCCCCTCTCCTCCCAGGCTTTGATGGATTTCAGCTCTTCAAACAGCCGCAGATAGCTCTGGTGGCGGCTTTTGGGGATGATTCCCTCCCGGACCGCCTGGCGGACGGCACACCCCTTCTCCCGGGTGTGGGTGCAGCTCACAAAGCGGCACTGGCTGAGGTAGGGGCGAAACTCCGGGAAGGTCTCTGGCAGGCGCTCCTTCAGCTCCAGGTTCAGCTCCTCCGTGTCAAAGGAGCTGAACCCCGGCGTGTCGATCACCAGGGCGCCGCCGCTGACGGGAAAGAGCTCCACATGGCGGGTGGTGTGGCGGCCTCGTCCCAGCTTCTCGCTGACCTCTCCGGTGGAGAGAGCGATGGCGGGATCCAGGCGGTTGATGATGCTGGACTTCCCCACACCGGAGTTCCCGGTGAAGGCGGAGAGCTTTCCCGCCAGCAGCGGTCTGAGCGTCTCCATCCCCTCCCCTGTCTCCGCGCTGACGCAGACGGTGGGGATGCCGGCCCTCTGATAGATCTCCCGGAGGGAGTCCGCCGGGTCCAGGTCGCATTTGTTGAGGACCAGCAGCGTCCCGCAGCTTTTCAGCGCGGCGATGGCGGAGATGCGGTCGATGAGATAGGGGTCCGTCTGGGGGATCGCCTGGGAGGCGATGATCACCAGCTGGTCAATGTTGGCCACCGCCGGGCGGGTGAAGGCGTTCTTCCGCTGGGCGACCTCCCAGACCATCCCCTCCCCCTCCTCGGTTTTCCTAATCTCTACCCAGTCGCCTACCAGGGGGGAGAGTCCGTCCTTTCTGAATTTTCCTCTGGCCCGGCAGCGGATCAGCTCCTGCCCCATCTGGACATAGTAGAAACCGCTGAGGGCCTTCATGATCCGCCCCTTACACATCCGGCTCACCCGGTTCCTCCGGCAGCGGCGCGGAGGGGTCCAGCCCCTCCCCTCCGCCGTCCGGCTCTTCCCCGCTATCCGGCCCCGGCACTGCCTCCGACGGCCCAGTGCTCACCGTCAGCGTCACAGAGGAGCCGGGCAGAACCGACGTCCCAATGGGGACGCTCTGATCCACAATATAGCCGGCAGGGACCGTGTCGCTCTCCACCTCGATAAAGACGCCTAACAGCCCCAGCTTATCCAGGTTGGCCTGGGCGTCCTCCCGGCTCATATTGAGGAAGGTGATCATCTCCACCGGCTGGGGGCCCTTGCTACAGGTAAGCACGACGGTGTCCCCCTCATGGATGGTCTCCCCCCGGTCGGGATCGGTGGCAATCACGGTGCCCGCATCCGCCGAGGAATAGACGTCGTCTGCGTAGGTGACCGCCACCTTGACCTCCAGGTTCTGCAGGGCCAGTCGGGCGGCCACCCGCTCATACCCGATGAGGTTTGGCATCTCGTCGCTGGGCACGCCCTCGCTGACCGTCACTTCAATGACCAGGTCGGACTTTTTCATCCGCCCGCCGGCGGGGTCCTGCTCCATGATCTCATCCGTCTCGTACTCGTCGCTGTTGCGGGTGGCGATGACCTTGATCTCAAAGATCCCCTCCACCCGCGGATCCTTTTCCGCTTCCGCCACCGTCATGCCCAGCAGGTCCGGCACCTCGTATTCTGTCGTCGGATTCCCGCTGAAACTGTTGAGGATGACCTTGTACAGTCCCCAGATCACCATCACGCTGGCCGCGATGGCGGCCAGCACCAAAACAGCCTTCTTCCAGGGCGGCGCTGACCGCCTGGGCCGGTCCCTGTAGAGATCCTGCGTCGCCATCTTGTGAATCTCCTTGGCATTGATAAACTGGGTGGGCTCATCCAGCTCCGCGTCCCCCCGCAGGTCCGCGATATCATACGCAAAGTCGATCTCCGGATTTTTCCGGAACTCCTCCAGGTCGCGGACCATTTCATCGGCGGTGGCGTAGCGGTTGCTGATCTGGGGCGCCATGGCCTTGAGGCAGATCTTCTCCAGCGCCGGCGGGATCTCCGGGTTGATCTCCCGCGGATTCAGCGGCACGGCGCTGAAGTGCTGGATGGCAATGGAGACCGGGCTGTCCCCCTCAAAGGGCAGGCGGCTGGTGAGCATCTCGTAGAGGACCACGCCGGCGGAGTAGATGTCGGACCGCTCGTCCGCCCGCTCCCCCTTCGCCTGCTCCGGGGAGATGTAGTGGACGGAGCCCAGCGCCTCCCGACCGGCCAGGGTCTGGCCGTTCCGCGCGGCGAGGCAGGCGATGCCGAAATCGGCCACTTTCACGCTGCCGTCCCGCAAAATCATGATGTTGTGGGGCTTGATGTCCCGGTGGATGATGCCGCGGCTGTGGGCGTGGCTGAGCCCCTTCATGATCTGGGTGATAAAGTGCAGAGCCTCCCGCCAGTTCAGCTGCCCCCGGCGCTCCATGTACTGCTTGAGGGTGATGCCGTCGATCAGCTCCATCACGATATACTCCAGATCGCCCCCCTTGGACACGTCGTACACCGAGACGATATTGGGGTGGGACAGCATGGCCACCGCCTGGGATTCGTCATGGAACCGCCTGCGGAAATCCGCGTCGTCCGCCAGCTCCGGTTTCAGCACCTTGATGGCCACCAGGCGGTTGAGTCGGTGGCACTTGGCCTTGTACACGACGGCCATGCCGCCCTGTCCAATGATCTCCAGGATTTCATAGCGATTGTCCAGCAATTTGCCTATGTATCGCTCCATCACAGTGCCTCCTTCCCTCTATTGTTTTTGCAGCAGCACCGCGGTCACATTGTCCGCAGCGCCGTTGCGCTTGGAGATCTCCAGCAGCCGGATCAAGCACCGCTCCCGGTTCTCTCCGCGGGAAATTTCCGCATGCATCTCTTGATCTGTTACCGTGGAAACCAGCCCGTCCGTACACAGGAGGATGAAATCCCCCCGCGCCATGGGGACGATGTACCCGTCGCACAGGGCCACTGGCTCCGGCCCCAGCGCCCGGGTGATGTAGTTGCGCTTGGGGTGGGTCCTGGCCTCCTCGGCGGTGATGTCCCCCCGGTCCACCAGCGTCTCCACCAGGGAGTGGTCCTTGCTGATGCGGCGGATGCCGGCGGCGGTGATGTGGTAGGCCCGGCTGTCCCCCACGTTGGTGACCACCACCCCCTCCCGGTAGCTGACGGCGGCCACCAGGGTCGTTCCCATGCCGCGGTAGGCGGTGTTTTCCTCCACGGCCTCCCGGATGGCCGCGTTGGCGTCGGCCGCGGCGGCGGCGGAGAGCGCCTGGATCTCCTCCGGCTGCATCTCCGGCAGGAGCGCGCCCTTCACCCGCGCCAAAAACGTGTCCACCGCGATGCGGCTGGCCAGGGCGCCGCCCTGCATGCCGCCCATCCCGTCGCAGACGACGCAGATGGCCTGCTGTGTGGAGGGGTTTACGTCGATGCCGTAGGCATCCTGGTTGTCCCGCCGCACCAGGCCCACGTCCGTCATTGCCCATGTCTGAATCATCCTAACCTCCCAATGTAACTACCGCGCAGCGAAGGGGGATCCCTTCTTTTCTCTCTATCTGCTCCGCACCGCGTCCGGCGGGGGCGTCTGCGCCCCCGCCTCCGCCATGGCCCGCCGCCGCAGCTGGCCGCAGGAGGCGTCGATATCCCCGCCAAGGCTGCGCCGGACGGTGACCGTGATGCCGTGGCTCTCCAGCCGCCTTTGGAAGGCGTGGAGCCGGCGGCTGGGGTGGAAGGGGCTCTCCCGCACCTCGTTGAGGGGGATGAGGTTTAGGTGAGCCGGCATCCCCCGCACCCGCTTTGCAATCAGATCCGCCTGGGCGTCGCTGTCGTTGACGCCGTCGATCATGGCGTACTCAAAGGAGATCCGCCGGCCGGTGCTGGCAAAATAGTCATGGCAGGCGGCGAAAAGGTCCTCCACGTCATAGGCCCGGTTGACGGGCATAATGCGGCTTCTGGTCTCGCTGTCCGGCGCGTGGAGGGAGACGGACAGCGTCAGCTGCAGCTGCAGCTGTCCAAGGCGCTGGATCCCGGGGATAAGGCCGCAGGTGGACAGGGAGATATGGCGCATGCCGATGTTCATCCCCTCCGGGTGGTTCACCAGCTCCAGGAACCGCAGCACATTGTCCAGATTGTCCATAGGCTCGCCGATCCCCATCAGTACGATGTTGGACACCGGCAGCCCGCTGTCCAGCTGGGTAAAGAGCACCTGGTCCAAAAGCTCTGACGGCATCAGATCCCGCACCTTCCCCCCGATGGTGGAGGCGCAGAAGGCGCAGCCCATCCGGCAGCCCACCTGGGAGGAGATGCAGACGGTGTTGCCGTGGCGGTAGCGCATCAGCACCGTCTCGATGCAGTTCCCGTCCCCCAGCCGCCAGAGGTATTTCACCGTGCCGTCCTGCCGGGAGACCTGCTTACAGGCGACGGAGGGGACGGTGATGGTATAGGCGGCGGCCAGTTTCTCCCGCAGGGCGCGGGAGAGGTTGCTCATATTCGCGAAAGAGACCGCCCCGCGGTGGAGCCAGGAGAAGACCTGCCGGCCCCGGAAGGCTGGCTCCCCCAGCTCCTGGAGAGCGGCGGTGATCTCCTCCAGCGTCATGGACTTGATATCAGTCATCATGTCTCCTTAGTTTACATAAGTAAAACCCATCGGTCTGATGCCGGTGGGGCCACAGGGTAATCTCCCCCGCTGTCCCGCCAAAGGGCAGGGAAAAGGGCTCCATCTGGAAGTCCGGCCGCAGCTGGAGAAAGTTTCTGACGACCTGCTCGTTTTCCTCGGGCAGGATGGTGCAGGTGGAGTAGACCAGCACTCCCCCGGGGCGGACATAGCCGGCGGCATTGGAGAGGATCGCCCCCTGCACCGCCGGGAGGCCCTCCAGCGCTTTCGGGTCCTTGTAGCGGATGTCCGGCTTTTTCCGGATGATCCCAAGGCCGGAGCAGGGAACGTCGCACAGCACCGCGTCCGCCGCGCCCGCCAGCGCGGGGATAGGCTCCCGCCCGTCCGCCTGGCCCGCCTCGATGCAGGTGATGCCCAGGCGCTCCGCCCCCTGCTGGATCTGCCGGAGCTTGCCGGGGTGGAGGTCGAAGGAGAGGATCCGCCCCCTGTTTTGCATCCGCATGGCGGCGCTGAAGGACTTCCCTCCGGGGGCCGCGCACACGTCGATCACCGTCTGTCCCGGCCGGCAGTCCGCCGCCCGCGCCACCAGGGCGGAGGCCGCGTCCTGGATCTGGAAATGTCCCAGGCGGAAGGGCTCCAGCTCCTCCAGGTTCCCGGTGCCGGAGATCTCATAGCAGCCCTCCAGCCAGGGGTGGGGCGTTACGGAGACCGCCCCCAGCTCCTCCAGGAGCTGCTCCTCCGTTGCAAGGAGGGGGTTTCTCTGGATGGTGGTGGGGGCCGGGGCGTTGTTGGCGGCAAGGCAGCGCTCCGCCTCCTCCCTGCCCAGGAGCGTCACATACCGGTCCACCAGCCACTGGGGATGGCTGTAGCGGGTGGCAAGGTCCTCCGGCGGCCGGCGCCGCTCCCGGGTCAGCCCCCGAAGGACCGCGTTGACCATCCCGGCAGCCCGGGCGCGATGGTGGTTTTTGGCCATCTCCACCGCGCAGTTCACCGCGGCGCTGGGCGGGACGCGGTCCATCAGCAGAATCTGGCAGGCCCCAATCCGAAGTATATCCCAAATGACCGGTTCCCAGTCCTGCCCCTTCTGAAAAGGCTCCAAATAGTAGTCCAGCAGGGCGCGGTTTTGCAAAATACCGTAGGTGAGACGGCTGGCCAGGGCCGCGTCCCGCTGGGAGAGGCCGTTGCGCCGGATGGCGGAGCGCAGCGCGCCGTCCGCCCAGGCCTCCGCCCTCCGGCAGGCGGTCAGCACCTCCAGGGCAGTCTCCCGGGCGTCCGCCTTCATCGGTCGTCCCCCCGCCTGCCGGCAAACATCAAGATAAACCGCAGTAGCTGGACAATGGACATCAAAAGCGCCGCCACATACGTCAGCGCCGCGGCGCTGAGCACCTTCCGGGCGCCCCGGGCCTCCTCCTCGTCCAGGAGGCGGGCGCTTTGGATGGTCTCCATGGCCCGGCGGGAGGCGTTGAACTCCACCGGCAGCGTCACCAGCTGGAAGAGCGTGGTGAAGGAGAACAGGAGGATGCCCACCAGGAACAGCGGCTCATAGGTGAGCAGAATGCCGATAATCAAAAGCACGATCCCAAACTGGGACCCCACCTGGGTAATCGGGATCAGCGCGGCGCGCAGCTTGATGGGGCTGTACCCCACCGCGTACTGCACCGCGTGGCCGGCCTCGTGGGCCGCGATGCCCACAGCGGCGATGGTGGGGGCGTCATACACCCCCTGGGAGAGGCGGATCACATTGGTGCGGGGGTCGTAGTGGTCGGTGAGATTGCCCCGGACCCGCTCGATCCGGACATCATACACCCCGTGCTGGCGCAGGACCGCCTCCGCCGCCTGGGCCCCCGTCAAATAGCGGCGGTTGGTCACCTTGGAATAGCGGCTGAAATTGGAGCTGACCTTCGCCTGGGCGTAGACGGTGATGAGCAGCACCGGCAATAGCATCAGCCAGTAGGTGGCGTCATAGTAAAACAGCATAGCGGAAACTCCTCTACAGTGCAATGGGATGGCCCAGGAGGTAGTCCGCCGCGGACATGCGGCGGCTCCCCGGGCGCTGCAGCTCCAGGACCATCACGGTCTTCCCGTCTCCGGCAGCCACGGCGATCCCCTTTTTGCCGGCGGCTGTCACGGTCCCCGGCGCGGCGGAGGTCTCCCCTCCCACAGCGCCCCGGTAGACCTTTACCGTCTCCCCCTGGAGCGCCATGGTGGCGCAGGGCCAGGGGATCAGCCCTCTGATCTGATTGACGATGTCCTGGGCGGATTTGTTCCAGTCAATGGGGGACATTTCCCGGGAGAGCATGGCCGCGTAGGGCCCCACAGCCTCCCCCTGGGGGATGCGCCGGGCCTGCCCCGCCCCAAGGGCGGCAACGGCCTCCGACAAGGCCTCCGCCCCCAGCCGGGACAGCCGGTCATAGAGCTGGGCGGCGTCCTCCTCCGGGGCGATGGGCGTCCGTTTCGCCGTGATGATGTCCCCGGCGTCCAGCTCCTCCCCCAGGTGCTGGACGGTGACGCCGGTCTCCGTCTCGCCGCACAAAATCGCCCAGTTGATGGGGGCGGCGCCCCGGTATTTGGGCAGCAGCGAGGAGTGGACGTTGATGGCCGCCACCGTCGGGATCGCAAGCAGCGCCGGCGGGAGGATTTTCCCATAGGCCACCACCACCAAAAGCTCCGGGGCCAGGTCCCGGATGGCGGAGAGCACCGCCTCCTCCCGGACGCTGGCCGGCTGGCAGACCGGGAGGCCCAGCGCCTCCGCCGCCGCCTTTACCGGGGTGGGGATAAACTTCATTCCTCTGTTTTTCGGCTTATCCGGCTGGGTGTAGACAGCCGCCACCTGGTGGCCGTCCGCCGCCAGGCGCTGAAGGGATGGGACGGCAAATTCCGGCGTCCCCATAAAGACGATTTTCACTGCCCGTCCTCCCCCGTTTCCTCCGGGAGCTCCATCCCCTCTTCCTCCTCCTGGTAGTAGGCCATCAGCTCCTCCTCCGTCAGGAAGTGGTCGATGTGCTCGGTGTAGAGATGGCCGTCCAGGTGCTCCAGTTCGTGGCAGAAACAGCGGGCGGTGAGCTCCTCCCCCTCCGCCTCGAACCAGTCGCCGTTGCGGTCCTGGGCCCGGACCCGGACCCGGTAGGGCCGGGTCACCATGCCGTACTTCCCCGGCACGCTGAGGCAGCCCTCCGGCCCGCACTGCTCCCCTTCGGTGGCGATGATCTCCGGGTTTATAAGCTCCAGGAAGTCATCTTCGTCATCCAGGACTACCACCGCCCGGCGGAGGATCCCCACCTGGGGCGCGGCGAGCCCGGCGCCGTTGGCCTGCTCCAGCGTCTCCTTCATGTCGTCCAGCAGCTCATGGAGCTTCTGGTCAAATTTGGTTACCGGCTTGCAGACCTTTGTAAGGATATCGTCCCCCTGTAGCACAATTTTGCGGATTGCCATGTCGTTTTTCCTCCTAATCCATGGCGTTGCAGTCGATAAAAAGGTGGAGCCCCTTGTTTTCCCTCTGACTGTAAAACGCCTTCAAGTAATGCACCAGGATCTCCCGGGTCTGGTGGTCATTCTTCCCGATCCAGAGGACCCGGTAGCGGTAGCGGTTGTTGACCTTTACGATGGGCGCCGGCGCCGGCCCCACGATCTCCACGCTGAGGTTGGCGAGGCTTGGATAGGAGAGCCCCGCCTTCATCCCGTCCCGCAGATGGGCCGCCGCCCGCAGGACGGCGCCCTCCTCCATCCCGGAGACGGTAAGGGTGAAGACATCGGAAAACGGCGGATACCGCCGCAGCCTGCGAAGGCGCAGCTCCGAGCGGTAAAATGCCCCGTAGTCCTGCTTGGCGGCGGCGAGGATCACGTCGTTGTCCGGGGTGTAGGTCTGGATCACGGCGCGCCCGCGCTTCTCCCCCCGGCCCGCCCGGCCCACCACCTGAGTCAAGAGGCTGAAGGTCCGCTCCGCCGCGCGGAAACTGTCCACATACAAGGAGAGGTCCGCGGCCAGCACCCCCACCAGCGTCACATTTTCAAAATCCAGGCCCTTGGCCACCATCTGGGTGCCAAGGAGGATGGGGATCTTCTCTTTTTCAAACCGTCTGAGGAGCTTTTCATGCCCGGCGGCGGCGGTGTCCGCGTCCATCCGCAGCACCTCCACCCCGGGGAAAAGGGCGTGCAGCTCCTCCTCCACCTTCTGGGTGCCGACCCCCACATGCTTCATTTTCCCGCCGCAGAGGTCGCAGCTCTCCTCCGCCCGCTCCGAGTGGCCGCAGTGGTGGCACATGAGGCGGCCGTTGGCGCTGTGGTAGGTCATGGGGACGCTGCAGCGGGGGCACTCCGGCACCGCGCCGCACTCGCCGCACAGCAGCATCCGGCTGTTGCCCCGGCGGTTGAGGAAGAGGATGCTCTGCTCCCCCCGCGCAATATTCTGCCGCAGCTGCTCACAGAGAATACCGCTGACAGCGCGGCTGTTCCCCTTCCGCAGCTCCTCGCGGAGATCGGCAATGATGACCTCCGGCAGGGGCTTGGCGTTGTAGCGCTGCCTGAGGGAGAAGGCGTGATACCGCCCGGTCTGGGCGTAGTAGGCGCTCTCCACCGTCGGCGTGGCGGAGCCCAGCAGCAGCACGGCCCCGCTCTCGCTGCAGCGGTATTTGGCCACGTCCCTGGCGTGGTAGCGGGGGATCTGTTCAGACTGGTAGCTCCCCTCCTGCTCCTCATCCAGGATGATCATGCCCAAATTTTCAAGGGGGGCAAAGACGGCGCTGCGGGTCCCCAGCACCACCTGTACCTCCCCCCTGCGGATCCGTTTCCACTGGTCGTACCGCTCGCTGAGGCGCAGGGAGCTGTGGAGCATGGCCACCTTGTCGCCGAAATACGCGGAAAACCGTTCCATCATCTGGGGCGTCAAGGCGATCTCCGGCACCAGGATCATCCCGGTTTTCCCGCCCTTGACCACCTCCTGCAGAAGGCGGATATAGACCAGCGTTTTTCCGCTGCCGGTGACGCCGTATAGCAGGGCGCAGGCGCTCCCGCCGGATTGCGTCAAGGCGCGGATCCCGTCAAAGGCCGCCTGCTGCTCGGTGTTGAGGCAGATGGGCGCCGCCGTCTCCCCGGGGGCCGGCTTCGGCACCCGGTACTGCTCCTCCGGCTCCATCTCAATAAGGCCGGCCTTTTCAAGGCCCCGCAGCGTGGCGGCGGACGCGCCGGTAAAATAGCAGATGTCGGAGGAGAGGCCCGAGCCGATGGCGCACAGCAGCCGCAGCACCTCGCTGCGCAATGGCGCGGAGCGCCGCTTTGCCTGGGCGGCCTCCATGGCCTCCTCCGGCGGCACGGCCAGGCGCACTCGCTTGACCATTTTGTCGCTGAGTTTCCGCATGGCGGTGGTCTCCGAGGTCACGAGCCCCAGCCGCACCAGCTCGTGGAGGGCGGCGGTGACCTCCTCGCCGCAGCGCTCCTTCAGCTGCTCCAGCTCTGCCTGCCCTCCGGCGGCGCTGATGGCGGCGTAGGCGTCTCTCGCCCGCTGTTTCCGGCCCAAAAGGGCCTCCGCCTCCGCGGCGGAGACGTCCCCCACAAGGTGGTAGACCTCCCGCACGCGGTACCACAGCCCGGCGGGCAGGATGGTTTTCACCGCGTCGTATATGGTGCAGAAGTACCGCTCCCGCAGCCAAAAGGCCAGGCGCAGCTCCGCGCGGCTTAAAACCGGCTTGTCGTCCAGCACGGAGCTGACCAGCTTCAGCTCCTCCTGCCGCTGCCCCGTATAGGTGCTGAGGACCAGCGCCTCCGAGCAGCGGTTGCCCCGCCCGAAGGGGACGGTGATCCGGACGCCGGGGACAACCCGTTCCGCCAGCGCGGCGGGGACCAGGTAGTCATAGGGCTTGTCAAACACATAGGTGGCCGCGGCAACAGCCACCCGCGCGATGGTCTCCGGCGGCATTGCCTCACACTCCTCCTGCCGTCGTCCTCTTCCGCCGTTTAGGCCTCCACGTCCTTGATGACCACGTCCGACGCGGCCACGGAGATCTTGGCGTCAGCCACCTCCTGGATGGCCAGGGTCACAGGCTTTTCCTCCAGTTTCTCCCCCGCGTCCTCGGCGTCCTGGGCGATCTGGCGGGCCCGGCGGGCCACCACGTTTACCAGCAGGTAGCGGTTAGGCACATTGGTGGTCAATTGGTTCATCGCAGGATAGAGCATCATAACAGCATCATACCTCTTTTCAAAGATTTCTAAAAATATCCGTTGCGTTTCCTTAACAGCTTATCCGATCCCGTTGATCAGGTTCACCCGCTCGTCGGGCCGGCAGTGCTCAGCCAGGAGAATGGCCTGCAGCTCCGCCACCGCCTGCTCCAGCGAGTTGTTGATGACAATATAGTCGTAGTCCGCGGCGGCGGAAAACTCCTCCTTGGCCCGGGCCAGGCGGCTGCGGACCTTCTCCAGGGACTCTGTTCCGCGGCCGATCAGCCGGTGCTCCAGCTCCTCCCAGCTGGGGGGCGCGATAAAGATCCGGATGGCCTCCGGCCGCTTGCGGTGGACCTGCTCGGCCCCCTGGATCTCGATATCCAGGATCACGTCCTCGCCCCGGGCCATGGCCTCGTCCACAAACTTTTTCGGCGTCCCGTAGCAGTTTCCCACATATTCCGCATGCTCCAAAAAGGCATCCTGCTGGACCCACTGCTGAAACTCCTCCCGGGAGAGGAAGTGGTAGTGGACGCCGTCCACCTCCCCGGGCCTGGGGGCGCGGGTGGTGGCGGAGACAGAAAAATAGAGGTTCTTCTGCCTGGCAAACAGCTCCTTGGTGATGGTGCCCTTTCCCACGCCGGAGGGGCCGGCAATAATAAACGTCTTTCCCTTCATCCCTCTTCCTCCTCCAGTTCCGACGCCTCCACCCCCAACCGCGGCGCCAGCTTTTCCAGCGGCAGGCCGGAGAGGACAATGTGGTCGCTGTCCATGATAAAAACCGTCTTCGTCCTGCGCCCGAAGGTGGCGTCGATCAGCATGCTGCGCTCCCTCGCCTCGGAGATCATCCGCTTGATAGGGGCGGAGTCGGGGCTGACCACCGCCACCAGGCGCTGGGCGGAGATCAGATTTCCATATCCGATATTCACCAGTTTCATTCTGTCCCTCCCGACACACTGGCTCTACTCAATATTCTGTACCTGTTCCCGGATTTTTTCCACCTCCGCCTTCAGCTCCACCACACAGCGCGCAATCTCGATGTCATTGCACTTGGAGCCGATGGTGTTGGATTCCCGGTTCACCTCCTGGATGAGAAAGTCCAGTTTCCTGCCCACGGGGATGTGGCTGTCCAGCATCTCCCGCAGCTGGGCGAGGTGGCTTCTGAGGCGGACGGTCTCCTCGTCCACCGCAACCTTGTCGGCAAAGATGGCGGCCTCCGTTAGGATCCGGCTCTCGTCGATGGTGGTGGACTCCAGCACCTCCCGCATCCGCTCCAGCAGCTTCTGGCGGTATTCGCTCACCGTCTCCGGGGAGCGCCGCTCCACCGCCGCTGTCAGCGCCTCGATCCGGTCCAGCCGGCCGCGGATATCGGCGGCCAGCCTTTCGCCCTCCACCGCCCGCATGGCATTGTATGCCGCCAGCGCATCCGCTAAGACGGCGCGGATCTCACCGCCCACCTGCTCCAGGTCCAGCTCCGCCTTGGTGACGGTGAGCACATCCGGAAACCGGGCCAGCTCCCGGGCGGAGAGGTCCGTCTCCAGCCCTAGCTCCTCACCGAGGGAGCGGACCGCGTCAAAATACCCCCTGGCCAGCGTTTTGTTGACCGCGACCACTGTCTCGTCGGACTCCTGGGCGTCAATGGTGACAAATACGTCCACCTTTCCCCGGGAGACCGCCTTCTGCACGTCCCCCTTCATGGCGTCCTCGGCAAAAATATAGGCCCGCGGCATCTTCACCGTACAGTCCAGATACCGGTTGTTGACGCTGCGCACCTCCACGGTGATATCCCGGCCGCCGGTGCTGGCCCTGGCGCGGCCGTAGCCCGTCATACTCTTGATCATCTGCATCCTCCCATCCAAAAGCAATTCCCGTCACTAGATCCAAAAGCGCATGCCGCCGTAGCCGCAGAGGTTGCACAGGCAGTAGGCGCAGGCCATGGCGCCGCAGAGGTTGCCGCCGCCGCAGCCCGTCGTGAACACCTCGAACCCCTCCGGCCGGTAGGCTTGTCCGCTGTTTTCCAGCCGCTCCAGCGCCTGGCGGTACTCCAGGTTGTCCGGCGCCATGCTGCAGGCGGTCTCAAAGCAGCTGTGGGCCTCGTCCATCCAGCCCCTGCGGTAGCAGATGGAGCCCTTGAGGAAGTACCACTCCCCGTTGCGCGTGGAGATCTGCTCCAGCATCCCCTCAGCAGTCTGCAGATCCCCCTGCTGTATGGCCATCCGCACCCGGACGAAGGCCGGATCACCGGCGGCGGAATAGCCGCCGTAGCCCTGGGACGTCCGGCTGTAGCCCGTCCCCTGCCCGGCGCCGGCGCGGCGGCCTGTGCCCCGCATCTTCTGGATCTCGGCGTAGGCCTCGTTGATCTCCTTCATCTTTTCCTGGGCCAGGTCGGCCAGGGGGTTGTCGTGGTAGTTGTCCGGGTGGTACTTCCGGGCCAGCTCCCGGTATGCCTTTTTGACCTCCTCGTCAGAGGCGGTGCTGGGGACGTTCAACACTTGGTACGGGTCCTTCATATCTGCTCCTTCTTGCCGGCAAGACGGCCCCGCCGCCTGTCAGCATGGAATCTTCCCTCTAAAACCGCGTTTCCCACACGGTACAACCCCTCATAGACCGCCGACTGGATGTGGGGGCTCCAGATGCCGAAGTCCCACAGCTCATAGGCGGCGGCCATCTGACGGATGGATGCGTCCAGCGTAAGGGCCATGGCTGCCTTGTCCTCTTCCCGCAGCGCCCCGCCGTCCGCCCCAAAGCGCAAGAGGACCGGGTTATACCGCCCGGCGGCGGCGTCCTCCCGGCAGTCGTCCACCGCGTCCACCAGGTAGATCCACCGGCCCAGGTGGTAGAAAAGCTGGGAGAAGATCCGCCGCTGCAGCGGGTCCGGCAGCTCGAGGGCGATGCCCCCCAGGAGGGAGGCAAAGGTGTCCGCCGGCTCGTCCAGGCTGGCGCAGCGCTGCCGCTCCAGGGCGGAGAGCCTGTCCATCTCCTCCTGCGTGTGCCCGGCAAAGGCCGGCCTGCGCTCCGCCGCCCGGCGGTAGGCCCGGTCCAGGACGCCCCTTGCGGCACGGCAGCCCTCCCGCTTGGGGAAGGCGCTGTCCGCCGCCGCGTCGGCAAGCTTATGCCAGCTGAGGATGACGCTCAAGTCCGCTGCAAGGACCAGCGCGTCACAGGGCTCCACCGCGGGCCGCCTCCGGAGGGGGCTTGCGATGCAGCGGCGCTCCGCCGTCCTGCCGCCGGCGGAGAGGAGGGCGGCCAGGAAGGTAAAATCAAAATTCAAGAGAAAGCGGCCGGCCGGCCCGTACTGCTGCCCAAGAGTATGGCACAGCCCGCAGTAGAGCGCTTGATAGGCCTGTCGCTGTTCCGGCGTCAAGCGCGCCAGGGCGGGTCTAACGTATCCAAACATCGCCGCGCTACAGCCTTCCGATGATCTCAAAGTCCAGCCGCCCCCGGCGGCGGAGGCTCCGCTCGCGCCAGAGGGCGGGCAGGCAGCCCAGAGCCGTCACAGCGGCGGTTGTGAGGACCTGGACGGCGGGGCTGCCGTGCCCCAGGGCGTCTCCCAGCAGGTATCCCGCAAGGAAGGCGGCCACCGGGAGAAGGTAGACCAGGGCGGCGATGCCGATCACCTGCCGGTTTTCGCTGCTGACGATCACCTTCTCCCCCACCTGCAGGCCGCCCACCCGGTCCACGGCGGTGATCCGCAGGGCGCCGGCCTGCACGCCGCAGCCGGCACAGCTTTCGCAGTCGTGGCCGCAGGCCGTCTGCCGTACCACGGAGAGGAGCACCGCTCCCCCGTCCAGAAGTTTTTCAACAGTTGCCGTCTGTGTCATGGATGGAGCCCCCTAGGAAGTGATCTGCACCGTAATCTGATAGGTCCCGATGGCGCCGGCCTCCTCCGTCCCGTCCACATACACGGTGGCGGGGACGGCATAGCTGCCGCTGCCGCCGGTGATATCCGTCATGTCGCCCACGACCCGGAGCTGGTAGGCGGAGATCCCCGCCAGGACATCCACCGGCCCCCGGAGGGTGACCTCCAGCTCGTTGGTGAGGATCGACACGTTTTCCGGCGCGTTGATGACGCTGATGGTGTCCACCGTGTAGGTCTGGGTGGTCACGTTTCGGAACTGGATGGTGATCTCGGCCTCCGTCTCCCCCGAGAGGTTCTGCGCCCCGGAGGGCAGCGGGATGGGGACGGTAAAGGTACTGTCCTCCGTCACCTCGCTGAGGTCGATTTCCGCCAGGGTGATCTCATCCAGGCCGGCCAGGCTGTTCTTGGATCCGGCCACGGTGATGCTGGTGGGGAAAACGGTGCTCTCCGCCACATCCCCCAGCGTGGAGCCGGGGGACTCAATGAAGTCCACCACCAGAGGCAGCTCCTTGATCTGCAGGATGGGCACCGTGACGCGGATAGCCTCCGTATCCACGCGGAACTGGCTCTTGTCCACCACCGCACCGCCAAAGTCGATCAGCTGGAACTCCACGGAGGTGACGACATTTTCCGTGGCGCCGTCCAGGTCCACGGTGACGAGGGCATGGCTGATGTTGCTGACCGCCAGCTGCTCGCCGCTGACCAGCACCGTATCCGTGTCAAAGCTCATCTCCCCCACCATATACCCCTCCGCGGGGGAGCCGGTGGTGGTGCCCCGGACCATGATGGACTTGCTGTACAGCTCCACGATCTCCACGGTCACCCGGTAGGTGCTGGCGCTGCTGAGCTCGATGCCGTTGTTTTGGGAAAAGGTATCGGGGAAGACGATCTCATAAGTGAGGGAGTACTCCTCCGGCGCGGTAATGCCGGTGAGGTCCACCTCCACATAGATCTCGTCGGTGTTCAGCTTGGTCATGATGTTCCGGTTGCCCGAGAGCACCAGGTCCACATCCGTGACAGAGCTGCTGGCCATCATCAGTCCCCGCTCCATCAGCACATCCTCCGCGCCGATAAAGCGGATGGGCACGTTGAACACCCGCTGCTCCACCGGCGTGGTATCAATATTGTCCACATACAGCCACATGACCACCGCCACAAGGATGGAGATGATGATCCGGAAGGTCTTGCTGTTTTTAAACTCACTCATGGTCCACCCCGTCCTTCTTCCGTTTCAGAAGGTCCTTCAGCTGGAACTTCTTTTTCGCCGTATCCTCCTCATCCTCCTTGGGCAGAAGCTCGTTTTTCAGCAGCAGCTGCAGCGTCTCCACCGTCAGGTGGCGCTTGAGCATGCCGCCTACCGCCACGGAGATGGACCCGGTCTCCTCCGAGACCAGGACCACCACCGCGTCTGAATTTTCGCTCATGCCGATGCCGGCCCGGTGGCGCATGCCAAGGTCCCGGCTGAGGTTGACGTTGCGGCTCAGCGGCAGCATGCAGCCGGCGCCCAGCACCCGCCCCTCCCGCATGATCATGGCGCCGTCGTGCATAGGCGCCTTGACAAAGAACACGTTCTTGAGCAGCTCCGCGGAGGGTTCCGCATCCAGCTTGGTCCCGCTGCGCAGCACGTCATCCAGCAGGATCTTCCGCTCAAAGACAATCAGCGCGCCGGTGCGGGACTTGCTCATATCGGCGCAGGCGGAGGCCGTCACCTCGATGGCCTTCTCGATGGCGCTGGTCTGCTGCCCCCGCCCCAGGACCCGCATGAAGGAAAAGCGGCTGCCGCCCACCTGCTCCAGGATGCGGCGGATCTCCGGCTGGAAGAGGATGATGAGGGCCAGCACGCCGATCTCTACCAGCATGTTCAGCACGAAGTTGAGGCTGTTGAGCTGGAACACATCGGAGAGGAACAGCGCCAAAATAATGAAGAGGACGCCCTTCAGCAGCTTCTCCGAGTTGGTGCTCTTCACGAGGGACAAAAGCCGGTAGACCAGGAAGGCGATGATCGCCATATCCAGCAGGTCGGTGAAATTGATCAGCTGAATATACCGCCTGCAGATCTCTAAGACGGACAGGATAGCATCCATGGCAAGCTCCTTATTTCTGCAATTTCACAAAATCTACACAAGTAAGATTATTTTATAATATCTGCCAGAAAAAAGCAAGGAACAAGGCCGGCTAAATTTAAGCAATTTGTAAATTTTCAGCGCCCGCGGAGATACCGGGCCAGCTCCTCCGCCTCCTGTCCGGTGTTGAAGGCGGAGGCGGAAAAACGCAGCGTGCCGGTCTCTATGGTCCCGGCGGTCTGGTGGGCGTAGGGCGCGCAGTGGTACCCCGCCCGCAGGGCAAACCCCGCCTCCCCCAGGGCCTGCCCCAGGGCCTCCGTATCCGTCCCCCGGCGGACAAAGGAGAGGACGCCGGTCTGCAGGGCGCTGTCCTCCGTGTGGAAAATCTGGTAGCGCGGGTCTCCGGCAAGGGACCGGGCCAGCTGGTCCTTCAAGATCTGGCTGTGGCGGCAGATCCGCTCCACGCCCAGGGACCGGACAAAGCGCACGCCCGCCAAAAGCCCGGCGATGCCGGGCACGTTGTGGGTGCCGGCCTCCAGCCGGTCCGGCAGGAACGGCGGCATGGCCTGCTCCCGGGAATTGCTGCCCGTACCGCCCATGAAAAGCGGCTCCGGGTCGGCGCCGCAGAGCAAAACGCCGGTCCCCTGGGGGCCATAGAGCCCCTTGTGCCCCGGCATGGCGATAAAGGCCGCCTGCAGCCGGTCCTGCCGGACGGGGAGGGCGCCGGCGGACTGGGAGGCGTCCACAATCAGCGGGACCCCCCGCTCCCGGCAGAGGGCCGCGATCTCCTCGATGGGCAGGATATAGCCAAATACATTGGAGACATGGGTGCAGATGACCGCATCGGTCTGGGGCGTCACCAGGGAGCGAAACCCCCGGAGCATGGCGTCGCGGTCAAACAGCGGGGTGTTGACCATGTGGATGGAGAGGCGCTCCACGCCGTGGAGCGGCCGGGTCACCGCGTTGTGCTCGTAGCCGGAGATCACAACCCGTCCCCCCGGCCGGACCAGGGAGCGGATGGCAATATTCAAGCCGTGGGTGGCGCTGCTGGTAAACACCACCCGCTCCGGGTCTGAAACGCCGAACAGCTCCGCCAGCTCCATGCGGCAGCGCAGCAGCAGCTGGGCGGCCTTCTGCGCGCTGGGATAGCCGCCCCGCCCGGGTGAGCTGAGGCGGCCCATGGCGGCGCCAACCGCCTGGGCCACGGCCTTTGGCTTTTGCAGGGTGGTGGCCGCGGCGTCAAAGTAGATCATGCCTGGCCACCTCGCTGATGGTACCATATTCGTCCTGCAGGACAATTTTGACAGGTTTCATATGGTAATCCCGCAGCAGCTGCGCCGCCTGGGGCAGCTGCTGGTACGGAATACGGACAGAATAGCTGCAGCCCCGCTCCGTCAGCCCCACCGGGGAGCGGAAAACCTGGTTTGTGATCCCGGCGGAGGAGAAGAGCATTCCCGCCCGCTGGGCCTGGGTCACAGAGCGGCAGACAATGAGATAATGGTTCAAGAAAGATTCCCCCTCTCATGTCAGCTTATGAGCGCCGGGGGAAAAGGTGCGCCCCGCTGCCGGATACCCGGCAGCGGGGCGCTGCTTTGTCAAACGGCGGCGCGGGAGAGGAGGCAGACACAGTGGGCCGCGATCCCCTCCCCCCGGCCGGTAAAGCCCAGGTGCTCCTCGGTGGTGGCCTTTACGTTGACCTGCTCCGGCGCGAGGCCCAGGTCCTCCGCCATCCGGCGGACCATCAGCGGCAGATGAGGGGCCAGTTTCGGCGCCTGCGCCACCACCGTGGCGTCGATATTTTCCACCTGGTAGCCGGCACGGGCCACCAGCTGCGCCACCTGCCGCAGCAGGGCGCGGCTGTCCGCCCCGCGGTAGCGCTCGTCCGTATCCGGGAACTGGTGCCCGATGTCCGGCAGGCCCGCCGCCCCCAGCAGGGCGTCCATCACCGCGTGGAGCAGGACGTCCGCGTCGGAATGGCCCAGAAGTCCCCGGTCCCAGGGGATCGAAACGCCCCCCAGGATCAGCGGGCGCCCCTCAGTTAAGCGGTGCACATCATATCCGTGCCCGACGCGGAAACCGCTCATAGCGCCTCCTCCCTGCCCTCACAGATCGCCTGGGCAATCAGCAGATCCTCCGGCGTGGTGATCTTGATGTTCTCATAGCTGCCGGCTGTCAGATATACCGCCTTTCCCAGCCGCTCTACGGCGGAGCAGTCGTCCGTCACAGGCAGACGCTGGTCCAGGGCGGCCTGGAGGGCGCTGGCCAGCAGATCCCGGTCAAACACCTGGGGCGTCTGCACGGCGTAGAGGGTAGCGCGGTCCGGCGTCTGCCGCACCACGCCGTTTTCCGCCACCTTGATGGTGTCCTTCACCGGCACCGCCGGCGCCGCGGCGTAGCAGGTCCGGGCTTTTTCAACCGCCTCCTCCACCACCTCCGGCGGCACCAGGGGGCGGGCCGCGTCGTGCACGGCGACCAGCGTGGCCTCCCCGCTGCACTCCCTCAAGGCGGCCATCACAGACTCCAGCCGGGTCGCCCCCCCTACCACAAGCTTGAGGGGCTTTCCCAGCGGATAGGGCCGCAGGAGCTCCGCCGCGTCCAGAAGGTCGCTCTCCCGCACGGCCACCACCACCTCATGAATACAGCTGGCGCGGCTCAGCGCCAGGACGCTCCGCACCAGGACGGGGACGCCGTCCACCGGGGCGAACAGCTTGTTCTGCCCGCCCATCCGGGAGGAGGCGCCGGCGGCCGGCACCACGGCGCTGCAGAAAAACGGCTCCTCTCCCCGCCTTGCCAACCATTTCTTGACCAAACCAAACATCGACTTTACGCACCCTCGCCCACCAGAGAGGCGTTGACCTGCCCCTCGATATCGCTGTAGGGGACATTTTTGGCCAGCACCATCTCGGAAATAAAGATCTGCTTTGCGCTGTGCAGCATCTTCCTCTCCCCGTTGGAGAGGCCCCGCTGGGCGTCCCGCCGCATCAAGCACTTGATCACGCGGGCCACCTCGTAGAGGTCCCCGCTCTTCAGCCGCTCCAGATTCTCCCGGTAGCGCTTGTTCCAGTTGCTGGTCACCTCGATCTCCAGGCTCCCCAGCGCCGCGATCACCTCGTCCGCCGCCGCCGCGTCCACCACGGCGCGCAGGCCGATGACCTGGCTGTTCGCAACAGGGATTTTCAGAACAAGGCCGCCTGCAGACATGCGAAAAACATAGTATGCCTGCGTCGTTCCACCGATTTTTTCCTCCACAATGCTGTCAATCACGCCGGCACCGTGCATGGGATGCACGACCTTGTCCCCCACTTGAAACATACGCCCTCCTTTGGCCACATAACACACATCTGGATTGGGACTTTTCTCTATTTTACTCCACTTTTTCCCATATTGCAATGATTTCTTAGGCATTATTTCCGATTTTTGCCTGTTTTAGCAAAAATTTTGAAAGAAACGCCTCTTTTCCGACAGGCAGCGCGGCGCGGGGAGGGGGCCCCGGCGGCCGCTTGCCGGGACCAGGGGGCAAAAAAACGGCCGGAGCGGATGCTCCGGCCGTTTTCTCCATATACAAGGGGCTGGGACTTATTCCTCCTCGCCGCTCTCCTCCGCCGCGGGGGCGCGGAGCAGGGCGCGGATGGACAGGGAGATCTTCTTCTTGTCCTCGTCCACCTCGATGATCTTGGCGTCCACCATCTGGCCCTCGCTGAGGCACTCGGCGGGGCCCTCGATCCGGCGGTCGGCGATCTGGGAGATGTGGATCAGACCGTCCACGCCGGGGACAACCTCGGCAAAGGCGCCGAAGGTCATCAGCTTGACGATCTTCACGTTGGCCACGTCGCCCACCTTGTAGGTGGACATGAATGTCTCCCACGGATCAATGGAGCGGTCCTTCACGCCAAGGGAGATCTTCTTCTTTTCCTTATCAAAGGAGATGACATACACATCCAGGGTGTCGCCCACGCTGACCACCTCGCTGGGGTGCTTGATCCGGCTCCAGCTGAGGTCGGAGATATGTACCATCCCGTCCACGCCGCCGATATCCACAAACACGCCGTAGCTGGTCATGGACTTGACCGTGCCGGTGTAGTGCTTGCCAACCTCGATGCCCTCCCACAGGGCGGCGGCGGCAGCCTGGCGGGCCTCATAGGCCACGGCCCGGATGGAGCCCACCACGCGGCGGCGGGCACGGTTAACCTCGGTGATGCGCAGCTGCACCTTCTGCTTGATCAGCTGGCTGAGGTCCGCGCCCCGGGGCAGCCCGGACTGAGAGGCGGGGACAAACACGCGCACACCCTTGATGAACACGACGATGCCACCCTTGTTCTCCTCGGACACAACGCCTTCCATAACCGTCTTATCCTCGACGGCCTGCTCCAGAACATCCCAGATCTTGTTGGCGTCCAGGCGCTTTTTGGAGAGGGTGGCATACCCCTCCACATCGTTCACCCGGATGACATACAGCTCCACCGTGTCGCCGACCTTCACAATGTCCTCGGGCTTGGCGTTGGGATCGTCCGTCAGCTGGTCCATGGGGATGTAGCCGGCCTGCTTGCAGCCGAGATCCACATGAACCTCAGTAGGGGTGATAGCGGTGACGACGCCAGTCACTTTGTCTCCTGTATTCAAAGTATTGGTATACTGTTCAAACATTTCGGCAAAATTCTCGGCGCCCTCGTTCATGATTTTTTCTTCGCTCATCGTCTTGTTGACCTCCTTTATGATGCTCGCAGGCGTAGAGGCCCCCGCCGTCAGCCCGGCAAGGCGACAGCCGGCCAGCTTGTCCGGCGTCAGCTCC
>CALWXD010000150.1 GCA_944385425.1 uncultured Oscillospiraceae bacterium | reverse complement strand
CCGTCCGGCAGGTCTCTGAAAGGGGACAGGGTCCCTACTTGTCTCCGTCACCGCGTTTGGTATCAACGGAGTACACTCTATCACTTTTAAGTGCTAAAGTCAAGAAGTATTTTCAGATTCTTTTTCTCACTTCTCCGGCCGCGGGGCCATGGTGTAGCCGTTGACGGTGAGATGGGCCACCTGGGCGCCCAGGTCGTCGGTGACGTCCACGGCGTAGAGGCAGGTGGTGCGGCCGGCCTTGATGCAGCGGGCCTCGGCGATCAGCGTTTTCCCGTGGGAGGGGGCGAGGAAGGTGATGGACACCTGCTGGGTGACGGTGACGGAGGTGCTGTGGCCGTTGGCGGCGATGGCGAAGGCGAAGTCCGCCAGGGTGAAGATGGCCCCGCCCATGGGAACGGAGTTGGCGTTGAGGTGGACGGGGCGGATGGCCATGGTGCAGACGGCATGGCCCGGCTCCGCGGTCTGAATTTCCACGCCGGCGGCCTCGGTGGCGAACCGGTCGCCGGAGAAGCAGGCGCGGATGTCTTCCAGGGTAGGCATAGGGCGAGATCCTTTCTGTTGAGAGATGGGGCGGCGGGGCGCTGCCCGCCGCCCAAAGGCCTGCCCCCGCCGCGGCGGGGGCAGAGGGCCGCTTACAGCGGCAGGGGGGCCGGCACAAAGGCCCGCCCCACAAGGTAGTAGGACTCGGTAAACCCGCAGGCCGCCGCCAGGGCGAAGGCCTGGGGGTAGCCGTAGAGGAGGGCGGCGGCACTGTGGCTGTCGCCGGTGATGAGGACGCGTCCCCGGCGTTCATGGATATGCCGCAGCAGGAAGGGGGCAGGGTAGGGGACGGAGCGGCAGCCCCGGGCCATGGCCCCGGTGTTGATCTCAAAGAGCACGTCCCGCTCCAGCAGGGCGTCCAGGGCATCCAGGGCGGCGGCGCGGTAGCGCCGGTCCCCCTCGTCGAAAAACCGGTCCCCCTCGTTGAACTTGGTCACCAGGTCGAAGTGGCCCACGATCTGGCAGCCGGTTTTTTCCACCACCTGGGCCTCCTGGCGGTAGTAGTCCTCCGCCAGGGCCAGGGCGTCGCCGCCGTAGCAGCGGCGGACAGCGTCGGCAAACTCCTCCCGGGAGGCGTCCACGGAGATCACCCCCTCCGCCGTCCTCAAGCAGTGGACCGAGCCGATGCGGTAGTCGTAGGTCTCCGCGAGGGCGGGGGAGAGGATATCCTGCTCCAGCCCCAGGTAGACCTCCAGGCGCCCGGCGTATTCCTCCCGCAGTGCCAACACGGCAGCGCGGTAGGGCGCCACGCTCTCCTCCTTCATGGACCAGACGTTGGGGAAAGGCAGGGGGGCGTGGCCGGAAAAGCCGATGGAGCCGCATCCGGCGGCCAGGGCCGCCGCCGCCATCTCCGCGGGGGTGCTTTTCCCGTCGCAGAAGGTGGTGTGGGTGTGGAGATTTTGAGGTTTCATTAGGTCATCTTCTCCTGCTTTATCTTGTGGTCGATGACGTGGCGGCTGGCCAGCTCCGCCATCACATCGTCCACGCGGATGCCCAGCTCCACCATCAGCACCAGCACATGGTACATGAGATCCGCGATCTCATAGACCGTCTCCGCCTTGTCCCGGGCCTTGCCGGCGATGATGACCTCGGTGCACTCCTCCCCCACCTTCTTGAGGATCTTGTCCAGCCCCTTCTCAAAGAGGTAGGTGGTGTAGGACCCCTCGGGGAGGTCCTGTTTCCGCCCCTCCAGCAGCTGGTAGAGGCCCTTGACGGAGAAGGGCTCCGCCGCCTGGCCGATGAAGAGCCGGTCGTTAAAGCAGGAGTCGGTGCCCAGGTGGCAGGCGGGGCCGGTCTTGTTCACCCGGACCACCAGGGCGTCCCGGTCGCAGTCGGCGGTGATGTCCACCACATACTGGATGTTGCCGCTCTGCTCCCCCTTGCGCCACAGCTCCCCGCGGGACCGGGACCAGAAGCAGGTCCGCCCCTCCTCCATGGTAATGGCAAGGCTCTCCTGGTTCATATACGCCAGCGTCAGCACCTTGCCGGTGCCGGCGTCCACCACAATGGCGGGGATGAGGCCGTGGCTGTTGAATTTCAAGTCGTCGATGGAAAGCATGAGGTACCTCCTCCTATTTGTTACAGTCTTACGTTGATGCCCTGGGCGTGCAGGGCCTGCTTGAGGTCGGGAATGGCGACCTCGCCGAAGTGGAAGATGGAGGCGGCCAGGCCCGCGTCCACCTTGGGAAGGGTTTGAAAGAGCGTCACAAAATCCTCCGCGCACCCGGCGCCGCCGGAGGCGATCACCGGCACGTTCACCGCGTCGCAGACGGCGGCGAGCATCTCCAGGTCAAAGCCCCCCTTCACCCCGTCGGTGTCGATGCTGTTGAGGACGATCTCCCCGGCGCCGTTCTCCACGCCCCGGCGGATCCACTCGATGGCGTCCAGCCCCGTGTCCTCCCGGCCGCCCTTGGCGAACACCCGGAAACGGCCGTCCACCCGCTTGGCGTCCACGCTGAGCACCACGCACTGGTCGCCGTACTTCTTCGCCGCCGCGGCGATGAGGGAGGGGTCCCGGAGGGCCCCGGAGTTGACGCTGACCTTGTCCGCGCCGCACTTTAAGACCCGGTCAAAGTCCTCCACCGTGTTGATGCCGCCCCCCACGGTGAGGGGGATGAAGATGGTGGAGGCCACCTCTGTGAGGATGTCGGTGAAGAGGGCGCGGCCCTCGGCGGAGGCGGTGATGTCGTAGAATACCAGCTCATCCGCGCCGCACTCGCTGTAGAATTTGGACAGCTTGACCGGGCTGGAGACATCCGCCAGACCCAGGAAGTTGACCCCCTTCACCAC
>CALWXD010000149.1 GCA_944385425.1 uncultured Oscillospiraceae bacterium | reverse complement strand
AGAACATGTTGCAGCGCAGGGCCTCATCCTTGATGGCCTCCTGGGCCTGCTTCTTGGTGCCCACGAACAGCAGGGACTGGCCGCCCTCGGCAAGGCTGCGGACGAAGGCGTAGGCCTCCTCCAGCTTTTTCACCGTCTTCTGCAGGTCGATGATATAGATGCCGTTGCGCTCGGTGAAGATATAGGGGGCCATCTTGGGGTTCCACCGGCGGGTCTGGTGACCGAAGTGGACGCCGGCTTCCAGCAGCTGCTTCATGGATACGACATTTGCCATGGTTTTCATTTCCTCCAAAAAATTTAGTTGTACCCTCCAGCCCCATCCTCCCCCCGGCCAACCTTGCGGCACCGACCGGAGATCCGGGGCTGTGCGGAATGCTGAAATATAATACCACACCTTCCGCCCAAATGCAAGGAATTCTTGCGAAAAAGCGGGGGATTTTTTGAGAAATTCACCCCTCCAGCAGCGCCAGCAGCTCCGCGCCGCTGATCTCTGTCACGGTGTAGCGGCCCATGCCGTAGAGGCACTGGGGGAGGCCCTTGATGACGGTGTTGCCGCGGCTCTCGGTGGTAACGGTGGCCCGGATGCCCTCCCCGCGGCACAGGGCCTCGCTGAGGGTGGTAGAAAAGCCGAAGGGGTAGGCCAGGGCCGTCACCGCCTGGCCGGTGCCCTGCTCCAGCTGCGCCTTGGCCGTCTCCAGGTCTGCCCGGAAGGCGGCCATATAGTCCGCCTCGCTCTCGCCCGCCATCTGCAGCACCCCCTCCCGCACCGGCCCGGTCTCATACTCCGCCGCCTGGTGCATGTCATAGGTGTGGGTCTGGACGGAGATCACGCCGGAGTCCACCATCTCCGCCGCCTGCTCCAGAGAGAAGTGGGGGATGATAGCCGCCCCGGTGTCCTTATAGGTGTCCTTCCCGATGGAGACGCCGATGGCGAAGATGGTGGCCTTCATGCCGTAGCGCTCCAGGATGGGCCAGGCCAGGGTATAGTTGCTCTCGTACCCGTCGTCAAAGGTGATGAGCACCGGCTTTTCCGGCAGCTCCGTCCCGTGCTCCACATAGGCATAGAGATCGTCAAAGGTGACGGCGGTGTACCCCCCGTCCCGGAGAGCGCGCATCTGGTCCTCAAAGGCGGCGGTGGAGATGTTGATGTCCGTGCCCCCCTCCTCCGAGAGGTGGTGGTACATGAGGATGGGGACCTCACGGGTGTAGCCGCTGTCGTCCTGCCCGCCGCCGCGGTTTGTTAGGGCGGCGGCGTGGTCCGCCGCCGTCTCCGCCGTCACATAGGCGCCGAAGTCCTCCGGAATGTACACGTCGTCGTTTCCGAAGATCTTTGCCAGGGCCATGGTGCCCACGGCGTTTCGGAAGTGGGTGCCGTCATAGAAATACCGGGGCTCCCAGCTGACGGAGCTGTAGGTGAAATCCCAGTAGTCCGTCACCTGCCCCAGGGCGGTGTAAAATGCCGCCAGGTCCCCGTCGGAGAAGGAGTTGAGGTACTCCCCGTACACCGGGGCGCAGGCCACGATCAGCTCCGTCCCCGCGGCGGCGCACATGTCCCGGATGGCCGCCACGCTCTCCATGCACCGCTCCGTGGCCGCCAGCTCCGTGGGGTAGACGGGGTAGTCAGCGAACACCGGGTAGGCCGCCACATACCGCTCCATGTCGGAGATGTTCTCCACATCCCTGGCCCGCTTGTCGTAGACGCCGGTGGCCTCGTCAAACACGTCGAAGGTCTGGGGCAGCCAGGTGTCCTTGGCCATGGCCTCCAGCTTGTCCATGGCGTAGTTGGGGTCCGCCATCAGATACCCGCCGTAGAAGGACAGGGGGCTGGCGCCGCTGACCTTCTCGTGGAGCTTCAGCGTCAGGTCGTCCTCCCCGCCGCCGATGCTGATGCCGTTGTCCACATAGACGTTGAGGAACAGGTAGCGCACCGTGTCGTTTTCCAGGAGGTAGGCCACCGTCTTCTCCACGTCCTCCATATCCGCGCCGTACATGATGAGGTTATAAAAGCTGGCGTCCAGGTAGGCGTTCAGCTCCTCCACGCTGTAGGAGCTGGTGGAGGAGCAGCCCACCACATAGGAATCGTAGTCGTCCCAGTGCTCCTCCAGGTACTCCGTCTTCCCCACCCGGGGGTTCAGCGTCTCACTGAAGGAGTACCAGGTGAAGTGGCCGAACACGCCGAAGGGGTCCACCACGAAGTTCAGCCCCGCCAGCAGCACCGGCAGCGACAGGAGGCAGCACACAAACATAATCATCCATTTTTTCGCGTTCATGGCCCTCTCCCCTTAAAACTGTGCGTAGATAAATTCCGCGCCCACATAGTTCTGCCCCACGGCGCCCAGCAGGATGATCGCCAGCAGGGGGACCATGATCCCCAGCCACTGGACAAAGGCGTTTTGCCGCTCCAGCCACTGCCGGGCATGGCCGCCCCGCTCCTGGTACCACTCCACCCCCAGCACCACCGCCATGCCCAGGACCACCACGGCGTAGTCAAAGCCGGTGACGCCCAGCGTCAGCAGCGTCCCGTCCAGAAGGCGGCCGGGGTGGAAGGAAACGACCGTCTCCTTCAGCATATAGAGGGCGGCGAGCAGCCGGGGGGCACGGGTGATATACCGCCCGGCAAAGACGATGAGGGCCGTGCGGGCCATCTGGACGAGGTGCCACCCCTTCCCCTCCCACCGGATGGGCAGGCGCTGCCGCAGCTTTACAAAAAAGGGCTCCAGAAGAAGGCCCGCCGTAATCAGCGCGCCGTTATAAAAGCCGAAGGCGATATAGCGGAAGTTGGCCCCATGCCAGATGCCGATGACAAAGTAGACGACAAAGGTGGCCATGGAGGTGGCGAAGATCTTCCCCACGGTGCCCTTGAAGTGCCGCCGGGCAAAGTTTCCCAGCCGGCGGAAGGGCTTGCTGAGGGCCAGGGGGTAGAAGAGATAGTCCCGCATCCAGGCCCCCAGGGTGATGTGCCAGCGGCGCCAGAACTCCGTCAGCGACCGGGCGAACAGGGGCCGGCGGAAGTTCTCCGCCAGGTCGATGCCCAGCATCTGGGCCGCGCCCCTAGTGATGTCGATGCCGCCGGAGAAGTCGCAGTAGAGCTGGATGCTGTAGCCCAGCACCGCCGCGGCCAGAATGGAGCCGGGGTAGTCCCAGTAGCTGGCGAAGACCGTGTTCACCATGACGCCCACGCGCTCGGCGATCACCAGCTTTTTGAAATACCCCCACATGGCCAGCTGGATGCCGTATTTGAGGTTGTCCCAGCTGAGAGGGTGCTCCCCCAAAAGCTGGGGCGAGAGCTGGTCATAGCGGGAGATGGGCCCCTGGACCACCTGGGGGAAGAAGGAGAGGAAGAGGGCGTATTTCCCCACGTTCCGCTCCGGCTCGTACTTCCCCCGGTAGCAGTCGATGACGTAGCCCACCGCCTGGAAGATGAAGTAGGACACCCCCACCGGCATGAGGAGGTCCGGCACATAGAGGGAGATGCCGGCGGCGCTCTCCACCACCTCTGCGGTGAAGGGCCAGTATTTGAGCAGGTAGAGCATGCCGAAGTTGAGGAGGCATGCCCCCAGCGCCGCCCACCTCTTCCCTCTGCGCAGCCGGGCCTGGCCCGCCTTCCTCTCCTCCGGCGGCAGCGCCTTGGCCCGGCGGTTGAGCTTTCCCAGGAGAAGGCCCGCAAGATAGGTGGTGAGGGTGGTAAAGAGGAGGTAGGCCACCGTCCGCCCCCCGCCCCAGCAGTAAAAGCCGTAGCTGGCCAGGAGCAGCAGCCCCCACTGCCAGCGCCGGGGGACCAGGTAGTAGGCCGCCGCCACCGCCCCCAGGAAGATGAGAAACGACAGGGATGTGAAGGACATGGCTTACCCCTGCAGCCCCTCAATGAGGGAGAGCATGGCCCCCACGGAGTTGAAGTTCTCCGGCACCAGGTCGTCCACGGAGATGGTCACGTCGTAGGCGTCCATCAGCGCGGAGACGATGGTGACGATGTCCAGGGAGTCCAGAATCCCGTCGTCGATCAGAGCGTCGGACCCGGCAAAGTCGATGCCGGGGCAGGTCTCGTTCAGCAGTTTCAGCAGCTCTTCCATGTTATGTTACCTTCCTTTCCGTATCCATACAACCGACCTCCACCCGTCCGGGCGAAAGCCGTTTTTCTCATAGATGTGCCTGGGGGCGGCGCAGTCCTCCCGCACCCAGACCGTGCAGCGCCCTCCGCCAAAGCGGCGGGTGAACTCCTCCGTCAGCGCCCCGGCAAGGCCCCGGCCCCTAAGGGCCGGATCCGCCGCCAGGTGCCTAAGCTCCGTCCCCCGGCGGCTCCGCTGTGCCCGGAGCAGGGCGGCGAGGCTGCCGTCCTCCCCCCGGCGGGTGAGGATCAGCCCCTGCTCACAGTCCGCCGCCAGGGCCTCCCGATCCGGGAGACAGCCGGTCTCACGGTCAAAGCAGCGCGCCAGCAGCGCCAGGGCCTCCCCTGGTTCCACCGGCGGCGGGGGCGGCAGGTCCCCCTGTCCTCCATCGGCAGGCCGCTCCAGGCGGAGGCGGACAAAGGCGGTCTCAAAGCCGAGGCCCTGCCAGTAATCCATCAGGCCCCCCGCATCCCCGGGGCGGAGGGGCATCTCCAGCACCGTGTCCTCCTCCGTCCACTGGATCGCCGGAGGGACCGCGCGGTCCCGCACATAGTAGGCCAAACGCCAGAACCCCTCCTGGCGGGAGAAGAGGAACAGTCCCCCCTCCCAGCTCACACCCCACAGCCGCCCATCCTCCAGCGCCCGGTGCAGCGCCGGGCCGCCCAGGGGGCAGTTGGTCATGACCCCCGGCCGCAGCTGTTCGGTGAGCCAGGCGTTCAGCTCCTTTTCATCTCTCACCTGTCTCATGAAAATAGCTCTCCTTCAACCGTACCCGGTCGATCTTCCCGTTGGCGTTGTGGGGCAGGGCCTCCAGCTGCCGGAAGACGTTGGGCTGCATATATTTTGGCACCAGGGCGCGGATATGCCCGATGATCTCCGCCGCCGTGGCGCTGCCGGCGTAGCAGCAGACGATGGCGTCCCGCCCGCTGTCAAAGAGGCAGACCGCCTCCTCCAGCGCCGGGCAGCTGGCCAGGGCCCGCTCGATCTCCCCCAACTCGATGCGGTAGCCCATGTGCTTGATCTGCCCGTCCTGCCGGGACTGGAAGACCAGCAGGCCCTCCGCGTTCCACCGGGCGATGTCCCCGGTGCGGTAGATCCGGTCGGAGTAGTCCGGCGTCAAGGGATTTTGGATAAAGGCCGCCGCCGTCTTCTCCGGATCCTTGAAGTACCCGTGGGCAAGGCCGCTGCCCCGGATGCAGATCTCCCCGGGCACCCCCGGCGGCACCGGGCGCAATTCCTCGTCCAGGAGAAGGATCTCCTTGTTGGCGCAGGGGCGGCCGATGGGGATGGCCTCGTGGTCGGCGTAGTCCCGGTCCACCCGGTACCAGGCGGCGTCCACGGTGGTCTCGGTGGGGCCGTAGAGGTTGATATACACCGCCTCCGGCAGCGCCGCCCGCCAGCGGTTGAGGTCGCCGGCCAGCATGGCCTCGCCCCCCGCCAGCACGATCCGCACTTTCTCCGGCCGCTCCCGCTCCAAAATGCCGGAGGCCGCCACCAGGTGGAAGGCGGAGGTGGCCCACTGCAGGGCCGTCACCTTCCGCTCGTTGAGGTAGCCCACCAGGAGCTTGGGGAAGGAGAAGAGCTTTTTGGGCAATATCTCGCAGGTGGCGCCGGTCTTCAGCGCCATGTAGAAGTCCTTCACCGACCCGTCAAAATAGAAGGGGGCCTGGTTCCCCAGCACGTCCGCCGCCGTGAAACCGCCCGCCCCGGCCAGCCAGTCGGCAAGGTCCATGACCCCCCGGTGGTGGCAGACGATCCCCTTGGGCACGCCGGTGGAGCCGGAGGTGAAGATGATATACACCGGGTCCACGTCCAGCATGGCCGCCCGGCGGCGCTCCAGCAGCGCCGGGTCCTCCGGCTCCTCCAGACGCTCCCCCACAAATACCGGCTCGCAGACCCCCGCCAGCTCCCCGGCGGTCTTCCGCTCCCCCTCCCCGCACAAGAGCAGGGGGGACTCCAGCTGGCGGAGGATCCCCTCCAGCCGCAGCCGGGGCATCTGGGGGTCCAGCGGCACATAGCAGCACCCAGCGGCCAGAACCGCCGCAAAGGCGATGGGCGTCTCGATGGTGCGCCCAGCCAGGACAGGGATCGGCCGTTTTGCCTCCAGGCGGCGGGCCAGATAGGACCCCAGACGCCGGGCGGCGGCCAGCAGCGCCCGGAAGGTGATGGCGCCGTGCTCGTCGGCAAAGGCGGCCTTGTCCGGGAACCGCGCCGCCGACGCCTCCAGGTATTCCAGCACATTTCGCATGTGTCCCACTCCCTTTCCCGGCCTGCCCCGTTTTCTCCATAGGAAGTGATTATACCATAGCCCTCCCCCCAATGCAAGGCATGCCGCGGATTTGGGCGGCGCGGATGCGCGCGCCGCGGGGCGCCAGGAGCGATGCCGGAAAACGGGGAGCGGCGGCGCGAATATCGCGCCGCCGCTCATGATTCTCTCTCTGGCAGGCCAAACGGAGGCCGCTTACGCCTTGTCCCGGTAGAGGGGGTGGCGCTCCGTCAGCTCCTTCACCACGCCCTGGACATAGGCGCGGCTGCCCTCCGGGTCCTTGGCCATGCGGGCGATGCACTCGGCCAGGCGGTCCATATCCGCCGGCTGCATGCCACGGGCCGCCAGGGCCGCCGTCCCCATGCGGACGCCGCTGGTGACGTTGGGGGACTGGGGGTCGTTGGGCACCGCGTTCTTGTTGCAGGTGATGCCGGCGCTGTCCAGCGTCTCCTCCAGCCACTTGCCGGTGAGGCCCATCCGCCGCAGGTCCACCAGCATCAAGTGGTTGTCCGTGCCGCCGGAGACCAGGTCGAACCCGCGATCCATCAGCCCCTTGGCCAGAGCCTTGGCGTCGTCCACGATAAGCTGCTGATATGCCTTGAAGTCGGGCTGGAGCACCTCCTTGAAGG
>CALWXD010000148.1 GCA_944385425.1 uncultured Oscillospiraceae bacterium | reverse complement strand
TGTCCGGGGTGACCACCCGCGCCCTGCGCTGGTACGACCACATCGGCCTGCTGAAGCCCAGCCGGGTGGCGGAGAGCGGCTACCGCTACTACGGCGGCGCGGAGGTGGACCGGCTCCAGGACATCCTGTTCTACCGGGCCCTCGGGGTGGAGCTGGCCCGGATCAAGGCGTGTCTGGACGACCCCGCCTTTGACCGCCTGGCCGCCCTGCGAAGCCACCTCACCGCTCTGGAGGCGGAGCGGGCCCGGCTGGACGCCCTCATCCAATCGGTTAGGGACACCATCCGATGCGAAGAAAGGAAGGAAACGATGCGCGACGAGCAGAAATTTGAAGCGTTAAAGCAGCAGATCTTAACCCGGCACGAGCAGGTCTACGGCAAGGAGGCCCGGGAGAAGTACGGCGATGAAAAGGTGGACGCCGCCCAGGGCGCCATCCGGGACCTAACGGTGGAGCAGTACCGGGAGTGGACGGAACTGGGGGAGGAGATTCAAGCCCGCCTGGAGGCCGCCGTCCAGGCGGGCCTCTCCCCCGAGAGCGAGGCTGGGCAGGCGGTCGCCGCCCTCCACCGCCGGTGGCTCACCATCACCGGGAACCGGTATGACCCGGCCAAGCACCGGGGGATCGCGGCGCTCTATGTGGAGGACCCACGGTTCACCGCCTACTACGACAAGGCCGTGCCCGGCTGCGCCCGCTTCCTGCGGGACGCGGTGGAGTATTGGGTCAAGTGACAAAGGCCGCCTGGGCGTTTAAGCCCAGGCGGCCTTTCCCCTGCCGTAAAAGCTTATTCCGCGTCCTCCTCCAGAGCCTCCACCAGGAAGCTCACCGGGCGGAACCCGTCGTTGCAGGAGAGCATGGCGGACTTGGGATTCTTCATCCATCCGTCATAGAAGTTCTCGCCCCCGTGGCTCAAGGCCAGCACGAAGGGGGAGAGGGTGTCCCAGGCGCTCTGGCAGAATCCCTCTGGCTTCTCCCAGCCGTTGGTGACAAAGACCTGCCCCTCCTCCAGGTCGCAGGCGTGGGAGATGGGATTTTCGTACTGGGCCATTAGGTCCGCATATCGAGTGATGCGCATGACGGTGATCCGGCACTTTTTCATTGGAAGGTCTCCTTCTTTCTTGTGGTAGTCGGCGCGTGCGATTTTGCCGAGTGGAAAGCGCGGCAGGAACAGGACAAAGCGAAACAGGACTACGGCACCAGGCGGGGACCTCTTCCGGTCTTGTCCATTTCTTTCCGCTCTCTGAGATTTAATCCATTGTTATAGAATAAAAGAACACGCTTTGAAAAAGAGGGGCATAAGCCCCCCTTGACCGTCTCCAGCTATGGTGCTAAGCCCTGCTGGCATGTCCCCCTCGAGAGAGCGCACGGCTGCCGTCAAGCGGTACCACCGCCCGCTTGCGGGGGGTGAGTGAGCGCGCCTTTAGATAAGGGGACTATGCCTTTACATCCACGCCCCCGCTGATACTCGTCCAGGATGCTGGTGTCGAACCACTGGCCGATCTGCCAGCCCGAAACGCGGGCACTGACAAAGTCACAGAGACGGTAGGCCTCCTCCCGGTGGATCTGCTGCAATGTCCAGGAGGCGTTTGAGCGGTCTGAGACGGGGACTTGCTTATAATAGGATTTGATGAAATTTCCTAAGTTATTGCCGTCAGGCCTGGACATCCCATAATATTTTTTCATGTCCTCCAAAGCCATATCCCGCACCGCCTACTCCGCCTCTTTGGATACAGGGATGATTTTGCGGTCCGCTGGGGTTATGCCGGTAATATCCAGTCCATTATTAGGCGCGTCCGGGTGCGATACCGCCGCGCCGTTGGGATATTTGGGCCGGGCGGCCTCGCTCTGATACCGGTCCGCGTTTTGCAGCAGCCACACAATCTCGTTGATTGTCATTTCGTATCCCTCCCTGCGTAATCCGTTTATTCTTCTATATTTTATATCGGCAAGTTTTCTAAAAAATAAAGAGACGTTTCCTGCCTGTTCAACTGTTCAAACGATAATCTTCATTGCTTGCGTGGTTGGAACAGCGGGACACGGCAACCTTCTGGCGGGCCGTGCCCAGCTGAATATCTGCCCCTCTCTCTGCGGGTTATCACTCTGCCACAAATGAGCCGTCAGCAGATGTAATGTAGAATGTAGCAGGTAGCGTAAACCGCCCTTTATACAGTAACTCCCACTTCCCCATCTTTGTATTTTGCATTTTCTAACCCCTTTTTTATGAGTATAACAGAAATTTCTAAAATAGTAACTAAATTTTTCGCTATAAAAAATCGCTGCGGACGATATGTCGTCCGCAGCGACGTGGTCCGAGATGGGAGACTCGAACTCCCGGCCTGATGGTCCCAAACCACCCGCGCTACCAACTGCGCTAATCCCGGATACCGCTCCTTATTATAGCACAGCCCCGGCGGCAAAAGCAAGCCGGACTTTCTAACCCCCGTCGGGAGGGAGGCCCCTCCCGACGGAAGCTTTCCGGTTAAGTCCGCTCCTGATCCCGGCGGCAGAGCTTGATGGCCGACAGAGTAAGGCCAAAGATAAACCAGAAGACGAACATAATCCTGGGGTAGGTCCACAGGTAGTCGGCAAGGCCGCAGACCATGGCGCCCAGGAGCGCGGAGGTGCCGCCGATGGCAATATGCCGGGCGATCTGGCCGGTACTCTCCTTTACCGCCCGGGCGGTGGACTTCATGGTCCAGAGGAGGGAGGCGGCGAAAGAGGCGATCCCAACAAGGCCGGTCTCCGCCCAGACCTGCAGCAGGGTATTGTGGGCGTGGACAAAGGGGGATGTCCCCTGGTAAAAAGCCTGTATTGACACGGCCTCCCGCACCGCGTCCGCCCCCAGCCCCGCGCCGGTGATCGGCTCGTGGCGCAGCAGGTGGATCACCGCCTCGTACTGGGGGACCCGGCTGCTGATGGAGGTGTCCGTTGTGTTGGTGATGGTCAAAATCCGGTTGAGGACTGAATCCGGCAGCAAGGGGATGGCGGCGATGCCCACAGCAATCCCCAGGGGGATCAGCTTCCGGTTCCAGAAGAAGACATAGACGAAGGCAGCCACCGCCAGGCCCACATAGCTGGCCCGGGAGTAGGTCACCGCCAGGCAGACCGCCCCCGCGCAGAAGACCGCGCAGGCGGCCGCCTTCCAGTACCAGCGGCGGGAGACGAAGATCAGCGCCACCACAATGGGCAGCCCCATCATCAAAAGCTCGCCGAAGGCGTTGGGGTTTTCAAAGTAGGAGTAGACCCGCCCGGGCATGTCGGCGTTGACGTTGGTGTCCACAAAGGTGGGGTTCACCTCCACGCCGATGACCAGCCACTGGTACAGCCCGTAGCAGGACGCGGCGAAGAGGCCCAGGGCAAAGCCGCCGGCCAGCCGCAGCAGCTGGGCGCTGCTGCCCACTGCGTTGACCAGGACAAGGACCACCAGGAAACAGGCGAAATAGTAGAGCAGATACCGGCCGGAGAGGCCGGGATAGTTGGAGAGGGGGACGGAGACCACCGCCGCAAAAAAGAAGAACAGCAGGTAGGGCCCGAAACCCCGGACAGACAGGCGCATGGCGCAGTCGTTCATGCCGCCCAGGAGGATCAAAACCAGCACCAGGGCAAACAACAGCACGCTGTAGCCGTTGCTCCAGAGGGAGGCGGGGATGCACAGGATAAGCGCCATGCACCACCCGGCGGCCAGGAAGGCCTCCTTGCCGGCCTCAAAGGCCAGCGTGGCGAAAAAGCTGCCGTCCAGAGGGCGGCGCAGGAGCCTGTAGACGGCCTGCAGCAGCCGCAGGGGCAGGTTCAGCACCCAGTCCGCCCCGCGGCGGAGGAGGCTGTCCGGCCAGGCGGCGGAGACGCGCCCCTCGTCGTAGAAGAGGTGGACAAAAAAGCTCCCGCGCCACTTGCCGTCAAGCCACCGGTAAAACCGGTTGAGGAGACGGCCCAGGGCGCTGGCGGCGTAGACGCCGGAGAGCCAGGCCCAGAGGGAGGAGAGCAGGTGCCAGAGGAGGCTGGTCTTGAGATAGGACATAGGGAAATTACCTCACGATTTGCTGCGGTTTTTGATGCGGTAGAGCAGGGTGAGCAGCCAGAAGTGCCGCCCCCGGATCAGATCCGCCACGATCTGCTTGTTGCGGCCCAGGCCGGAGGGGGAGACGGCGGCGATGGCCTGGCGCATCTCCGGCAGCTGGGTGTAGCCCTCCACCTTCTGCTGCTTTTCCTTCCAGGTGGCGCTGTTGCCGGGGGCGTACTCGTTGGCCACCGCGATAAGAAGGCCCGCCCAGTTGGAGTTCTCCCGCCAGCGGGGGCTGTGGCGGTGGAGGTCATAGCGCTTGACCAGGGCCTCCTTGCGCTCCATAAAGCGGTGGAACACATCCATGTAGTTCGCCATATACTTGTGGGTGGCGGAGGCGGCGTTCCAGTAGTAGTTGTACAGGGGCTGGTCCACGATCACCAGCCGGTGGGCGCAGCAGAAGTACTCCAGCAAAAACAGCTCGTCCTCCAGGTAGGCCCCCTCAAAGGCGATGCGGTTGTCGGCGATGATGGAGCGGCGGTAGAGGAACCGCCAGATAAAGCCGTTGAGCACCGGCTGGGTGAGCCGGTCCCCCAGAAGGCGGTCCACAATGCCGGTGGTGACCTTCTCCGGGCCGTAGCTGCCGCCGGGGAGGGCGGGGGGCTCCGGCGTGCGCTGGCCGTCCGCCGTCACGTTGTAGTGGCCGCAGCCGGCGGCGTCGGCGCGGCCCGTCTCCAGCGCCCGCAGCAGCAGCTCCAGAGCGTTGGGCTCCAGCCAGTCGTCGCTGTCCACAAAGGCGATATAGGTCCCCGCGGCGTGCTCCAGCCCCAGGTTCCTAGCGGAGCTGACGCCGCCGTTTTCCTTGTGGAACACCCGGACCCGGTCGTCCTCCGCGGCGATGGCGTCGCACAGGGCGCCGCTCTCGTCGGGGGAGCCGTCTTCAATCAAAAGCAGCTCCAGGTCGGTATAGGTCTGCTGCAGGATGCTGTCGGTGCACTTGCGGAGGAAGGCCTCCGCCCGGTAGACCGGAACAATCACAGAAATGGTAGGCATGGCAACCCTCCGAAATCTTTCTCTCTCTATAGGGGGGCAGGCTGGCCGGCGGCACGGGGCCGCGCGGGGCAGCCGGGGAGACAACTTTCCAGGATGATTATACCCGCGGCGCAGGCGGATGTCAACCTTCCGCGGGGCCGTCCGCCGCCTCCCGGGCCGCCAGCTCCTCCCTGGCCTCGCGGAGGAGGGCGCGGTCCTGCTTGCTGCCCTGGAAGTCCGCCTCCCGGAAGATGTCCGGCCGCAGCCGCAGCGTCCGGATCACGGACTGCCTGCGCCGCCAGAGGCGGACCTTCTCGTGGTCGCCGGACAGCAGCACCGCCGGCACCTCCCGGCCGTGCCACACCGCCGGGCGGCTGTACTGGGGGTACTCCAGAAGGCCGTTCCAGTGGCTCTCCTCCTCAAAGCACTCCGGGTCCGGCAGCACGCCGGGCACCATGCGGCACACCGCGTCCGCCACCGCCATGGCGGGGATCTCCCCGCCGGTGAGGACGAAGTCCCCTAAGGAGATCTCCTCGTCCACGCACTCGTCCAGAAACCGCTGGTCCACCCCCTCGTAGTGGCCGCAGACCAGGATCAGATGGTCGTAGTCCCGTAGCAGCTGCCGGGCCTTCCCCTGGTTGAAGGTGGCGCCGCAGGGGGAGAGGAAGATGGTGCGGGTGCGGGGGATGGGGTGGGTCTCCCGGATGTGCTGCCAGCAGCGGAAGAGGGGGTCGGCCTGCATCACCGCCCCCCGGCCCCCGCCGTAGGGGTAGTCGTCCACCTGCTTTTGTTTGTTGGTGGTGAAGTCCCGGATCTGGTGGGCGTCCACCCGGATGAACCCCCGCTCCTGGGCCCGGCCCAGGATGGACTCGTTCATCATGTCCCCCACCGTCTCGGGGAAGAGGGTCATAATGTCGATCTCGTAGCGCGCCACTATATCAGCCCCTCCCACACATGGATTTGGATGGTCTCCCGCTCCAGGTCCACCGCCTGGATGAAGGCCGGCACCGCGGGGACCATGAACTCCTTCTCCCCCCGGATCACATACACGTCGTGGGCCGGGTAGGGGAGGACCTGTACCAGGGTCCCCAGGGCCGCGCCGCTCTCCGCGTCCACCGCGGAAAGGCCGATGAGCTCGGCGGGGAAATAGACCCCCTCCGGCAGGGAAACGTCCTCCCGGCGGATGGAGACGGCCTTGCCCTTGAAAGCGAGGGCGCCGTCCAGGTCCGTCACCTCCGGGAGGGTGAGGAGCAGGCAGTCCTTGTGGACCCGGGCGGAGACGGGACGGTAGGCCCTGCCGTCGATATACAGGGCCTTGACGCCCCGCAGCAGCGCCGCGTCTACGTCCCGGGGGGCCAGTTTCATCTCCCCCCGGACGCCGTGGGTGTTGACAATGGTTCCGATTTCAAGAAACTCCGGCCGCATAGGGGCCTCCTTTCCAGGCAGCTTGTGATGGGAGGCAGGGAGGGCGGCTTACAGCGCCGCCTGCCCCGTCCGCAGGGCGGCGCACTGGCGCAGCGTTTTGGGGAAGGAACGGAGGAACAGGATAGAGGTGGTGGTGGCCGCCACCACGTCGGCGATGGGCTCGGCGAAGAAGGTCTGCTCCGGGCCAAGGAAGTAGGGCAGGGCCAGAAGGCCGACGAAGAACACCGACTTGCGGAAGAGGGAGCAGAACAGGGCCTGCCGCACCCTGCCCATGGCCGTCAGCTCGTCCACCAGGGGGTACTGGACGGCCAGGGGGATGATCATGCAGGTGAACATCTTGATATACCGCACCGAGCGTTCAATGGTGTCGGCGTCGGCGGTGAAGAGGCGGCAGAAGAGGGGGGAAACAGTGTGGGTCACCACCAGCATCAAAGCGCAGAACACCACGCACAGCCCCACGATGATCTTGATGGCGGACTTGATCCGCCCGGGCTGGGCGGCGCCGTAGTTAAAGCTGATCACCGGCTGGGTCCCCAGGGTCAGCCCGCCCATGGGCATGGTGATGAGCAGCATGTAGCTCTGGACAATGGTGGCGCAGGCCACCAGCGTGTCCCCCAGGGCCGCGCCGCCGTACCGCTGGAGCACGGTGTTGAGGACGATGAGGAGGATGCTGTCCGTGGCGATGATGAGGAAGGGGGAGAGGCCGAAGGCCAGCACCCGCCGGACCGTCTTCCAGGAAAAGCCGCCCCAGCCCAGCCGGACGGGCATCTTTTTGCTGCGCAGGCTCAGCAGGACGAAGGCGCAGGAGGCCATCTGGGACAGGACCGTGGCGATGGCGGCGCCGGCCACGTCCATGTGGAACAGGAAGATGAAGATGGGGTCCAGCACAATATTCAGCACCGCCCCCAGCACCACCGTGGCCATCCCCAGGCCGGAAAAGCCCTGGCAGATGAGGAAACTGTTCATCCCCGTGGACAGCAGGGCGAAGAAGGTGCCGGCGGTGTAGATGGTCATATAGGTGTCGGCGTAGGGGAAGGTGTCCGCGCTGGCGCCAAACCACATGAGGAGCTGGTCCTTGGTGAGGAGGAACACCAGCGTCAACCCCAGCGACAGCACCACCAGCATCAGAAAACAGGTGTTCAAAATCCGCTGGGCGTAGTCCTTCTGCCCCTGGCCCATCCGCATGGCCATGATGGGGGAGCCGCCAAGGCCCACCAGCGTGGCGAAGGAGGAGAGGAGGGTGACGATGGGGCCGCAGACCCCCACCCCGGCCAGGGCCGTAGTGCCGATGTCGGGGATGTTCCCGATGTAGATGCGGTCCACGATGCTGTAGAGCACGCTGACCAGCTGGGCCAGCATGGTGGGGATGGCCAGGCGGAGTACCAGCGGGAAAATGGGGTCGCTGCCGAGGTTGTTTGCACGGGCTTTCATGGGGATTCCTCCTGTTGGGATCAGAACGGGGGTGTAGGGACAAGCGCGCTGGATTGCCCCGCTAGTATACCGCGTTTTTTCCCCGGCGTAAAGGGGGGAAAACCACAAGATTTGCGGGGATTGCCGAATCGGGTGACAGCAAAAGGCACAGAATTAGCACTCAATATAGGAGAGTGCTAAAATTCACAATTTGGACATAAAATCCGCTAGGATTGTTCATAATCCGGAGGTATACTAAAGTCAAGAAATGAGAGGGAGGCAGGGCTCCGGAGGGAGCGGCCGCCCGCATTCCGAAATTTTGATTTCAGAAAGGACCATGAACGATGTTTGGTATGATTCCCTTTGAGCGCCGCGAAAATAACCTGTTTGACATGTTTGACAACTTTGAGCGCAATTTCTTTGGCAGCAGCAGCCCCTCCACCTTCCGCACCGATATCCGGGACGAGGGGGATAAGTTCGTGCTGGAGGCCGAGCTGCCCGGCTTTAAGAAGGAGGACATCAAGCTGGATCTGAAGGACGGCATCCTCACCGTATCCGCCCAGCACAGCGAGAGCAGCGAGGAGAAGGATAAGCAGGGCAGCTATATCCGCCGGGAGCGGCGGTACGGCTCCTTCAGCCGCAGCTTTGACGTGTCCAACATCCAGGAGAGCGGCATCACCGCCTCCTACAAGGACGGCGTCCTGGAGCTGCAGCTGCCCAAGCAGCAGCCCACCGTGCCCGCCGCACGGCAGATCGAGATCCAGTAACTGGATCAGACAAGGGGAGAGGCCCGCCGCAGGCTGCGGCGGGCCTCTCCTTATTTTATCGTGTGGGCGGCCCGGACGCCCGCGGGTATCCCCCGCGGAGCGCGCCTCCCCGCCTTGCCGGCTCAAAAAGTCGCGAAATAGGTGTCGTAAAGCCGGTCCGCCGTGTCCTGCAGCTCCCGGCAGAACCCGTCGTAGGCATCCACCAGCCGGGCGCCCTCCTCCGTCAGCGTGGCGCCGCCGCCGTGGCGGCCGCCGGTGGTGGAGTTGAGCAGGCGGAACCCCAGCTCCTGCTCCGCCTTTTTGATGATGGTCCAGGCCTTGGAGTAGGCCATGTTCATATCCATGGCCGCCGCCCGGAGGGAGTGGAGCTCCTTGACCTTCCGCAGCAGCGTGGCAACGCCGGGGCCGAAACATTTCTCGTCCGTAAACAGCCGGACGGACAGAACGATGCGAACCTTGTGATCCTTCATGGGCAGCGTCCCCTCCTTTTGGTCGTGGTCCAGCGGCGTCCCTTAGTTTCCGGGGGTCAGCGTGGCCACCCAGGCGGCGTATCTGGCGAGATTGGCGTCCCGCGCCGCCGCGTCGGCCCCCTTGGTCAGCACATAGACCTTGATCTTCGGCTCCGTGCCGGAGGGGCGGACGATGATGGAGGTGCCGTCGGCCATCTCAAAGCGAAGCACGTTGGAGCCGCTGAGCTCCATGGCGGATTTCGCCCCGGTGGCGCAGTCCGTCACGCTGCCGTCGCTGTAGTCCTTGAACTGCCGCACCGCCACGCCGCCGATCTCCCTGGGCGGCGTCTCCCGCAGGGCCTTCATCAGCCTTGCCATATCCGCCAGGCCGTCCAGCCCCGGCATCACCAGGTTGTGGGTCTTTTCGCCGTAATAGCCGTATTTCTCATACAGGGCGCTGAGGGCGTCCAGCACGGTCATGCCCCGGGCGGCGTAGTAGGCGGCCATCTCCGTAAGGAGCAGGGAGGCGGTGACCGCGTCCTTGTCCCGGACAAAGTCCCCCACCATATAGCCGTAGCTCTCCTCGTAGGAGAAGACCACCTTGCCCTCGCCCCGGGCCTCCAGGCCGTCCTTCTTCTCCGCCAGGAACTTAAAGCCGGTGAAGGTGTCGTAGCAGGCGGCGCCGTAGCGCTCGGCCACGGCCTTGGCCATCTCGGTGGTGACGATGGTCTTCAGCACCACCGGCTTTTCCGGCAGCTTGCCGGAGCGCTCCATGGCCCCCAGCAGGTAGTCCAGCAGCACCACGCCGGTCTGGTTGCCGGTGACCACCTGGTAATTGCCGTCCTTGTCTCGGATCATGATGCCCACCCGGTCGCTGTCCGGGTCGGTGCCCAGGATGAAGTCCACGTCGTTTGCCTTGGCCAGGTCCACCGCCAGGTGGAACCCCTCCGGGTTCTCCGGGTTGGGGGAGACCACCGTGGGGAAATCCCCGTCGATCACCATCTGCTCCTGGACGCACAGCAGGTGCTTGAGCCCCGCCCGGCGCAGCGCCTCCGGGACCAGCTTGTAGCCGCAGCCGTGGAAGGGGGTGTAGACCACCTTGAAGGTGTCCGCCACGGCGGGGATGGCGCCGGGATCGGTGACCTGGGCCATGACCTCCTGCAAAAAGGCCCGGTCCGTCTCCTCCCCGATGACCTCAATGAGGCCCTTCTCCACGGCCTCGTCATAGTCCATATAGCGCAC
>CALWXD010000147.1 GCA_944385425.1 uncultured Oscillospiraceae bacterium | reverse complement strand
CCTGGCCGGGGAGGACAGCATCCGGGAGATCATCCCCTTCCCCATGAACAAGAACGCCCAGGATCTGATGATGGGCGCCCCCTCCTTCGTGGAGCAGAAACAGCTGGACGAGCTGCATATCGCCATTACGGAGAAGGAAGAGGAGGAGGCGGAGTAAGCGCCCGTCTCCCCCGCTTCTGCTCCGCCCCGGCGCGCCGCGCCGTATACAATCGTCCTGCGCCGCGGGACCTTGGCGCAAGGGGCGATTCACTCGCCCCGCGCAGGTGAAATCAACGGGGCCCCCGCGGGATGGCTCATCCCGCGGGGCGGGCAGCGCCGCTTGGGCGGTTTGCCTGTGTCCGTAGTGCGCCCCAAAACCATGAAGCCTGCCGCGGACCCTATGATTGAGATCTCATGCAAGGGAGGACATGTTATGAAACTGACTCAGTTTTACAAAGGCGATACCCCTTCCCTGGGCCTCTGGACACAGCGGGGCGTCGTCGATGTGGCCGCAACCGCCGCGCTGAGGGGCCTCTCCGCGCCGGCCACTATGCTGGAGGCCATCCAGGGCGGGCCGGATTCCCTGTCCATGCTGGAGCAATTTTCTGACGGGGCCGTACTGGAAAATCCGGTTTTGGCGCCTGTTGTAACAGGGATGGAGAAAATCCTCTGCATCGGCCTCAACTACCGCCGGCATGTGGCGGAATGCGACGAGGACCTGCCGACCGCCCCCACCCTCTTCAACAAATTTCCCAGCGCCCTGGCCGCCTCCGGGCAGTCCATTTTCCTGCCGAGGGGTTACCGGCAGCACGACTACGAGGCGGAGCTGGTGGTCATCATCGGCAAGCCGGCCCGCAATGTCCAGCTGGCGGACGCCAAGCAGTATATATTCGGCTGCACCTGCGGGAACGATCTCTCCACCCGGGACCTCCAGTTTGCCAGGGGCGGGCAGTGGCTCATGGGCAAAACCTTTGACGGTTTCGCCCCCATAGGGCCCTGCGTCGCTGTTGGCCTGGATCCGGACGATCTGGCTATTTCCTGCCGGGTGAACGGGGAGGTCAAGCAAAATGCCCGTACCAGCGACTTGATTTTCAGCGTCGCCGCAATCATCCACGACCTCTCCCAGCACTTTACGCTTCAGCCGGGGGACCTCATTTTTACCGGTACGCCCCACGGCGTAGTACACGGCTGCCCGGCGGATCAGCAGCGCTGGCTGCAGCCGGGGGACCGGGTCGATGTGGAGATCGAGGGAATCGGCACCTTGACCAACACCTTCTCCTAACCCCATTCCCACCCCTTTATGAAAGGGCGGCTCCCCTCCTAAAGCGGGCGGGACCGCTCCCATGGGGGCGGCTGATCCGCTATTGAAAATTGCAAAAAGGCAGGGGCCCCGCCCCCGTATGAAAGGAGGACCTCCTATGACTTTTCCGGCTCGTTTTCTCGCCTGGTGGGAGACCGTCACCTGGTACCGCCGGATCCTGCTCATTGCGCAGCTCCTCATGATCCTGGGCTTTGCTGTGGCCCTGTCCGTGGTCCGCGGCCGGCCGGGCTTTGCCTATGGGGACGCCGTCCTCCTCCCCCACGCGGAGGGGGAGGACACCGTCTACGCCGGCCGGGTGGACGGGGAGCGGGCCGCCTTCACCGTCTCCCCCGACGGCCGGGTGGGCTACACCTGGGGAGACTTCGTCTACGGCCCCTATACGGTGCGGGAGGACCCCTCCGCCGTGCCGGAGGAATATGACTGGACCCGGGGCGTGGAGATCCGGGAGGGGGATCAAGTCCTCTTCCGGGGCGGGTACACCGGACAGACATATCCCCCGCTCTTCACGGAGGCGGGCGAGGCCCATCAAGGGGACATCTCTTTCACCACCGTATACAGCAACGGCGAGAAGACGGTCTACTCCTCTGACGGAGAGCCCCTTACAGCGGAGGACCTCCACGCCCCGGGGCCGGCGGTGCTGGCCCGGCTGGTGCTGGACCCGGCGCTGCGGCGCCGGGGCAGCGTTAGCCTGTTCCTGCTGGTGACGCTGCTGGCCGCCCTCAACCTGGCCGCCATCTGCTTTCCGAACGCCTTCTTCCGCCTAAGCCTGTGGGGCCACGTCAAAAACCTGGAGGAGGCGGAGCCGTCGGACTACTACCTCTTCTGCACCCATGTCGGCTGGCTGCTCCTGGCCGTGATAGCGGGCGTCCTCTACTGGAGGGTCGTTTTCTCCCTCTTTTAACCCCTTCCCATAAAATTACCCTGTGAGGTACCGATCATGAAAAAAGCGATTCCCATTCTGCTGCTGGCCCTTCTCGTGGCCGGCGGCGTATTTCTCTACCGCGACATGGTGCTGCCGGAGCTCTCCCCGCCGGAGGAGCCCTCCCCCCCTGCCGTGGACCAGACCGATCCCCCGCCGGAGGAGCCGGATGGGGCTGAAGAGCCCCACGTCCCCACCTGGGCGGAGACCGCCCAGGCCATGGTGGCGGAGATGACCCTGGAGGAGAAGGTGGGGCAGATGTTCTTTGTCCGCTGCCCCGCCGAGGGAGCGGTGGAGGACGTCACCGCCTACCACCTGGGGGGCTACCTGCTCTTCGGCCGGGACTTTAAGGACAAGACCGCCCAGGAGGTGGAGGACACCATCGCCGCCTACCAGGCCGCGGCGGAGATCCCCCTCCTCATCGGCGTGGACGAGGAGGGGGGCACCGTGGTCCGGGCCAGCTCCAACCCCAACCTCTTCCCCAACCGCTGCCTCTCCCCCCAGGCCCTGTACCGAAACGGCGGCATGGAGGCTGTCCGGGAGGACGCCCGCACCAAGAACAGCACCCTTCTCTCCCTGGGGGTCAACGTGAACTTCGCCCCGGTGGCGGATGTGTCCACCGATCCCGGCGACTTTATGTATGACCGCGCCTTCGGCCAGGACGCCGCCGCCACGGCGGAGTATGTCCAGGCCGTGGTGACGGAGATGGGGGGCACGGGCATCGGCAGCGTCCTCAAGCACTTCCCCGGCTACGGCAACAACGTGGACACCCACACCGGCATCTCCGTGGATGAGCGGAGCATGGCGTCCTTTGAGAGCAGCGACCTTGTGCCCTTTGCCGCCGGCATCGCCGCCGGGGCGGACTGCGTGCTGGTGAGCCACAACATCGTCAACTGCATGGACCCCTCCCTCCCCGCCTCCCTGTCCCCGGCGGTCCACCAGCTCCTCCGGGAGGAGCTGGGCTTTGCCGGCGTGGCCCTCACCGACGATTTGGCCATGGACGCAGTGGAGGCCTACGCCGCGGACGGCTCCGTGGCGGTGCTGGCGGTGCTGGCGGGCAACGACATGATCGTCACCACCGACTACCGCGTCCAGATCCCCCTGGTGATCGCCGCCGTGGAGGAGGGCACGGTTGACGAGGGGCTGATCGACCAAGCGGTGGTCCGGGTGCTCACCTGGAAACATGATTTGGGACTTATTGGTTAAAAAGAGGTTTTGCCTCCGGGCGAGGCGCTTTTTCCACGGCAGCCGTGGGCTCTTTCCGCCCCCCATTCTCTTTTTGAAAAAAGACTAGACCCGCAGGTCTGTGTCGGAGGGCAACCGCCGCTCTGCGGCGGCACTTAGCCCGGAGATAAACGGGCCGCGGCCAGTCCAAGAGAAAAACTTTTTAGCAGACAGGGCTAGCTTATCCCGATTCCCCCTAGCTTTTTTCATCTTTCGCCGCGATTTGTGTCTGCCTGCGTTACCGAGCGCGCCTTCCGTTTCACTAGGCGCTGCCATGGCGAAAGGCGGGGGCTGATACCACCGTCCTTCATTAGGGCAGCGCGCAGCGGAGCGGTCAGCGCGGAAAGAGGAGCAGAGAGACACAGGTTATAGCGAAAGATGATCGGTCTGCGAAAGTGGGACAGACTTCCCCTACTGGTAAAAACGCCCTTTTCTTTTCCACCGTCCACGGCGCTTTTCTTTTCGACATGGCGAAAAGAAAAGGGGGGTGGATTCGTCCTCCCCGATGGGGGGATAGAATCCGCCCCTCCCTCTGCAGCGGGGAAAAAAGCCGCATGCTGTCACATTTTGGAAACAGGGCGGAAACGTTCATAGTTTGTTTACAGCCACGTCATGATTTCTTCGTAAAGTTATAGTACCATACAATCAAGCAAAGGGTACAAAAACCCGATGCGATTTCTCCCTCCTAAAACACACACAACACACAGCGAAAAGCCCTCACCGAAAGGTGAGGGCTTTTCGTATCTCCAGCTCCCCTGTGCCGGAGCAGAAAGCAGGCGCCGGACCGATCGGTCCGGCGCTCGCCGCTCTGTTTTCCACTATCTGTTAAGAGAGCTGGGGAAAACCGGATCGTCACCGGCTCTGGAAAAAGGCCCGGATCTCCTCCGCAGCACAGGCGGCGCTGCCCTGGACAAAGGAGGGCTTGCCGCCGCCCCGGCCATGGAGGGCGGCGTTCAGCTCCTTCGTCAGCTGGCGAAGATCGCCGCCGGGCTGGCTGATGGCGTATTTATAGCTTCCCTCCGTCCCGGCAAACACGGCGCACCGTCCGCCGCAGCAGGCAGCCACCGCATCGCACAGCTTCCGCACAGACTCCGGCGGCATCTCCTCCTCCACCAGCAGCACATCCCCCTGTCCGGCAAGGCCGCGGGCCTTCTCCTGGAAGACGGTCTCCTCCAGCGCGGCCATCCTGCCACGGAGGGCGTACGCCTCCCTCTGCAGCCGCTCCACCGCGGCGGCAGTCTCCGTCACCTTGGCGGAGAGGAGATGGCTCACCTGGAGATTTTGCGCAAGGATGGCGGAGCAGTAGTCCAGTGCCCGCCTGCCGCAGACCATCTCGATCCGCACCCCCTCCCGGAAGGGCTGGCAGCTGAGGAGCTTGACCAGACCCACCTGCCCGGCGGTGCGGACGTGGGTGCCGCAGCAGGCGCAGCAGTCGGCGCCGGGGAAGGTCACCAGCCGCACCTCTCCGGGGATATATTTTTTGCTGCGGTACTCCGCCGCCGCCAGGGTCTCCCCGCTGAGGACGGCAATCTCCACCGCCCGATCCTCCCACAGGTAGGCGTTGGCCGCGGCCTCGATCTCCGGCAGGTCCTCCGGCGGGATGGGGAAGTTGAAGTCGATGGTCACCACCGCGTGGCCCATGTGGAACCCCACGTTGTCGCAGCCGTAGCGGCGGCAGATGATGCCGCTGACCACATGCTCCCCGCTGTGCTGCTGCATGTGGTCAAACCGGGCCTCCCAGCGGATGCGGCCGGTGACCGTCTCCCCCGGGGAGAGGGGGCTTGGGCAGATGTGGAGGATCTCCCCCTCCTTCTCCCGGGTGTCTGTTACCGGGATGTGGTTTAATGTGCCGGTGTCGGCGTTCTGCCCGCCCCCCTCGGGATAGAAGGCGGTGCGGTCCAGCTTCACCGCCCAGGACCCGTCCTTCCAGGGCGCGCAGGTGAGGACCTGGGCGGTAAACTCCCGGCAGAAGGGGTCTAAATAGTAGAGCTTTTCCGTCATTGTGTCTCTCCTCTCACTTTCTCCTCTGCCACTCCGCCACTGCCAGGGCATCGCACCGGTTGTTATAGGGGTTTTCCGCGTGGCCCTTGACCCAGTGGGTGCGGACGGTGTGGATGTCGCACAGGCGCAAAAGCTCCTCCCAGAGGTCCGGGTTCAGCGCCGGCTTTTTGTCGCTTTTGATCCAGCCCTTTGCCTGCCAGCCCCTGGCCCACCCCTTTTCCAGGGCGTCAATGACGTATTTGGAGTCGGAGTAGAGCTCCACGATGCAGGGCTCCTTCAACAGCCGCAGGGCGGAGATCACACCTATCAGCTCCATGCGGTTGTTGGTGGTGTGGTCCTCCCCGCCGGAGATCTCCTTGGTGTGGGGGCCGTACTGCAGGATCGCCCCCCACCCGCCGGGACCCGGGTTGCCGCTGCAGGCCCCGTCGGTATATATGGTCACAGTCTTCATCATTCTCCTAAATCCGGCGGGGCCTGCCTGTCGTCCCTCCGCGGCTGCCCGAAAAGGGCGGGCGGATAAACGGAGCCCGCCCAGCAGGTCCCTCCGTCGGTATATATGGTTACAGTCTTTCTCATTCTCCTACGCCCGAGGGGGGCGCCCAGGCGGAGCCCGGGAGTCCCCCCTCGGCATAGGCGGCTGTGGCTGCCTATCGCCTCTGGCGGGACACCCACAGGAAAGACAGGGGCTTTCTCGGGCCGCCCGCCGCGATAAACAAAACGATTTGTATTATAGAATCAAATTATTCCTTATTGGAATCATCCTCCGCCGGCAGCTCCGGGGCCGGCGCCTCCTCCAGCCCCAGAAGGGCCTTAACCTCCTCGTCGGAGGCGCTCTCCATTTCCCCGCTCTCCCGCTCGGTAAGGGCCAGGGAGATCACCTGGTCCCCCTCCTCCCTCAAGCGCATGACGATCACGCCCTGGGTGGCCCGGCCGGCCATGCGGATGGCGTCCACCGGGGTGCGGATGATGATGCCGCTCTCAGTGACCAGCAGCAGGTCCTCGCTGCCGTCCACCACCTTGATGCCCACCACCTTCCCGGTCTTCTCCGTGACGGCGTAGTTCTTGATGCCAAGGCCGCCCCGGTTGGTGACGCGGTAGTCCTCCACAGGGGTGCGCTTGCCGTAGCCCTTCTCCGTGATAGTGAGCACCTCGCGGCCCGGCTTGGCCCGGGCGGCCCCCACCACATAGTCCCCAGGGCGCAGGCGGATGCCCCGGACGCCCACGGCGTCCCGTCCCATGGGCCGCACGTCGGTCTCCGCAAAGCAGACCGCCATCCCGTCATGGGTGGCCAGGAGGATCTTCTGCTCCCCGTCGGTCTCCCGCACGGCGATCAGCTCGTCCCCCTCGTCCAGCTTGAGGGCCCGGATGCCGCTGCTGCGGATGTTGCGAAGGGCGCTGGCCGGCAGCCGTTTCACCGTGCCGTTTCGGGTGACCATGAGGAGATAGGCGCCGCTGTCCCGCTCAAAGCGGGTGTGGATCATGGCGCTGATCTTCTCCCCGCTCTCCACCGGCAGCACGTTGACGATGTTGGTGCCCCGGGCGGTGCGGCCGGACTCGGGGATCTGGTACCCCTTCTTCCGGTAGACCCGGCCGGTGTCGGTGAAGAAGAGGATATAGTCGTGGGTGGAGGCGGTAAAGACCGTTGTGACATAGTCCTCCTCCCGGGTGGTCATCCCCTTCTTCCCCTGGCCCCCCTTGCCCTGGGCGGCGTACTCGCTGGCGCTGGTGCGCTTGATATAGCCGGCGCTGGTGAGGGTATAGACGCACTGCTCCTCCTGGATCAGATCCTCGATGTCGATCTCGTCCTCCACATAGCCGATCTCCGTCTTCCGCTCGTCGCCGTACTTGTCCTTGATCTCGGTGAGCTCGTCCTTCAAAACCCCCACCAGCATCTCCTCGCTGGCGAGGAGCTGGTTGTAGTAGGCGATCTTCTTCTCCAGCTCCGCGTACTCCGCCTGCAGCTTTTCCCGCTCCAATCCCTGGAGGCGCTTGAGCTGCATATCCAGGATCGCCTGGGCCTGCACGTCGCTGAGCCCAAACCGCTCCATGAGGCGCTCCTTGGCGTCGTCGTACCGGGAGCGGATGATGCGGATGACCTCGTCGATGTTGTCCTGGGCGATGAGGAGGCCCTCCAGCAGGTGGGCCCGCTCCTGTGCCTTCCTCCGGTCATAGATGGTCCGGCGGCGGATCAGATCCTTCTGATAGGCGAGATACTCGTCCAGGATCTGGCGCAGCGTCAGGATCCTGGGCTGTTTCTGGTCGTTCACCAGGGCCAGCAGGATGATGCCGAAGGTGGTCTGCATCTGGGTTTGGGCGAAGAGGCGGTTCAGCGTCACCTGGGGATTGGCGTCCTTCTTCAGCTCGATGACGATGCGCATGCCCTTCTTGCCGTCGCTCTCGTCCCTAAGGCCGGAGATGCCCTCCAGCCGTTTCTCCTTCACCTGGTCGGCGATGGCCTCCACCAGGCGGGACTTGTTCACCTGGTAGGGCAGCTCGGTGACGATGATCCGGGTGCGGCCGTTGCCAAACTCCTCCATCTCCGTCCTGGCCCGGACCTTGATGTGGCCCCGGCCGGTGGCATAGGCCGCCCGGATGCCGCTGCGGCCCATGATGATGCCCCTTGTGGGGAAATCCGGCCCCTTGATGTGCTCCATCAGATCGTTGAGATCCGCCTCCGGGTTGTCCAGCACGCAGATGCATGCGTCGATGACCTCCCGGAGATTGTGGGGCGGGATGTTGGTGGTCATGCCCACGGCGATGCCG
>CALWXD010000146.1 GCA_944385425.1 uncultured Oscillospiraceae bacterium | reverse complement strand
TTCCGCCCCCGGTTCCGGGACCTGCGGCTGGCCCCGCCCCTGATGGGGGACACGGACATGGTCCGGGCCCTGGCCGGGGTGCTCATGGAGCGCTGGAGAAAGCTCCTGGGGCAGACGGTGGTGCTGGTGGGCCACGGCACCGCCCACCCGGGCAATCTGGTCTACCCCGCCCTCCAGGGGGTCCTCAGCCTGGCGGGCCGGGGGGATATCCTGGTGGGCGCCATTGAGGGCTGGCCGGGGCTGGAGGAGCTGCTGCCGGGGCTGGAGCGCCAGGGGGCGGAGCGGGTGATTCTGGCCCCCCTCCTGCTCACCGCCGGCACCCACGTGCGGGAGGATACCCTGGTGTCCCTGATCTGGAACAGCCCGGAGCTGAGCCTGTTCATCGACCTTGGCACCAATGGGGAGCTGGTCTTCGGCAACAACGAGTTCCTCATGTCCTGCGCCTGCTCCGCCGGCCCCGCCTTCGAGGGCGGCGACATCTCCTGCGGCATGCGTGCCACCGACGGAGCCATCGAGGCCTGCACCATCGACAGGGACACCCTGGAGCCCACCCTCACCGTGGTGGGGGGTGAAGCCCCCGCCGGCATCTGCGGCAGCGGCATCATCGACATTATCGCTGAGCTCTTCCGTGCCGGTGCCATCAACGGCAAGGGCAAGTTCATCCGGGAAAATCCCCGGATCCACCACGACGAGCACGGCATGGGCTCCTACGTCATCGCCCGGCGGGAGGACACCGGCAGCATCAAGGATGTGGTCATCAACGAGGTGGACATCGACAACTTCATCCGGGCCAAGGGGGCCATCTTCTCCGCCACCCAGACCATGCTCGCCTCCCTAGGCTTCGACGCTTCCGCCATTGAGCAGGTGTATGTGGCCGGAGGCATCGGCAGCGGCATCAACATGAAAAACGCCGTCACCATTGGCATGTTCCCGGACATCCCCCTGGACCACTTCCACTACATCAGCAACTCCTCCCAGGCCGGCGCCTACGCCATGCTGATGAGCACCGAGGCCCGGACAAAGGTTTTCGACCTGGCCAGGTCCATGACCTATCTGGAGCTGAGCAACGAGCCCAGGTACATGGATGAGTTTGTGGCCGCCTGTTTCCTGCCCCATACCGACGCGTCCCTGTTCCCCAGCGTGGCGCTTGACTAGGGCGGGCCTTGAGACGATGGCGGCGGGGGAGGAGGGGGCCGCCCCCTCCCCGCCCGCCGCGGGACAAAAGTTTTGAAAAAACGGAAAGAGGTGTGGACAATGGAGCCGATTTATGGTAAAAATAACAAAGAAGAGCGGCCTTTGGCGTACTATCTGCAGCGGTTTCAGCAGGGGGATCCCCTGGAAATGGCCCGGCGGTGCGCCCTGCCCTATGCGGACGGGGCCTTTACCATGAACCTTCTGGGCCGCGCCTACCAGGTGACCTGGCCGGATTTCACCGTCACCGGCACGCCGGAGCTGACCAATCCGGAGCGGATCCTCTTCCTGCGCTACCTGCTGGACGGGCAGTTTGTCCCGCCGGGCGGCGCCTACCTCACCTACCGGGAATTCCCCTGGGGGGAGGTCTATCTGCAGCAATTTACCGGCCGGTGCATCAAGCGCTTTGCCTTCAGCTACGCCGCAAGGCCCCAGGTGCTGGAGAAGGTGGCGGAGCGCCTGCCCGCCCGGATGATACAAAGGGGGGATGTGGGGCTTGAAGTGACGCTGATGGAGGGGCTGACCCTGCAGTTTCTCCTTTGGCTGGGGGACGCGGAGTTCCCGCCCAACGCGCAGATCCTGTTCTCCGACAACTTCCGCCTGGCCTTCACGGCGGAGGACATGGCAAACATCGGGGATATCGTCCTGGGACGGATGAAGGCCATCGCGTCCACCCTCTGACAGGGACAGGCGGAGGTCTCGCTCCGCCGGGGGAACACACAAATTCATAGGATTGGTAGAGTAAGTGTAATGCGTAAAGTGGCAAGTGGCTGGGAAGTCGCCCTTGCACGAAAGGCCCCCGAGAAATAGGGCCTACGGTATTGCACTGCATCCGCTACCGCACAAGCTACGGGTGATAGACTCAGATTACCAATTCGCGGGGGGCGTATAGCCCTCCATCCGGCGGATTGGTATTTTCTTTTGCCCATTCCTTCGTGTAGTAGCTTCATTGCTCACTTTTCCGCCGCTTATTTTGAAGGAGGAAGTACGCATGAAGCGTAACCATGTTTTTTCTGTCGGCAACCTTGTGATGATGGCCCTGCTGGTGGCCATCCAGATCATCCTGGCCCGGTACCTCTCCATCCAGAGCGAGATGTTCCGCGTCAGCTTTGAGACCATCCCCCTGGCCCTGGCGGGCATGTGGATGGGTCCCCTGGCCGGCGTCATTGTGGCGCTGGTCAGCGATATCCTGGGCACGGTGCTCTCCGGCATCGGCCTCTATTTCCCGCCCCTGTCCCTGGGGCCGGCCGCATTCGCCTTTTTGTGCGGTGTCAGCACTAAGTATATTTTCCGCAGCAGCCTGGCGGAGACGAAGGACGGCTGGAAGGTCATCCTTGTCACCATCCTGGCGGGCATCATCAACAGCTTTGTGGTGGGGGTCGCGGCCTTCGTCTGGTATCAGATGGCCGTGATGGGCACCTCCGGCACCTTCTGGGGTCTGGCGGCGGCCCAGTTTGTCAGCCGCCTTGCCACAAAGCCCCTGACCATCGCGGTCAGCGCCATCCTGGTGTTCGCCATCAACCGGGCGGCCTACCGGCCGGTGATCTCCCGGATCGTCTCCCGCCGCCACGCCTAGCGGTTTGCATATTCTGAAAGAAATCAGGTAATCGTTATGAACTACAGCGAAGCCCTGTCCTATATCCACAGCGTCTGCTGGAAGGGGAGCGTCCCCGGCCTCAGCCGCACCCGGGAGCTGCTGCGGCGCATCGGCAACCCGGAAAAACAGCTGAAATTCGTCCACATCGCCGGCACCAACGGCAAGGGCTCCACCGCCGCCATGCTCTCCTCCATCTTGGAGCGCAGCGGCCTCACCGTGGGGCTGTACACCTCCCCCTTCATCAACCGCTTTAACGAGCGGATGCAGGTGAACCACACCTGCATCGGCGATGCGGAGCTGGCGGAGCTGACGGAGTGGATCCGCCCCCAGGCCGACGCCATGGAGGACGTGCCCACGGAGTTTGAGCTGATCACCGCCCTTGCCATGGAGTTCTTCCGCCGCAAGGGCTGCGATATCGTGGTGCTGGAGGTGGGGATGGGCGGCGAGCTGGACTCCACCAACGTCATCGACACGCCGGAGGCGGCGGTGATCTGCGCCATGGGCTACGACCACACCCGGGAGCTGGGCGATACCATGACCGAGATCGCCTCCGCCAAGGCCGGCATCATCAAGCCCGGCGGGCAGGTGGTGGCCTACGGCCAGAACCCGGAGGCCCAGGCCGTCTTTGAGCGGGTCTGCCGGGAGAGGGGGGCCACCCTCCGCTACCCGGACTACGGCGCCTTGACGGCGGGGGCCTTTGACCTCACGGGCCAGTCCTTCTCCTACCGGGAGCTGAAGGACCTGTGGATCCCCCTGGCGGGGGCCTATCAGCTCAACAACGCCGCCGTGGCCATCACCGCGGCCCAGGTCCTCCGGGAGGAGGGGTGGCCGGTGACGGACGAGACCATCCGCCAGGGCCTCCGGGAGACCAGCTGGCCCGCCCGGTTTGAGGTGCTGCAGCGGCATCCGGTGTTCATTGTGGACGGGGGGCACAACCCCCACGGCATCCAGGCCACGGCGGAGAGCCTCCGCCGGATCTTCCCCGGCAGGCAGTTCTTCTTCGTGGTGGGGGTGATGGCCGACAAGGACGTGGAGCACATCCTGGGGTACATCGTCCCCCTGGCCCGCCGGTTTTTCACGGTGAGGCCCGACAACCCCCGGGCCATGGCGGCGGAGGAGCTGGCGGCGCGGATCCGGGCCATGGGCGCGCCGGCTGAGGCCGCCGCCAGCGTGGCCGACGGGGTGAAAAAGGCCCTGGCCGCCGCCGGGGAGGAGGGGGTCTGCTGTGCCCTGGGTTCCCTCTATATGAGCGGAGATGTGCGAAATTGTTTTCCCACCCCGTCGGAGTCGGAATGCAATATATGAAAAAGATTTGTTTCCTTTGCTGAAAAATGGGGGTTGAATTGGACAAAATGCACAACTATTTGTTAAATTCTTGGCAAGCATGCTACTTGTCAAATACCCCCCGCTTTGGTATGATAGGGGAGGTGAGAAAAGCTGGAAAGCCAGCCCGGTTCACCGCTGCCGCGCCACAGCGGCGCAGCGTTTGCCCATTGGCGCTGGGGGTCGCGGACGTTTGAAGCGCAGCGCCAAACTATATGACTTCCGGGGTTAGTGAAAGGCCCCGGGAACAAGGAGGATGACCGTATGGCAATTGAGTTCAAAGATGGCAAGTATGTAGACGCAAACGGCAAAGTAACCCTGGACCCCACTATCTATAAGGACTGGCAGATCGCCGAGGAGGCGGAGAAATCCCTGCCCCCGGTGGACTACTTCCGGGAGAAGCTGGGTCTGCTGCCCGAGGAGATCATCCCCTACGGCAAGACGCCGAAGCTGGATTTCATCAAGATCATGAACCGCCTAAAGGACAAGCCCGACGGCAAGTTCATTGAAGTTACCGCCATTACGCCGACGCCCCTGGGCGAAGGGAAGTCCACCACCTCCCTGGGCCTCATCGAGGGCCTGGGCAAGCTGGGCAAGAACGTGGGCGGCTGCCTGCGCCAGCCCTCCGGCGGCCCCACCATGAACGTGAAGGGCACCGCCGCCGGCGGCGGCAACGCCCTTTTGATGCCCATGACGGAGTTCTCCCTGGGCCTCACCGGCGATATCAACGACATCATGAACGCCCACAACCTGGCCATGGTGGCCCTCAACGCCCGCATGCAGCACGAGCGCAACTACAACGACGAGCAGCTGGCCAAGCGGGGCCTCAAGCGCCTGGATATCGACCCCAAGCGCATTGAGATGGGCTGGGTGCTGGATTTCTGCGCCCAGGGCCTGCGCAACATCGTCATGGGCATCGGCGGCCCCAAGGACGGCTATCTCATGGAGTCCAAGTTCGGCATCGCCGTGGGCTCCGAGCTGATGGCTATCCTCTCCGTGGCCCGGGATCTGAAGGATCTGCGGGAGCGCATCGGCAAGATCGTTGTGGCCTACAGCCGCAGCGGCGAGCCCGTCACCACCGAGGACCTGGAGGTGGCCGGCGCCATGACCGCCTGGATGCGCAACTGCATCAACCCCACCATGTGCTACTCCGTGGAGCACCAGCCGGTGCTGGTCCACGCCGGGCCCTTTGCCAACATCGCCATCGGCCAGTCCTCCGTCATCGGCGACCGCCTGGCCCTCAAGCTCTTTGACTACCACGTCACCGAGTCCGGCTTCGCCGCCGACATCGGCTTTGAGAAGTTCTGGAACGTGAAGTGCCGCCTCAGCGGCTTGACGCCCAACGTCTCCGTGCTGGTGGCCACCATCCGCGCGCTGAAGATGCACGGCGGCGGCCCCACCGTGGTGGCGGGCCGTCCGCTGCCCAAGGAGTACACCGAGGAGAACCTGGAGCTGCTGGAGAAGGGCTGCGAGAACCTGTTCCACCATGTGAACACCATCAAGAAGTCCGGTATCGTCCCGGTGGTGTGCATCAACCAGTTCTACACCGACACCGACGCCGAGATCGCCCTCATCCGCAAGCTCTGCGCCGAGCACGGCGTCCGCTGCGCCCTCTCGAACCACTGGCGCTACGGCGGCGAGGGCGCCATCGAGCTGGCCGAGACCGTGATCGACGCCTGCGAGGAGTCCAGCCAGATCAAGTTCCTCTATCCCCTGGAGATGCCCCTGCGGCAGCGGGTGGAGCTCATCGCCAAGGAGGTCTACGGCGCTGACGGCGTGGACTGGGCGCCCCTGGCCCTGGAGAAGGCTAAGCGCTTTGAGTCCGACCCCAAGTATGCCGACTACTGCACCATGATGGTAAAGACCCACCTGTCCCTCAGCCACGAGCCCTCCTGGAAGGGCGTGCCCAAGGGCTGGCGCCTGCCCATCCGGGACATCCTGGAGTACGGCGGGGCCAAGTTCCTCTGCCCCATGGCGGGCACCATCTCCATGATGCCCGGCACCAGCTCCGATCCGGCCTACCGCCGCATCGACGTGGATACCGAGACCGGCAAGGTCTCCGGCCTGTTCTAATCACCATTCCCCGGTAACAAAGGATCCGGCGGCGGTTCCGCCGCCGGATCCGCTTTTACCGGCGTCTTGCGCCTCCGCCTGCGGGGGCGCGCCGGGCCGGGATGCTTTTGCAACCATGCCGCGTAAGGCGGCGGAAGGGAGATTCTATGGATTTTACGCAAAATTCCTGCCGTGAGTTTGTGTCTGTTCTGGCCTCCAGCGCGCCGGTGCCCGGCGGCGGCGGCGCCGCGGCCCTGGTGGCCGCCATCGGCACGGCCCTTGGAAACATGGTGGGTTCCCTCACCGTTGGAAAGAAGAAATATGCCGACGTGGAGGCGGAGATCGTGGCGCTGAAGGCCAGGTGCGACGCCCTCCAGACGGAGCTTTTGGACCAGGTGCCGGCCGACGCCGAGGGGTTTGAACCCCTGTCCCGGGCCTACGGTATCCCCAAGGACGACCCCACCCGGGACCAGGTCCTGGAGGAGGCCACCCTGGTGGCCTGCAGGGTGCCGGTCCGGATCATGGAGCTGTGCTGCGAGGCCATCGACGCCATCGCCGTCTTTGCCGCCAAGGGCAGCCGCCTGGCCGTCAGCGACGCCGGCTGCGGCGCCGCCTGCGTGAAGGGCGCCCTCCAGGCCGCCTCCCTCAACGTCTTTATCAACACCAAGACGCTGAAGGACCGGGAGAAGGCGGAGGAGCTGAACCGAAAGTGCCTTGGCATGCTGGAGGAGTATGGCGCCAAGGCCGACCAGATCTTTGAGACCGTGAAGGCCGGCTTTTTCCAGTGAGCGCCGGGGATCAGACTGCAAGGAAAAGAGGAGCGAGACTATGGCAAAGCTGCTGTTAGGAAAAGAAGTGAATGAAAAGCTCAACGCCCGGATCACCGCCTCCTGCGAGGCGCTGAAGGCGAAGGGCGTCCAGCCCACCCTGGCCATCGTCCGCTGCGGCGAGCGGCCGGACGACCTCAGCTATGAGCGGGGAGCCACCAAGCGGGCGGAGACGCTGGGCGTGGCGGTGGAGAATTTCGTGCTGCCGGAGGACGTGACCAAGGAGGCCCTCCTGCAGGTCATCGACGAGATCAACGCCAACGACAAGATCCACGGCGTGCTGCTCTTCCGCCCCCTGCCCAAACACTTGAAGGCGGACCAGGACGAGATCTGCAACCGCCTGGACCCCCGGAAGGACGTGGACGGCATGACCGACCTCTCCAACGCCGGCATCTTTATGGGCAAGGAGCTGGGGTTCGCCCCCTGCACCCCCGCCGCCTGCATGGAGATCCTGGACCACTACGGCATCGACTGCACCGGCAAGAAGGCCGTGGTCATCGGCCGGAGCCTGGTGGTAGGGAAACCGGCGGCCATGATGCTCATGGGGAAGAACGCCACCGTCACCGTCTGCCACACCCGCACGAAGGACGTGCCCGCCGTGGCCCGGGAGGCGGATATCCTAATCTCCGCTGCCGGCGTGCTCCGCAGCCTCACCAAGGAGTATGTGCGCCCCGGCCAGATCGTCATCGACGTGTCCATCAACTGGGACGCGGAGAAGCCCAACGCCAAGGGCGGCAAGGGCGCCATCGCCGGCGACGCGGTGTTTGACGAGGTGGAGCCCATTGTGGAGGCCATTACCCCCGTCCCCGGCGGCGTGGGCGCCGTCACCACCAGTGTGCTCATCGGCCATGTGGTGGAGGCCGCCCGCCGCGCCCAGGGCTGATTGTCTTGCATAGAAAGAAGGAACAACTATGAATCTGTTTACCGCGGCGGAAAATACCGCCAATTACGCCAACGCCGGCGCGGCCAAGGCCAAGCTCCCCATCAGCAAGATGCTGCTGCTGGGCGTCCTGGCGGGGCTGATGATCGGGTTCCCCTCCTGCGTCACCAACATGGCCACCTATGGCCTGGACAACAACAGCACCGTCCGGATGATCTCCGGGCTGCTGTTCGCCTTCGGCCTTGGCATGGTGGTCATCGGCGGGGCGGAGCTCTTCACCGGCAACACCCTCATCACCATCAGCGTCCTGGAGAAGAAGGCCACCGTGGCCGGCATGCTCCGCAACTGGCTCTTCGTCTACATCGGGAATTTCGTGGGCTCTATGGTCCTGGCCTTCATCTGCGCCCAGTTCGGCTGGCTCAGCGCCGGGAGCAACGCCCTGGCGGCCTACTCCATGAAGGTGGCTGTGGGCAAGATGACCATGCCCTTTGAAAACGCCTTTTTCATGGGCATCCTCTGCAACGTCCTCGTCACCATCGGCGTGCTGCTGAGCCTCTCGGGGAAGGACGGCGTCAGCCGTTTCCTCGGCGCCTGGGCCCCGGTGATGTTCTTTGTCACCTGCGGCTTTAACCTCTCCATCGCCGACATGACCTACTGCATGCTGGGCCTCTTTGCCAAGGGCAGCGCCGCCTATGTGGAGGCGGCCACCGCCGCCGGCGTGGCGGTGGAGAGCCTCACCTGGGGCAACTACCTCCTGGGCAATCTGATCCCGGTGACCCTGGGGAACATTGTGGGCGGCGCGGCCGTTGGCTTTACCTACTGGTTCTCCTTCCTGCGGGGGGCCAAGAAGAGCTGAGCCGCCGCGTGCACATCCGTGAAAAAAATCCCGTCCGGCATACCGGGCGGGATTTTTCACAGGAGTTCTTGACATATACCGGAAACAGGCGTATACTGGCCTTAATATCTGACATAAGTCGGAAATAAGGAGGACAATACCATGAGAATCGCAGTGACATACGAGGACGGTCAGATCTTTCAGCACTTCGGCCACACCCAGCAGTTCAAGCTCTATGACACCGCCGATGGGAAGGTGACCCAGGCGGTGGTGGTGAACACCGAAGGGGCGGGCCACAGCGCCCTGGCGGACTTTTTGCGGAAGGCCGGTGTGGGCGCCCTCATCTGCGGCGGCATCGGCGGCGGCGCCCGGGCGGCCCTGGAGGAGCTGGGCATCGCCATCTACGGCGGCGCGGCGGGCTCCGCCGACGGGGCGGTGGAGGCGTTTCTGGCGGGGAACCTCCAGTACGACCCGGACGTGCGCTGTGCCCACCACGACCAGGAGCACGGCCACGCCTGCACCCCGGAGGGCTGCGGCGGCCATGAGCACCACTGCCCCCACCACTGCGGCTGATGCCGCGGCCCAAAAAGTGCCGGCGGGTCTGCGGCCTGCCGGCCCAGACGGCGTTTCTGAGCCCGGGCGGCGACCGGCCGGCGGTGGAGCTGGCGGTGGACGAGTATGAGGCCATCCGCCTTTTGGACTACGAGGGCCTGCGGCAGGAGGAGGCGGCGGCCCAGATGGGGGTGGCCCGGACCACGGTCCAGGCCATCTACGCCGCCGCCCGGCGAAAGCTGGCCCAGTGCCTGGTGGAGGGGCGCTCCCTCCGCATCGCCGGAGGGGACGTGGAGGTCTGCGGCGACCGGGAGCGGTGCGGCGGCGGCAGGCGCTGCTGCGCCCGGTGCTGCCGGCGGGGGGGCCTCTGCCCGGAGGAGAAAGAGAACATGACATAACAGAACTTGAGGAGGGCGGCTTTGCCGCCCTCCTCAGCTCATGAAAAGCCACTGTCCGGTAGGCACCCCGCGCCTGCGCGGGGGAGTGCGGGGGGCAGCCGCCCCGCCCTCTGACGGCCGGGGAGCGGCGGACCCATTCCCCGGTTTCTTTTTTGCCGCGGCTGTGGTATACTGGCGGTAGCGTCCCCCGCGGCGGGGGACCCAGCGAAGAGGGAAGGCAGGTGATGGGTGTGACGCGGGAGGAGCTGCTGGACAAGGCCAACTCCCTGCCCCTGGCCCCGGGGGTCTATCTGATGAAAAACGGGGAGGGGGACGTCATCTATGTGGGCAAGGCCAAGCGGCTGAAAAACCGGGTGAGCCAGTATTTCCAGGGCGGCAGCGGCCACAACTACAAGACCCATGTGATGGTGGGCCAGGTGGATGACTTTGACACCATTGTGGTCCGCTCGGAGTTTGAGGCCCTGGTGCTGGAAAACGCCCTCATCAAGCAGTACATGCCCCGGTACAACATTCTTCTCAAGGACAGCAAGGGCTACCCCTTTGTCCGCCTCTCCAGCGAGCGCTACCCCCGGTTCTCCCTGGTGAACCGGCAGGAGAAGGACAGCGCACGGTATTTCGGCCCCTTCGGCGGGCGGTACGAGACCCGCTCCGCCCTGGACGCCATCGCCGCGGCCTTAAAGCTCCCCACCTGCTCCAAGCGCTTTCCCCGGGACATCGGGAAGGAGCGGCCCTGCCTCAACCACCACATGGGCCGGTGCGACGCCTTCTGCCGGGGCACGCCGGACGACGAGGAGTACCGTCGCCGGATCGAGCAGGCGGTGCTGCTGCTCACCGGTAAGCTGGGGGAGGTGGTCCGGGACCTGGAGCGGGAGATGGCGGCGGCGGCGGAGGACCTGCAGTTTGAGCGGGCGGCGGAGCTGCGGGACCGCATCCGCGCCATCGAGACCCTGCGCAAGCGGCAGGGGGTGGTGGCCGCCCACTGCGCCGACACCGACGTGTGGGGCCTCTACCGGGAGGCCAGGTGCTGCTACGCCGTGCTCCACTATGAGCAGGGGCAGCTGGTCTACCGGGAGGCCGCCCTCTTCCAGGCCCCGGCCAACGAGGAGCCGCCGGAGATGCTGGCGGCGCTGCTGCTGCAGTACTACGGCGGGCGAAATGTGCTGCCCCGGGAGATTTTGCTGCCCTTTGAGATCGAGGACATGGACGTCTTTGCCCAGATGCTCTGCGAGGCCGCCGGCCACAAGGTCCACGTCCGCTGCCCCCAGCGGGGGGAGAAGGCGGAGCTTTTGGACATGGCCCTGCGCAACGCCCGGGAGGAGGCGGAGCGGGTCACCACCCGGGAGGAGCGGGTGGACCGGACGCTGGAGCTGTTCACCAGAATGACGGGTCTCCCCCGGGCCCCGGAGCGGATGGAGGCCTACGACATCTCCAACACTGGCGGCAGCGACATCGTGGCCTCCATGACCGTGTTCCACGGCGCCCAGAGCGCCAGGAGCCAGTACCGCCGTTTCCGCATCAAGGATCTGGAGGGGCGCCCGGACGACTACCGCTCCATGCAGGAGGTGCTGCGCCGCCGGCTCCAGCGGTACGCCGACGGGGACGAGAAGTTCTCCCCCCTGCCCGACGTCTTTCTTATCGACGGCGGCGCCGCCCACGCCCAGGCGGCCCAGGCGGTGATCCGGGGGGAGTTTGGCCTGGAGACCCCCATCTTCGGCATGGTGAAGGACGGCCGCCACCGCACCCGGGCCCTGGTGACGCCGGAGGGCCGGGAGATCGGCATCCAGCAGAACCAGGCGGTCTTCGCCATGGTGGGCCGCATCCAGGAGGAGACCCACCGCTTTGCCATCACCTTCCACCGCCAGAGCCACGCCAAGGGCCTGCGACAGTCGGCCCTGGACCGGATCCCCGGGGTGGGGGAGGCGCGGCGGCAGGCTCTTTTGAAACACTTCGGCAGCGTGAAGGCCGTCCGGGAGGCCACGGAGGAGCAGCTGCGCGCCGTGCTGCCAAAAAACGCGGCAAGGGCCGTCTATGAACATTTTCACCAGGAGGAGGAAACCAGCCATGGATAAAAAAGCCTTGCGCCATGAGATGGACCGGAAGAAAAAAGCCATGACGCCGGAGGAGATCGACCGCTGCAGCGCGGACCTGGCCCGACAGCTCTTCGCCCATCCCCTTTATCAGAAGGCGAAGAGCCTCTACTGCTACCTCTCCTACAACCAGGAGGTCCGCACCATGCCCATCCTGGAGCAGGCCATACGGGACGGGAAACGGGTGGCGGTGCCCAAGGTGCTCTCCGGCGGCAGCCGGATGGCCTTTTTGTGGCTGGACGACCTCCAGGCCGTGGCCCCGGGCTACTACGATATCCCCGAGCCCATCGCCGACGGGCCGGAGGCTGACGACCCCGCCGCCCTTGTCATCATGCCGGGGCTGGCCTTTGACCGGGCCGGAAACCGCATGGGCTACGGCGGCGGGTTCTACGACCGGTTTCTCGCCCAGCACCCCGGCCACCCCACCATCGCCCTGTGCTACGATTTCCAGCTGGTGGACCACCTGGAGACCGAGGCCCATGACATCCCGGTGGATGCGGTGCTCTGGAGCGGCGGGGCGGGGGAGGGCAGCCTGTTCCCCGCCCCGGCGGCGCGGGAGGAGTTGATCCGGCGTTGGTTCTCCCTGTGGATGACCGGGGAGGAGGACGACCTCTCCGCCCTCTTTACGCCGGATGCGGTGTACACCGAGAGCTGGGGCCCGGAGTACCACGGCGCGGCGGCCATCCGCCACTGGCTGGGGGAGTGGCGCACCCGGGGGGAGGTGCTGCGGTGGGACATCCGGCAGTTTTTCCACCGGGGGAACCAGACTGCGGTGGAGTGGCTGTTCCACAGCCGGATGTACGACGGCGGCGAGACCCGCTTTGAGGGGATGTCCCTGGTGACCTGGGACGCCTCCGGGCGGATGGAGCGCCTAAAGGAGTTTGGCTGCAATCTGGAGCGCTACGATCCCTACGCCGATGGGCCGGCGCCCCGGTTCCGGACGGAGCAGGCCCCGTGGTTTTGAAAGAAGCGTTCAGAAGAGCGTGTTGACCTGTCGAACAGATGAGGAGGCATGAGGAGCGATTTTGCGGGGAAATGCAAAGTTTACGCAAAAGGCGCGCCGCAATGTATTGCGGCGCGCCCTTTATTTCATTCCAATTTGCCAGGCGATAAGACCGCCGTTAGGGGAAGACGGTGCGCAGGGCTGGAAGGCTGCCTCGTACCGGAAAGGTGCGGGCCATTCCCAAGCTGCCGCCCTCCTGCCGTGGAGAGTACGCTCCGCCGCGTTTAGGGCGCGGAACCGTCCTCGGCTGCGTACCCAAGGGCTAGCATTCCGTGCGGGACATATTCCTCCGGCAACGCGATCAGATTCTCTACTAAATCCGCACAGAAAAGCGGGGCGGCATACCAGCAAGCCCCTAAACCAAGAAAAGAGGCTGCCAGCAGCATCTGCCCGCCTGCTAGGGCGACGCTCTGAATGGTCAGTATCCGATCAATCTCCTCGTTTTCGTCCAGGGGATTTTCTTCGGGATGCTTTTTGCCCGATAGGATAATGAGGGCCGCCGCGGTTTCGAGGGTGCGCTTGTTGCGGTCCAACCACTCATGGACAAGAGCTTCTCGAAATCCCGCCTGGCGCATGTCATAGGTGCGCCGCTGGGTCAACGCGGCCCAAAAAGGCTTTAGCGCGCTTTCCTGGTCAATGACATGGAAGTGCCAAGGTTTACGGTTGTGGGAGGAAGGGGCCACCTGCCCGGCGGCAAGGATTTGTCCCAATAACTGCTTTGGGACGGGGCGTTTTTGGAAGACCCGCACAGAATGACGCTGCAAGAGCATGGCCAAGGCCTGCGGCCCTATGGAGGCCGGCCCAAAGAGATCCCGTTCCCGGGGCATAATCAATGGCTCTGTGCCGCTGTCTCCTTTGGGATAATGGTAGCCACGAATTAAAACCGCTGGCACCCGGTTTGTTTTTCCGGCGACAAGGTCTGCTGCTGCGGATAACTCGTCCGCAATAGCCGGCAGTGTGCTAAATAACGTCTGCCCGATATCATCCTGTGTGTTTCGAAGATCCAGCAGCGGCTCTAACCCGGCGCAGCCGACAGCTAAATCCACCTGCCCATTGCGCCAGGGGCGGCCAAAAGTATCGCTGAGTACGATCGCAATCTCTGGAGCGCCGGCCGCCATCAGCGAATCCCGAATTTCTTGCGCCAACTCGTCTAAATTTTCCGGCAAATAGATGTATTCGCCGGAATGTGCCGTGTTGGAACCATCAATTCCGCCATTGGCCATGACAAAGCCATGATGGGTCCGTGTAATCATGACCCCCGGTGCAAGACGCACAATTTCACTGCTGACATCGAGTACCATTTGGCAGTACGCGGGGGGGCGGCCCAAAATTTGGCTGATGCGCTGGGCGGCCGGCCCGGGCTGGATATCCTCCAGGCGGCGGACACACCCCTTCCATTTTGCAACAACTTTCGAGGTGATGACGAGAATATCTCCCGCTGCCAGCGCTTTTCCCATTTTTGTTACCCCTTGGTAGATTAGGGCGGGAAGATTGCTGTTGGTATCAATTTCGGGGATATGATCAATAGGGTATAGCTCCATAAGTGGTACCTCCATGCTGCTGAAGCGGGCGTTTAAAATATTTGCCTATTCGGCTGACGGCCATGGAAAGGAGTACAGCAAACAAAATTATCGTGTGCAAATAGATCGTGGGGCCAGCCGTTTAACGCGCAGTGGCCCTCTCTGGCCCTGCCGTAAAAGAGAAAACCGTTTGGATGAAGCAATATCAGCTCTATAGGCGTCCTATATCGCTGATATTGCTTTGTTCGGTTTATTGAATTGTTAAAAAGCGCACTAATGCTGGATTTGGAAGGAGGAAGCGGACAAATGCGCGTCAGACCCCGCCTAAGGGCTGCTGTGGAGCGAATGTTACGGCTGGAGCACCCCTCTTATACGGCCATGCCATATATTTTGCAGCTGTTTCCACATGAGGGCGATACACACCCCGTCAAGCAGGCACTTAAGTCCGTTGAATGGGACAATATACGGCATTTGCAGCCATATCGTCTCAATTGTGGAGCCGTATTGCAACTGTAAAATGACCAGATTTAGAGGGATAGAAAACAACATCCGGAAAATGGATGCCAGCCCCACCGAGAGGGAAAAGCGCCGCAGCGATGGCGCGGGCTTTTTCTGGTAAAGCAAAAGAAATCCAGCGAGAAAGGCGCCGCAGGCCAGGAAGTCGGCTGTTAGACCGAAAAGATTGGTTCCAAAAAGGAGAAAAGACAGGAACTCCTTAACCAGCAGCGCGACCAGACCGCGCCAGCCCGGGAGGAGTATTACGCACAAAAGCAGTGGGAGTTCCCCCAAATCCATTTTCAAAAATGGCGCGGAAGGAAAAATGGGGAATCGGGTAAACTTAGCGAGAATAACCGAAATAGCTCCCATTTCAGCAATCAACACCATCTGAAACAGACGGTTTTTGTTCATCTTTGCTTCGCTGTTCATATTCCTCCTCATTTCTTGCCCGTTATACTACATATTTCTCATGGGGGCTTTCGCTGAGATAGCGGTCCCGACGGTCAACAATGGTTGTTACTACGTTTTTTCCCGGGCCAAGCCGTTTTGCGATCTCAAGGGCAATCAACACATTCGCGCCGGAGGACATCCCGCAGAAAATCCCTTCCTCCTGGCACAGACGGTTTGCCATCTCCCGGGCCTCCTCGTCCGTAACCAAAAAGCATTTGTCTGGGTACCCCGCCTCTACCATCTTGTGGATAATGGACTCCTCTGTGACCCACTTTTTAAGCCCCATGGCCGCCGCGACCTTATGGCGCGCCTCAGAAACTTTGTACTCCCCGTAATTGCACTCCTTTTTGGGCAGGCTCAAATAGCATTCGCTTCCGCTGGGGACCACGCCAAAGGTCAATTCCGGATGGACGCCAAGTTCGGCCAGACCGGCACACAGGCCATACAGCGTACCGCCAGCGGCAACGGAGCAGCCTATGGCGTCGATTTTGCCGTCAAGCTGGTTGTAGATCTCTTTTGCCATGGCCTTCTGCCCTTCAAGGTTTTCCATATTGTAGATCTGATCCACCCAGACGGTTTTTGCATCCTCATCTTCCATTTTTTGGCAGTCCATCTTGGCGGCGATTACATGGGGGATATCGGGTTCCTCCTTGGAAAACTCCTCCACTTCCTCCGGCGTCAAATAGTCGCCGGGCTCACTGGAGACGGTTACCTCCGGGCCAAAAGCCTGGGTAATCTGCATACGGGAATTGGTCTCTCCCTCAAACTGGTAGCGGTACAAGACCAGCCGAGCCTTGAGACCTTTTGCGGCGCATACCAAGGCCAGAGCCGGGGCGGTATTTCCGGCGGAGGCCTCTACGACAACCCCGTCAGCCGGCAAGGTCCGGCCATTCCATGTGCGCCCCTCCAGGGCGGCGTCCACCATGGCAAGGGCCATACGGTCTTTATAGCTGCCGCTGGGGTTTAGGTGTTCCAGCTTGACAAAGATATTTGCCCCGGCGTCTTTCCCGATTTTATTCAGCTTAAGCAGCGGCGTATTTCCAATTGCCTCTGTGATACTGTTGATATAATTCATAGGCCCTCCAGAAAATCATCAATTAAGAATTTTGTTCTCCAGCGTATCCACCAGTTCTAAGGGCATTTGTCCAGGGAGCTCAAAGGCGATCGGCATCGAAACCCCCGCGGCGTTAATTGCGGCCAGTTTGTCCCGGCAATAGGCGGCGTTGCCCGCAATGGCAAGGCGGTCAACAATATCGTCTGTGACAAGGGGGATTACGCTGGCGCTGGCGCCTTTCGCCAGGGCTTCCTTAAAGGGGCGGATGATCTCCTCGCTCAGCCCGGCCTCGAACAGAATCGGGTGATAGCCATGGATCCCGATAAATTTCGCGAGATACGGGCGAACCAAGTCCCGCGCCTCCTTTTCGTTGTCGTTGACAGCTGTCGGGAAATAGGCGGCAATTTTCAACTCGTCTGGATTCCGTCCCGCCGACTGCGCTCCCGCCGCAATATGTTCCCGCGCGAATTTGATATAGGGAAGGGAGGTGCAGGAGGATAATACGACGCCATCGGCGGTCTGACCCGCCCGGAAAAGCGCTTTGGCGCCTTTTACGCCAAGATATACCGGCATATTCGAGCGGTATGTCTCAAATTCAAGGGCGATCTCGCCGGTTTTAAAGATTTCACCGTTGTAGTGGACGTGCCGGGTATTGACAAGCTGCCGGATAATATCGGCAGCCTCGATAGCGGCTTGGATTGGCCTTTCGAACGGAATCCCCGCCTTGTCTTGAATCCAACCCTTGTTGCTGCCCCCCATTCCAAGGATCAATCTGCCATGCGAGAGCGCGTCGAGAGAAGCCGCCTCCATGGCGGAAAGGGCTGGGTGGCGGGTAAAAGGGTTGATGACGCCGATTGCGATCTGAATCGTTTTTGTGCTCATGGCGCAGGCGGTAGCCGTTGAAAACGCGCCGCCATAAAAGTAGTCTTCAAAAATCCAGCAAGCTGACAGTCCAGCGGACTCGGCACGTTGTACCATCTGGATGGTGTCTTCCAGCGAGTGCCCGCCAAAGATACCGAAACTCAATCCGTATGGATTTTTCATAGATGCTCCTTTCTTGCTCTCGACTTTTCGAGTATACATAGAAACACATCCGGCTTCATGTTGCGTTTCACGTCTGCTGCCGTGCAATTTTTGCCTGTATCCTGGGATTGCCACAGAGAAAGAGGCTCCGCCCTGTCAGACGCGCGATGCGGGACTTAGGGAGAGAGCGGTCCGTCAAAAGCCAACCATTTTAAATCCAATGTGCTTGCTTCCGTAACGCTTATTCATCCCGATGAGCATGGGCGTCTGGCTCTCCAAGGCACAGGCCAGCGTCAATGTGCCGGCGTCGTAAACGGTAATCCCAATCTCCCGCCCCAAAGTGAGGAGCTGCTCTTTTAACGCTGCGTCATTTCCAACCAACAGGGCGTCTGCTTCAAGGGGTGCCTCAAGATCTGTGAGCAGCGTGGCGGAAATGGTATGGAAGCCGGCGGCAACACGGCACCCCTCTCCGAGGATGGCTGCCGTCTCCTGGGCGTTAGAGCCCTCTAGGGGGGGCGCATAACGAAGCGGCTTGAACGCCAGCGGTACGGTAATATCCAGTACGCATTTATGGGAGAGGATATCACGAAGACTTTGTACCATCTCCCGGTGGCCGGCGGTTGGAACGGAAAGGATGACAAGCTCCGCCTCCTGGGCCGCCGACGCATTTTCCGCCCCGGTAATCTGACTAGTGCCGACCAGTGCACGGGCGGCCTTTGCCGCCTCTTCCGCCCGTTCGGCGGTGCGGGATCCAATCACGATCTCGTGATTTGCTTTGGCCAGGCGCAGGCCCAGCCCGTATCCCATATTGCCGGTTCCGCCAATAATTGCAATTTTCATAACGACAGCTCCTTCCTTAGTGGCCAAGCTTAACAGGGGATGACGATGAGAGAGGAATCTCCGCTGTCCATGAAGGCAAAGCCATCCTTTGTGACAGCGACCGTGTGCTCAATTTGTACGCCGCCCCACCCGATGCGGTAGTATGGGGTCTCCACGCAAAGCACCATGTTTTCCTCGATCTCCATCGTTACGCCGGCGGCGAGGGAGGGTACGTCATATCCCTCCAACCCAATGCCGTGGCCGCAGTGGCTCCTGGCGTAATCGGGAAGGCCGTTGTTCCGGACGGCCCGTACCGCCGTTTCGAACAGCTTTTCTGCGGCGATGCCGGGACGCAGCGCATCAAGCATCGCCTTTGCACCCGCGGCCACGGCGCCGTAAGCTTTTGCAATTTCGGGACTGGCTTGCCCCATGACGGCTGTGCGCGCCAAGTCGGAATAGAACCCCCGCCAGATACAACCAAAATCAAAGCGGATCATGTCTCCTTTTTGAATGACAAGGCCGGTGTTGTGGGCATCGACATAAGCGGCGCGGCGGGCTGCGGTGGCGACAAAAAAGTAAGGGATAGCGCCGCGGCGGATGACGGCCTGCTGGTAGCGCAGCTGCAGTTCCTCCTCCGAAATCCCGGGACGGGCGTTTTCTAACGACTCCAGTAAAGCCGCCTCCGCGATCTGCGCGCTCTCATGTAAACGCTGGATCTCTTCGGGGTGCTTGACCCGGCGCGCCTCCCGGAAGATGGCGGAAGCCGCGGTAAGCCCGGCGACGCCAAGCTTTTCAGCAATCGTGCCGGCGAGGGAGAAGTGGATATGGGTCTCATCAAAGGCGGGAGAATTGCCGGCGGCCTGTACCGCCGCGACAAGCGCCTCCTCGGCCGTCGCGTAACGATTGGCGCAAATCCGCTCGGCGGCCTGGACGAAAGTGTCTCCATCTGCTGTAAACGCAAAGTGGAACGGGCCGTAGCAATAGATGCTGACGCCTAAACCGGCGAATTCCAAAATATTAGGTACGTCTGCCACCGAGGCCACATAAGAGACGGCCTTTTGTTCCACGGATAAGACGGCATAATTCTGCGTAGAGGCAGAAACGGTCTGCCCCACGCTGGTGTATCCGCCGGTTAAGTAAGAGATATTTTCTACAGAAGACGCCACCAGGCAATCGACACCCTGCCGCCTCGCCGCTTCGCACAGACGCCCGATACGAAAATCCTGCATAGCAAACGCCCCCTTACGCTCTGTAACGAGAAATGACGGTTTCGGAGAAGAACTGCATATCCTCCCGGGTTTCTTCCAAGGTGTTATTGGCGAACAGCAGGGCGGAAAATGTGGTGACCCCTGCTTCGCGGTAAGCCTCTATTCGCTCGATAATTTCCTCGGGGGAGCCGACAAGGTTCCGCTCCGTATAATCGGAGGCTTTTTTCCCTTTTAAGGTGGACTGTTCCAGCGAGATGGTGTGCTTGTAGATCTGGGAGCGCTCAAATTTTTTGCAGGCTTCCTCGTGGGTCCGGCCGATGGAGATACAAAACTGCGGCGCAACGTCAATGTCATAGGCCCGGCCGGCTGCGGCGCACTTTTCGCGCAATTTGGAAACCCCGGCGGCGATTTCCTCCACCGTCAGATCGAAGGGGAGCCAGCCACGGCCGTATTGGACGGTGCGGCTGAGCCCCTTGTCGGAGTTGCCGCCAAAGTAGAAGGGGAAGGGGGACTGCAGCGGTTTGGGGAAAGAGCGGATATTTTGGACATCAAAATATTCGCCGCTGGCACTGACGCTCTCCTCTGTAAAAATGCGGTGGATAATCGCGATGCTCTCATCAAAGAGTTTTCCGCGGACCATCTCTTTTGCCTTCTCGCCGAACTCCGCCTCAAACTCCTCGCGGTAGGCGCCCAAGCCGGCTCCCACCAACAGCCGGCCGTTGGAGAGGTGGTCCAATGTTACCAGCTCTTTGGCTACTACGGCGGGGTTCCGGAAGGGAACAACCAGGAGGCCTGTGGCAACTTTCAGCGTGGTCGTGTGCTCCGCGATGGCGGCCAGCACGAGAAGGGGCGCATAATAGCGCGGCTGCGCCTTGAATTCATCAAACACATACTTTTGCGTGGTGATATGATCGTTGCCCCAGACGGAATCGAACCCCATCTTTTCTGCGAATACAGAGATATCTACAATATCGCGGACATTCGCGTACGGAATCGGATACATGAGCCCCTCGGCTCCAGTGGAAATCCCAAGGCCAAATTTTACAGTTTGCTCACTTTTCATCTGGTTCCTCCTTTTTTATTACGGTCATGCGGGGTGTGTGGGTTCTGCAACGGGACAATGGGCAGGTTCCTCTCATATAATAATAAAAAATTATTATACATAATTATCATAAACGCCGACATATCGTTTGTCAAGCCGATTTTTCTCCCCCATATTTGGCTATATTGACCATAAAAGAAGAGTTATTCTCATGATTTTTAATTTTACTGACGAAAGTGTATTGACATTTATTTATTCGTATGATACTGTTTCCCTGCGGTATGTAACTATTTTTTATTGAATCGGCGCGGAACCTGTACATGCCGCAAACAGCAATATCCAAAGTGAGAAAGGAGAGAAACCATGGCGAACAACAGTAATAGCAACAGTATTTCCCAAGGCCTGGTCAGCGACTATTCCACATCAGCTGTCCCTGTTAATCAAAGAAAGAGCTTTACCAGTAATGCCGCCGTCTGGTTTGGTTTTGCGGTCAGCATCAGCGCGTTTTTAACCGGCGGCACGCTGGGGGCTGGCTTAACTGCAGCCAATGGGATTGCTGCTGTCCTCATCGGCAACAGCGTCCTGGTCGTAATCGCCGTTCTTCTTGGAATCATCGGCCAGCGCACAGGTTTAACCACCGCTCACTTGGGCCGCATTGTCTTTGGGAAGAAGGGTTCTATCATCTCATCGGTTGTCCTGGGAACATTGGGAATGTGCCTTATTGGCGTCTTGATGGATAGCTTCGGCACCTCCATCGCTGCCCTGCTCCCAGGCTTTCCCAGTTTTTTGGCAATCGTGATTTTTGCTGTATGCATCACCTCCAGCGCCATTTTCGGATATAAGGGATTGACGATCATCAGCTATGTCGCCGTCCCATCCCTGCTGCTCCTGCTCTTAATCAGCCTTATCTCCTGCAACGGCATCGTTGAAGGCGGCCTGGGAGCGGTTTTTGACATCCAGCCCGCCGGCGAGCTGACCATGGCCGCCGGTATCTCCAGCGTGATTTCCACTTGGGCCAACGGGGCCTGCCTGTCTGCCGATATTTCCCGTTACGCTAAGAAGCCGAGCCATATTGTAGGAAGTGTGATTTTCGGCTTTATTGTAGGGACCTCCGTATTTGAGGGCAGCGCTGTTATCATGTCGATTGCCACGGACGCAACGGACTTTACCGGCATTTTCAATGCCTTGGGCCTGTTGATCCCCGGTTTGCTGGTGCTTTTGCTGGCCCTGTGGACCACCACCGATAACAACGTCTATTCCTCCTCCCTGGCCTATACCAACGCCAGCGCCCTGGTGGGGATCAAGATCCCCAAATGGGGCTGGACCATCATCTGCGTCTGCATCGCCGTTATCGCCTCCACCTTTGGCTTCGCCAGTAACTTCAGCCAGTGGCTGGGCTATCTCGGCGCCTTCACGACCCCCTTTGCCGGCATTCTGATCGCCCATTTCTGGGTCTTGAACTCCTCCCGCGCCACGTCCTATCGCATGCCCTCTGGTTTCCGCGTCTCGGCCTTCCTCGCCTGGGTTCTCGGCTTCATCGTGTGCCGCATTGTGGTAGCCAACCAGGCGGCGGTGCCCATCCCGTCCAGTATCGCTGGCATGATCGCTGGGTTCCTGCTGTATATCATCCTCTCCAAGCTGTTAGACCGGAAGAAAGAAACCGACGAAATCTTTACCATCTCCTCTGAGAGCTGAGCATGAAACGCGCAAAGAATGGGTGCTATTTTGAAAATAGCGCCCATTCTTTGCAAAGCCGGCCGGCCTGTGTAAAAAAGCGGAGCCTACACACCGGCATGCAGACTCCGCATTTTATTCCTTTCCGCTTTTGGCCCTTTCCGCTTTCAGTTTTTGCAGGTAGCGGTATGTGGTCGGCTCAGAAATGCCCAGTTTATCCGCAACGATCCCAACCGCCCCTTTTAGCACAAAGATATTGTGATCACACAGATATGAAATCAGCCTCAATTTGTCCTCCCGCTCCAAGGCGGCGGCGTCTGGAAAACCATACCGGCTCATGGCCTCTGCGAGGGTGGATTCAATCATGGACTTGGTTGAGACCACCAGGGCCTGGGGCTGCAGCATTCCGTCTGGTAGCTTTGCATTTTCGTTTACAAATAACTCTTTAGAAATCGTGCTCTGCATCGCGATAAAATCAGAGATATCTACGTTTGTATTCAGCAGACCAACGACATCCCCCTTGGGGTTCTTGATGTAAAAGGTGGATAGACGGAATATCTTGTCCCCTACGGTGCTCTTGCCCACATAGTTTGCGATGAACGGCAGGCTCATGTGTTCTGGCGCGAAGACGCTGTGCAGATCCAGATCAATCAGCGTATCCCCTACCTTCCGTCCGGTCACATATCCGTTCTCGATGGCGATAATGGACTGGTCAGTATCTGCAAGATAATGGACAACCACTTCACAACGGGGACCGGATACCGCCGCAATAAATTTTGCAATAGGGATATATGATTCTACAATCTCTCGGTCAGTAATGTTACCATCTCCTATGATCGTTCTGGTCGGAGCCTTTTGGGAGAAACAAGGGGCGCATTTGATATGGTAAAAGGTTTTCTCCGCTTTGTCAAGCCATCTCTTCTATGATTTTGAAAGGACAGATATCTTATGCAATTTACGATCATCATCAATGGGAAGCCGACCTGCTGTGAGGCGGCTCCGGAGACGCCTTTGCTGGAGACCCTGCGAAACGCGGGGATCCACAGCGTCCGCTCCGGCTGCGAAAGTGCGAACTGCGGCATCTGTACCGTTTGGCTCGATGAAAAGCCGGTGCTCTCCTGCTCGGTTCCAACGGCCCGGGCGGACGGGCGCCGTGTTACCACGGTGGAAGGGATGGGGGAGGAGGCTGCCGCTGTAGCGGACGCGCTTGCCGCGGAGGGGGCGGACCAGTGCGGATATTGCGCGCCGGGTCTGATTATGGGCATTCTCGCGATGAAGCGGGAGCTGGTCTCCCCCACCGATGAGGAGATTGTCCACTATCTGAATGGGAACCTCTGCCGCTGCACCGGTTATCACTCGCAGCTTAGGGCAATCCGATCCCTCTTCCGCCATGAGCCTAAGACCTAAAAGGAGGACCCTCTATGTACCGGGTGAAAGAATACGTTATCCCCAAAAGTATTGAGGAATGCGCCAATCTGCTGCAAAAGAATAAGCGCAGCCGCCTCATCGCCGGCAACCTCTTCCTTCGGATGACCTCCGCCGATATCCCCCTTGCCATTGACCTGTCTGGCTGCGGTCTAGACTACATCCGTGAGGAGTCCGACGGTACACTGCGCCTTGGCGCAATGTGCTCCCTGCGCACTCTGGAGACCTCGCCCCTCCTAAGACGCTATTGCGGCGGCATCATCAGCCGTTCTGTCGGTGAAATTATTGGTACGCAGTTCCGCAACCTGGCCACAGTTGGTGCCAGCGTTTTTTCAAAATATGGGTTTTCCGATGTCATTACGCCGCTGCTGGCCTGCAATGCCCGCGTCCGGCTGTTTGCGCAAGGGGAGCTTACCCTGGAAGCGTTTCTAAAGCAGCCCCGCACACGGGACCTGTTGGTCGAAATCATCTTGCCCGCCGGCAACGCGGCCGGCGCATTTTCCAATTTCCGAAATTCCAAGGGGGACTTCTCCCTGCTCAATGTGGCATCCGTCCGCACAGAAACTGGGTACCGCATAGCGGTAGGGGCTCGCCCGATGTGCGCGGCTCTTGCCTATGGGGCGATGGAACAGCTTGCAAGGGATCCAGCGGCGGTTTCCCTCGCTGCCCGGACCGCTGCGGAGGAGTTGTGCTTTGGGAGCAACATGCGGGCCAGCGCGCAGTACCGGCGGCAGTTGTGTGCCGTACTGTGCCAGCGGACTCTGATAGAGACGAATGAGGTGTAACGATGCGTAATATTGGCTTAAAGCTCCCCAAGATCGACGCGAGGGCACTTTCTTTGGGCGCTCCTGTGTATGTAGACGATTTCCCAAAGCTGCCGGGAACCCTTTTTATCAAAGTTTTGCGAAGTCCCCATGCGCATGCCAAGATCCGCGCTATCCATACGGAAAAGGCGGAACGGGTCCCTGGCGTAGTAGCTGTCCTTACTTACAAAGACGCCCCAGATATCCGCTATAGCGGCAACGGCTGTTCTTATCCAGAAAACGCCCCCTTTGATCGAAAGATCCTGGATCAAGTTGTGCGGTATGTGGGGGATGAGGTCGCGCTGGTTGCCGCCGAGACGCCGGAAGCGGCCCAAAAGGCACTTAAAATGATTCGCGTGGAGTATGAAATGCTTCCCGCCGTCCTTGACCCCGAAAAGAGCATGACCGGGGAAACGCTGATCCACGCGGTAGAGGACCTCTATGTCCCGGTTCTAGCCCCGGGCTATGATCCGGCGCATAACCAAATTTCCTGCTTCCAGGTGGATATCGGGGATGTAGATGCGGAACTGGCTGCCTCTGATGTCGTACACACTGCCGTCTACGAGACACAGGCCCAGGCGCATGCCATGATGGAGACGCTGCGCAGCTATACATATCTCGCGCCCGATGGACGGCTTACAGTCGTTGCAACCACGCAGGCACCTTACCACATGCGGCGCCAAGTTGCCCGGAGCCTGGGCCTGCCCATCAGCAAAGTCCGGGTGATTAAAATGCGGGTGGGCGGCGGCTTCGGCGGGAAAAAGGTAACGATTACAGATCCGCTTGCCGGCCTGGTAACGCTAAAAACCGGGCGCCCCGCCATTTTGGTGCTGGACAGGAAGGAGAACTTTTCTACCACGACTACGCGGCACGCCATGAAGATGCGCGTAACCCTAGGCGCCAGCCGGGATGGCGTCCTCAAAGCGATTAAAATTGACAATGTCAGCAACACAGGCGCCTATGGCGAAGAAGGCCCCCCTGTAACCATGGTGGTTGCCAATAACATCCTGCCAAGCTATAACCGGGCCAACGCCATTTGGTACCGTGGGCGCACCATCTATACAAACAGGGTCTCGGGCGCCGCCTTGCGCGGCTATGGGGCGACCCAGGGCGGCTTTGCCCTAGAAGCCGCCATAAGCGAGCTTGCCGAAAGATTGAAGATGGACCCTTATACGATCCGGATAAAAAATATGGCGCGCCTGGGAGATGTGGGCGGTATCCTGCACAGCGAGATCAAAAGCTGCGCCTTGGCCCGCTGTATGGAAATGGGGCGGCAGCAGATTGGCTGGGATCAAAAGTACCCCAGGGTCCGCGTTTCGCAAGACCATGTCCGCGCGGTTGGCGTTGCCCTTACAACCCATCGCACCAGCATCCCGGTTGCGGATAAGGCCACAGTAACGCTGCGGCTGGAACCGGATGGCAGTTATCTCCTGCTTACTGGCGCCGCGGATCTTGGCACTGGCTCAGATACTGTGTTGACCCAAATCGCGGCAGAGGCCCTGTCTACTGTCCCGGAGCGGATTTGTATCCGCAGCGGGGATACGGATTACGGGACGTATGATTCCGGCGCCTTTGCCTCGTCCACAACCTACGTTGCCGGGAACGCCGTCCTCTCTGCGGCAAAAAAATTGCGGCCGATGATCTGCCAGCTTGGCGCTACAATGCTGGCATGCCCAGCGGAGGATGTCGAGTTTGATGGCGGCCGTGTCTTTATCCGCAATGATCCGGAAAAATTTGTGACCATTGAACAGATAGGAACAAAGGCGGAACATGGCGGAACAGAACAGATTATCACCTCGGCAACATTTGTCAGCGGCCTTGCGCCCCTTACCTTTATGTCCGGTTTCGCGGAAATTGACCTGGATTTGCGTACCGGGAAAGTGGAATTGTTAAAATTTGTAAGCGTGGCTGACTGCGGCAGGGTCATCAACCCCACCCTGGCCCGCGTGCAGGCGGAGGGCGGAATTTTAATGGGCATTGGGCTGGCCCTCTTTGAAGAGGTCCACTATGGCGAAAACGGCAAACTACAGACGGATTCTTTCATGCAATATAAGATCCCGTGCCGGGAGGACCTCCCGGCAGACTGTATCGAGGTTTCCTTCGCCGAAAGCGAGGAGCCCTCGGGGCCTTACGGGGCTAAGTCCATCGGCGAGGCGTCCGTACATACCGTGGCGCCGGCAATTGCCAACGCTCTGTTCAATGCCGCCGGAATCCACATGCGCCAGCTGCCCTTTACACCCGAAAAAATTCTAAAGGCGATACAAGAAGAGTCGCCCGATCTCTGCCAGCAGTAAAACCACTTGGGGGATCCTTCCGACCGGGGCAGACGGTATACGCCGTCTGCCCCCCGGTGTTTTTTTGTCCAGCCAGGCTCCCCCTACCGGGCCTTGCTCAGCTTGCACAGCTGGTTGCGGTCAGCCAGAAGGCGGTCCGCCTCCCGGCACAGGGCCAGGGCCTCCTCCTGCCGCCGGTCCTCCACCGCCTGCTGCAGACGGGCGACGCAGGCCGACAGCGCCGCCTCCGCGGATGCCAGGGCCTCGCTGCTGACCGGGTCGCTGAACCGCAGGTTCTCCGCCAGGTCCTGCACCCCCCGCCGCAGCGCCGGGTCCTCGCAGCGCCCCGCCAGGGCGCTTACCGCGGCCTGCAGGCCGCGCATAAGGGAGACGTCCTTCACAGCGCGGACCTCCTGCCGGACCACCTCCTCCCGGGCCGCGTCGGCGGCCACAAGGCCCACCGCCGCCGCGCCCAGCAGCACCACATACAGCGCCAGGGGCAGCCACAGGGGGATGGGGAAGAGAAGGCCCAGGGCCATGAACAAAAAGCCCAAAACCACCTGGGCGGCCAGGTAGATCAGACCGATCCGGGCGATGGGAAAGCCGTAAAACTTGCTCTTGACCCCCTCGCCCTGGCAGAAGGCGGCGCGGATCACATAGATCTGGGCCAGAATCGCCACCATGGAGAAGAGATAGCTCACCGCAAAAGCCGCCGTTTTAGGGAAGGGCAGGGCGAAGGCCAGGACGTTGTACACCACCACCACGATGCCCAGCACGATCCACCAGCGCGTCACATTCTTTTTCATCCTTATCCCTCCAGTTCTTTTCCGATGGCCGCCAGCCGCGCCTCGATCTCCCGCCGGCGCCCGCCGGTGAAGAGGCCCCTCAGGCCGGCCAGCTCGGCTTGTAAAGCGTCCCGCTCCGCCGTTAGGGCGGCCCGGCGCTGGGCAAGCTCCGCCTCCTGCTGGGCTTGCCGCTTGGCCCGCTCCTCCTCCCGGCGGCGGGCCCTCTCGGCGTCGGCCTTGCGGATCTGCCGCCATGCGTTTTCCCGCTCCTGTTCCAATGTGTCCAGACTGCCGAACAATTTCCAGTTTTTCACGAGATCTTGCAATTCGGGGGAGGAGGCCAATACCCTGCCGTCGGATGTGAGGCCGACGCACACGTCGTCCCGGCATTGGACTGCCGCGATATGGCTCCATTTGGAGAGAGCCGGTGCAAGGGAATCCGATGTCGTCACAACGGAGCCATCCGCCTTCAGGCAGACCAGGTCGAGGGAGTGTGCGTTGGGGAAAGCGACCGCGACAGTATCGCTGTTCTTCTCGTCAAAGGGGAGAATGGTTGTGACAACGGTTCCGTCCGCTTTCAGCCCCGCTGTGCAGTTGTCAGAGGCGTCAATCGCCACAATATCCGTCCATCCGGACACCTCGCACTGCCTTTTCTCATTGGCGCCGACGGCAACCACGGTTCCGTCCGCCTTGAGGCCCACTGTGTGGCCATCGCCGGCCGCTATGGCGGTGATCCCGCTCCAATCGGAAACATCGTTCTCGCCGTGCTCATTTTCCCCGCTTGCGACGACCGTGCCGTCTGTTTTCAAAAGGATAACCCGATTCCCGTCGTCCCACATGTCGGCCACATCCGTCCAATCGTCCGGGGAGGGGCTGCCGATCTCCACGACCGTATGATCCGCTTTCAGACCGCGCAGCTGGCCGAGAAGAGCGGTCACGTCCCGCCAGGCGGAGAGCTCCTGGCGGGGGCTTTCCGGCTTATAGGAGGGCTCCCAGTGGTAAAACTCCTCATAAAGGACGGAACCGTCGGTTTTTACCCCGGCAATATAGCTTTTTCCCGTGCTGTCAGCTGCAAAGGAGATCAATTTCCGCGCAGACGCATTTTTTCTCCGGATTTCCGCAAGCCGAGTGATGTGACTTGTATATGCGGAGTTTATCTCCGCTTTTATGGCCTCGATACGTTCAACGAGCTCCGGGGTGGCAAACTGAATCGCCCGCTGCAGATCGCTGTCACGCTCCCACCATGAAAAGCGCGGGCTCCAGCCCTGTTTCACAGCGGCTTGTATTTCCGCAAGCCGATGGAATTTTAGGTTGCTGCAGGACTTGCCCAAATATGCTTCCGCATTCTCGGGAGCAATCTCCAGCACCTGGTCAAAGCAGGCGTCCGCGCCCTTCCAGTCGCCGTCCTCCAGCATCAGGTATCCCCGTTTCAGAAGGCTCTCCTTATTGGCTCCGCCCTCTACTTTGACGGTGCCGGTGACCTCCACGGTGCCCTCCACCTGGACGGTGCCCCGGATCTCCTGGATCTTGGCCCTGGCCCACTCGGTGGAGTACTCCATGCCGCAGGAGTCGCATTCGAACACGCCCCCCGGCTTTCCCACCAGCTTGCCGCCGCAGATCTCACAGGTCAATGCCGCCATCCTCATTCACCTCTCTTTTTTCCGCATTCCGGGCAGAATTTCCCGGTGATGCCCTTCTCGCCGCAGGCGGGGCAGTCCCAGGTGTCCGGGGCCTTGGGCTCGGGCCGCCTTGCCCCGCACTGGGGGCAGAATTTCCCCGTAAGTCCCTTCTCGCCGCAGGCGGGGCAGTCCCAGGTGTCCGGGGCCTTGGGCTCCGGGCGTTTTGCCCCGCACTGGGGACAGAATTTCCCGGTGAGCCCCTTCTCGCCACAGGCGCAGTCCCAGGCGTCCGCCGGGGCGGGCGGGGCCGGCCGCTTTGCCCCGCAGCTGGGGCAGAAATTGCTGGTAATACTCTTTGCCCCGCAGGCGCAGTCCCAGCCGGCGGCGGGGGCGGACACCATGCCGCCGATGCTCTGGCCCAGCTGGGCGCTGGAGCCGGTGATGTCCCCCAGGGCCTCCCTGGTCATGCCGATGACCCCGCCCATGGCCCCCAGGGTCACCCCCAGGCCGGCGATGTCGCCGAGGGCCCCGCCCTCGCCGCCGCCGATGCCGTTTTTCATGGCCTCCAGGCCCACCTGCCGGGCGGTCTCCTGCTGGTAGGTGTAGCCCTTCATCCGCATCTCCTCGGCCTCCGCCGCCGCCTGCATCCGGTAGGCCTCCGCCTCGGCGGCCCGCTGGATCTTCAGGGCCTCCGCCTCCCCCTGGGCGCCGATGATCTTCATCTGGGCCGCCGTCTGGGCCTCCACGGCCTTCCGCTCCCGGGCGGCCTCCGCCTCGCTTTTCCTGATCTGCTCCTGCCGGACCAGCAGGTACTGCTCGGCGTACTGCTCCTTCATCCGCTTGAAGTTGGGGTCGTCGTCGGGGGTGACGATGCGGCTGACAAAGAACTCCGGCATGGTGACGCCGTAGTCCCTGAGCCCCTCGTTGATCTTGTCCCTAAGGGCCGTGGAGAGGTCCATCAGCCGCGCGTCGATCTCCAGGACGTTGATGCCGCTTTCCTTGATGACCTGGGCCAGGTAGCTCTTCACCTGGGTCATCACCAGCGCCCGGAAGATGCCCCGGGTGCTGCCGCCCCCCAGCAGGTCCCCCTGCCCCAGGGCCCCGGTGGTGCCCACCACCTTCAAAAGAAGGCGGCGGGAATCGGTGACCCGGAGGTTGAACTCGCCGCTGGCCCCCAGCTCGATGTGTAATCCGGAGGCCGGGTCAAAGAGGCGCACCTTGGAGTCGGTGCCCCACTTGACGCCCATCTGGGTGGCCAGGTTGATGAAGTACACCTCGGAGTGGAAGGTGCCCTCCGTATCCGTGGGCAGCTCATAGACCTTCTCCAGCAGGGGCAGCTGCTGGGTCTCCAGGGTGTAGCGGCCCGGGCCGAAGAGGTCCAGGGCCTGGCCGTCCCGGAAGAAGACCGCCTCCTGGCTCTCGTGGACGATGAGCTGGGACCCCAGGTTGAAGTCCTCGATAGGGTGCTTCCACACCAGGGTCTCGTTGTCCCCCTCGTACTTGATGACGCTGGCAAGGCCGTCCTTTTTGATCTTTTCGGCCATGAGCCGCTCCGGCACGTCGTTGACAAAGTCGCACACCGGGCAGGTGTAGGTACTGGCGCTCTTGCTGGCCTGGAGCCGCACGCCGCACTGGGCGCAGGAGAACTCCTCCACCTTGGTCTGCTCGGCCATGGTGTTGATGGGCTCGTGGCACACCGGGCAGCGGGCCTTCTCCCCCTGGGACTGGTCAAAGACCACCTCGTTGCCGCAGTGGGGACACTTCCGGGCGGCCAGCTTGTCGGTGCGGACGTGGATGGTGTAGCCGCAGGCGCAGTCGATCTTTTTCCGGGCGAAAAAGCCGGTCCTGGCCTCGGCGTACTTCCCGCAGCTGGGGCATTCAATCACAAATTTTGCCATGGTGCTCCTCCTTCCTTCCGCCTGGCGGAAATCACATATCCGAATCCATGGTCACGTTGTAGACCAGCTCGTCGTCCACATAGTACTCCATGGAGAAGGTGAGCGCTCCGTCCGGCTCGACTGCATAGGCTTCATAGTAGAGCTCACAGAGGTATGCCAAGTGTTCTGCTGCCAGCCCCGCCAACGGCTCGATCTCATTTTTGAAGGTTTCCTGTAATTTCTCCAGGCTGAGATCGGCCGTGTTGGTCACATATTTCATGAAATGGACGGTGTTTCCCTCCACACGGTACGCCTCAAAGCCCTGCTCTCTCCAAACGTAGAGAATGTCCTGCGCATGGTCGGACTCCATCAATTCCGCCAGATAGAGGTCGCTGCCGTTAGGCTCTTCCTCCTCCCCGGACGCTGCCGTCAGCTCCTCCGGCGCCTTGAAGATGAAGTTTGTCCCGTCAAAGCTGTCGTCAGAGGGTTCCTCCAGGTGGTAGCCGCCGTCCCGCCCGTGGGAGACGGTCACCGTGTAGTCGGAACCGTGTTCCGTTTCGTGGACCAGGGCCACCACATCCCCGTCCTGGACCGCCAGGGTGTAGGTGCAGTCATATTCCGAGCTGCTGATGCGGGGATACCCGCCCGATTCCCACCGGCGGTTAGAGATTTTGGTGCAGGTGCCGTCCGCGTTGAAGGTATAAGAATACTCGTAAGTGGTCCCGGGAGAGTAGGATACCTCTTTTTCATAGGACTCCCATTTCCCGGCCGTCAGGATCTCGATATAGGGGGCGAAGAACTCGTCGCAGTAGTCCTGGGCGTCCTTGGTGCCGCGGATCTCACAGAAGATCTCCATGGCCCCCAGCTCGTCGCCGCTGTCCCACAGCTCCACCGCCTCGCCGTAGCGGATGTTGGGGATCACCACCAGCGTCACCACGGCGCAGACCGCGGCAATCGCCGCGGCGGCGATCAGAAGGATGATGCCGGTCTTTTTGGCCTTGGCCTTGCGGCGGGCCTTCTCCTTGGCTTGGGCGGCGGCCTTCCGCTCCGCCTCCTCCCGGGCCAGGCGTTCCTCCTCCTGGCGCAGCTGTTCAGCGCGGGCCAGGCACTGCTCCGAGCGCTCCCGGCAGTCGGCAAAGGGGCCGATCTGCCGGAAGAGCTCCGCCGCGTCGGCATAGCCGCGGGAGTCCCTCGCGGCCTCCATGGCGGCGCAGGCGGCGGCATAGTCCTCCTCCCGGCGTTTCGCCGCGTTGTCGTGCATCTTCTGGGCCTTCTCCTCCGTGGCGGTAAGGAAGGCGGCATAGTCCGCCTTCACCCGCTCCGCGCTCTGGGCGTCCTGGGCCGCGGCCTCCTCCTGCTTTTGGCGGATGCCCGCGAGGACCTGGTCCTCATAGCCCCGCAGGGTCCTGGCGAAGTCCCCCTTGGCAAAGCGGCCGGCCCGGCTCACCAGCTTGTCGCTCTCCAGGAAGTGCCGGACCACCTCCTCCCGCCGCCGCCAGTGGGCGAGGGCGGAGTCGTACTGCCGGTCGAAGTGGGTGAACTCCTGGCGGATGTCGTCCTTGTCCAAATACTCCGGGACGAAGTACTGTTTCATGGCCGCGCCCACCCGGTCCATGTCCTCCTCGCAGGCGGTGCGTTTCTCCGTCTGCACCTGGCCGAAGTGGATCAGCTGGTCCACCCAGGCCTGGGCGTTGGCGCACTTCCGGGCGGCCAGGGCCTTGCCGAAGAAGGCCTCGGCGCACTCCGCGTCCATATCCAGCACCCGGTCGAAGTAGGTGGAGGCGCCGTTCCAGTCCCCGTCCTCCAGGGCCATCTGCCCCCGCTTGAGGAGGGCGGCGGTGTTGGCCCCACCCTCCCCCTGGACGATGACGGTCTCCTTCACCTCCGGCTTTTTCTCCCCCTCCAGCACCTTGGAGATGCCCCGCACCAGGTCCTGGAGGAAACCGATGCGGCTCATGTCGTAGGACTGGAGGACGGACAGCTGCTCCGGCAGGTCGTAGGGGTCCATATCCCGGTAGCAGGGGATCAGCAGGCGCTTGCGGTCTGTTTTCATGAGGGCGAGGAACCGGCTCCACTCGTTTTTCACCCACACGGCGTTGAAGTGCTCCGGCCTTGTCCCCACCACCACCATGACTCGGGCGGAGTGGAGGGCGGCGAAGATATAGGGCTCATATTCCAGCCCGGCCTTGTCCTCCAGGGTGATCCGGGAGAAGAACACCCGGTAGCCCTTCTCGGTGAGCTGGTAGTAGATGTCCTGGGCCAGGGTGGAGTCCACGGTGCGCTGGCCGTTTTCCCCGGTCTCCTTGTAGCAGAGGAAGACGTCGTAGGGCTGCTCCCGCTGGGAGATGGAGAGGATGCCCCGCTGGATCTGGGCGATCTGCTCCCCCTCTCGGCGGTACTGCTCCCGCGCCGCGGCGTCGGCGTGGTCCAGGGCGGCCTTGTAGTCCACGTCCTCCAGAAAGCTGTCAAAGCTGGCCCGGTGGCAGGTGGGGATGTAGGCGCCGGTGGCCGGGTCCTTCACATACTCGATGCCGAACCGGCACAGGGCGCAGCACCAGTGGGCCTCGGCGTCGTTCTCGTTTTCCCGGACGATGCCCTCATAGACCGCCAGCGCCTTGTCAAACTCCCCCAGCCGCCGGAAGTGGTTGCCCCGGTTGAAGGCGGCGGCCCGCTGGTCGTCGTCCACCTTCGGCAGCGTCATGGTGGACCCGCAGTACTCACAGGTCCCAAAGCTCTGGTCCGGGGACAGCTGGATGTCCCCGCCGCACATTTTGCACTTGATGATGGCCATTTTCCGCTCCTCCTGTCTTTTTTGCCCGCGCCGGCGTTTCCGCTGTTTTGCGATATGGGCCGCGTTCTTTTGCCGGTTATCCTGGTGTGCCCCACGGCGCATGCAATTTCTTATCCTATAATTATAGCAACTGCGCCGGGGCAGAACAATATGCAGGGAGCATAGCCTTTTGCCGCCGCGCCCCGCCCGCCGGCGGGCCGCTTTTTTTGCACAGCGTACAAAAGGACCGCCGGTGTTCGCCCCGGGTTTCTCCAATCCGCCCACTTGTATTGGGCCCGCTCTTCTGCTACGCTTAGGGGAGAAAACGCGCGCCCCGCCCGCCCGGCGGAGGACGCCGCCTGGAGGGGGGAGAACCATGATCCGTTTGGTTGCCTGTGACATCGACGGGACGCTCCTGCAAAACGGCAGCACCGCCATCGACCCGGCGGTTTTTTACCAGATCCGCCGGCTGGCGGAGAAGGGGATCGGCTTCTGCCCGGCCAGCGGGCGGCAGTACAGCAGCCTGCGCCGGCTGTTTGCCCCGGTGGCGGACGAGCTCTGCTACATCTGTGAAAACGGGGCGGTGGTCTTTGGACCGGGAGCGGCGGGGCCGGTGCTGAGCAAGACCGCCATGGGGCAGGAGGCGGCCCTGGCGCTGTGCCGGGAGATCCTGGACCGGCCTGAGTGCGAGGTGCTGATCTCCGGGGTCAACACCAGCTACCTCTGCCCCAAGGCGGAGGACGTGGTGGTCCAGGTCCGGGATTTTGTGGGCAACCGGGTGGCGCTGCTCTCCGCGCCGGAGGAGGTGCCGGAGGAGATCGTCAAGGTGTCGGCCTTCTGCCGTACCGGCGCGGCCGGCGTGGAGCCGCTGCTGGCGCCCCGGTGGCGGGAGCGGTTCCGGGTGGCGGTGGCGGGGGAGCCGTGGCTGGATTTCACCCTGGCGGACAAGGGGACGGGGCTGCGGCAGCTGTGCCGCTGCCTGGGGATCTCCCCGGGGGAGGTCGCGGCCTTTGGCGACAACTACAACGACGTCCCCCTGCTGGAGACCGCCGGCACCGCCTATCTTATGGCCACGGCCCACCGGCCCCTTCTGGACCGCTTTCCCAACCACTGCGTCAGGGTGGAGGATGTCCTCTCCACCCTGTAGAAGGGACAAAAGCGGGAGGCAGGCAAATTGCCTGCCTCCCGCTTTTGTCAATGGGTAGGGTAAAAGAAGAGGAGTGCCGCGCCAAAACGGCGCACTAGGGCCCTATAAGGCCGTTGGCGAAGGCGTTGAGGGCCTCACAGGGCGCGTACGCCGTCCGGTACCCCGCCCCGTCCAGCACCAGGAAGGGGTTGTAGGCCGTGACGGTGCGGACGGCGCCGTCGGCCATCTCCAGCGTGAAGATCACCGCCTGCCCGGCGTATTGGCCGTAGGCGTCGTCCCGCTGGTAGACCACTGCCTCCCGCAGCAGACCGGCCAGCTCCGCCCGCTGCGCCCCGTCCAGAGTCACCGTCACGTCCGGCGGCAGGAGCGAAACGGAGGCGGCGGCCAGGTCCGCCGCCTCCAGGTCTTGAAAGGGCCGCCGTCCCCGGTGGGTGAGGAGGAGCGGGACCGCTGCCGCCGCCAGGAGGACGACGCCCAGCCACAGCCATTTTTTGGGGGGCCGGGGGCGCGGCATCTCACTGCCCCTCCTTCCCGCCGCCGGGGGGCTGCCGCCGCTTTTTCCGCCGGCGGATCAGCGCCGCCGCGCCGGCCGCCATGGCCGCCAGCAGCGCCAGCCACACCCAGTTGTACACCAGCCAGACCGCCAGCTCCTCCAGGACGCTGCCCACGTTCCGTAAGCCCCCGGTAAAGGCCTCCTTCAGCCGCCCACCCAGGGTGGTCACCGGCTCCTCGCTGCCGGAGAGGCGGTAGACCTCCCGGAGGGAGACGGTCATCGTGGCGTAGTCGATGCGGTTGTCGTAGCTCTGGAGACTGCCGGACAGGTCCTCGATCATCCACTCCGTCTCGCTGATGGCGTCCTCAATGGTGATGATGTCCGCCATGCTCTCCGCCTGGCTGAGGAGGGTCTGGAGCCGCTCCAGCTTGGTGCGCTGGGTGGCCAGGCGCCCCGCGATGTCGTAGTACGCCTCGGACACGTCCTCCTCGCTGTCGGTCTGGTAGGTCACATGGAGCCCCTCCCCCACCTGGGAGAGGAAGCCCTGGAACCGGGCCGCCGGCACCCGGATGGTATAGTCCCCGTACCGGTAGGCCCCGTGGTTGGAGACGCTGCGGTTGGAGAAGTACCCCTCCGCCTCCGCCACCATGTCCGCCAGGGACTGCTGGGCGGCCGCGAAGTCCGTGGTCTCCGCCTCGATGTAGCCGGTGTAGATCTTCTTGGGCCCGTCTTGGAGCGTTGCCTCCCCGTCGTCGGAGACGCCCTCCTCCTCCGGCGCGGCGCTGTCGGACCAGCCGCCGGCGCCGTTGGAGCCGCTGCCGCCGGTGTCAAAGGCCGAGTTGTCCGAGCTTCCGGCGCTGCAGCCGGCAAGCAGCAGCACCAGGGCCAGCAGCAGGGCGGCCGCCCCTGTTTTCCGCAAGAGTTTCATCCGTCTTCCTCCTTTCAAAATAGGGGTTCTATCCATATAGACGCAGGGAGAAGGAAAAAGTGCCGTCCTCCCTTGCAGGAAGAGAAAATTTTCGCTACAATGTGGTCAAATCCGGTATAGACCGGAGATCTGCCCGTCGGCAGAAGACTGATGAGATGAGGAGGAGCGATTCATGACCTACGAGGAAGTGCTGGCCGCCGCCCGGACCTGCGTCGGCCCCCACTGCAAGGCCTGCCCGGTGTGCAACGGCCTGGCCTGCCGCAATACCGTGCCCGGCCCCGGGGCCAAGGGCCTTGGCACCGGCGCCATCCGCAACTACCAGAAGTGGCAGGAGGTGCTGGTGAACCTGGACACCATCTGTGAGAACAAGCCGGTGGACCTGTCGGCGGCGCTGCTGGGGCGGCAGTTCTCCGCGCCGATTTTCGCCGCCCCCATTGGCGCGCTGAAGCTGCACTACGGCGACAAGCACGACGACCTCTCCTACAACAACATCCTGGTGCCCGCCTGCGCCGGGGAGGGCATCGCCGCCTTCACCGGCGACGGCACAGACCCCCGGGTGTTCGAGGGGGCCTGCGCCGCGATCCAGGGCAGCGGCGGCGCGGGGATCCCCACCGTCAAACCCTGGGACCGGGACACCCTCCTCCGCAAGCTGGAGATGGCCAAGGCCGCCGGCGCCGCCGCCATCGCCATGGACATCGACGCGGCGGGCCTGCCCTTCCTCCAGAACCTGACGCCCCCCGCCGGCAGCAAGACGGTGGAGGAGCTGCGGGAGGTGGCGGCGGCCTGCGGGGACCTGCCCTTCATCCTCAAGGGGATCATGACCGTCCGGGGGGCGGAGAAGGCCGCGGCCGCCGGGGCCAAGGCCATCGTGGTCTCCAACCACGGCGGCCGGGTGCTGGACCAGTGCCCCGCCACGGCGGAGGTGCTGCCCACCATCGTCGACGCGGTGGGGAAGGACCTCACCGTCCTGGTGGACGGTGGCATCCGCACGGGGATGGACGTGTTCAAAGCCCTGGCCCTGGGGGCCCGCGGGGTGCTCATCGGCCGGCCCTTTGTCCCCGCCCTCTACGGCGGCGGGGCGGAGGGGGCGGCCCTCTACATCCGGCGGCTGAAGGCGGAGCTGGCGGACACCATGGCCATGTGCGGCGTCCACAGCCTCCCGGAGATCAACCGCAGCTGCGTCACCCGGTTCAAATAACGAAAGGGAACGGGAAAAGGCCCGCAGGCGCGATGCGCCTGCGGGCCTTTGCTGTTTCTTACGGGGCGGGGCTGTCCTCCGCCTCCCGGACGCGGCCGGTTTCCGCGTCCCGCCAGCCGCCGGGGGGCGCGGAGAAGGGGTCGGCGGGGACGTCCAGCAGGGACCGGAGCAGCGGGGCGGAGGGGGGAACCGCCCTGGGCGCGGAGAGGGCGCGGAGGGAGAGGATCCGCTCTCCGTCGTGCTCCACCGCCAGCCACAGGGGGACGTCCTTCATCCACCGGCCGCTGTCGCTGGCATAGGCCCCGGTGGGGATCGCCTCCCCCTCCTCCAGGGGGACGGGGAACTGGCCGAAGAGAAGGACCAGCTCCCGCCCCTGGCCGGCGGAGAGGGTGGCCAGGACGCTGCACCCGGTAAAGGCGGCCTCACCGGAGAGGGCCTGGAGATAGGGGGCGAAGAGATCCGCCGCCCGCCAGGCGCCGCCCCCGGGCAGCACCAGCCACAGCTCCTCCGGCACGGCCGGCTCCCGTTCCGTCAGCGCCGCCGCCGGGGCGCCGTCCTCCTCCTGGGAGAAGGGGAGGCGGCCCGCCGCGCCGCCGGGGAGGAAGGTCTCCGCCGCGGCGGCAAAGAGGCCCCGGTCCTCATACCCCTCCGGGTAGGTCCACATGACCTCAAAGACCCCGTCCTCCCCCTGGAAGAGGAGGGACTCCGTCATCTGCTGGCGGCCGCTGTGCCCCCTGGCCCAGGCGGCGGTCCCCTCCCAGAGGAGGTAGGTCTCTACGCCGGCGTAGCGGGCAAAGGAGTCGTAAAACTGCTGCAGGGTGTAGCCCCGCTCATGGGAGCGGATCTCCAGGAAGGCGCTGAGCTGGCTGGCGCTGGGATACCAGCGGCTGCCGTCCTGCCGCCAGGTCTGGGGGAGGTAGAGGCTCCAGGCGTACCGCCCGTAGCTGCCGCCGCCCTGGGCCAGATAGCAGGGGATCGCCGTCTCCCCCGCCGTCAGCTCTATGGTCTGGCTGCGGCCGGCGGCGGCCCGGGGAGCGGCGGGGGCCTCCCCCTCCGTCCGGACGCCCACCACCTGCCACAGGCTGATGGGGCGGACGTCCTGGGTGTCGGTGTAGAGGCTGCGGCGGCAGAGGAGGGTGTACCGCCGCAGGCCGGCGTCCTCCCGGGCCGAGGCCACCACATACGTCGCCGTCTGCCCGCCTGCCGCCGGCCCCACGGAGGAGGAGAGGGTCTCCCAGCCCTCCAGGGTGTCGCCGCAGGAGAGCAGGTAGCCGGTAAGGACCCCCTCCAGGGTGGTGGCCCACTGCTCGCCGCCGGAGGCCACCGAGCGCAGCAGGGAGGCGGTGGCCTCCGGCCAGGGCCGGCCGAAATCCACCGCCAGGCCCAGCTCCAGCGCATAGTCCACATATTGGTTCCAGTCCTCCACAGGCATGGCGCCGCTGGAGAGGGTGTCCATCAGCACAAAGCGGCCGTCCGCGTCCCCCTTGACGATAAAGAGGGGGAGTCCCTGGCCGCTGTCCGCGGTGAGCCAGCCGTCCCGGGAGACGGCGGCGCCCGCCTGCGCCGCGCCGTCCTCCGCGGGGAGGATGCGGTAGTCCAGCGCCCACAGGAAGTAGCCGTCCTCCCGCCAGTCCACGCAGCGGAGGCTTGCGAGGTAGGCGGACTGGACCGCCGTCCCGCCGTCCTCCAGGGTGCGGACCTGCCGGCTGAGAAGGTCCAGGGCCATGGCCTCCACGGCGTTGTACTGCTCGTTGGTGTGGCTTTGCACCCTGCCGCCGGCGAGGGTGAGAACCGTGTCGCCCAGGGCCTGGGGCGCCCCCTCCCGGCGGAGGAAGAGCACCAGGGTGTCCCCCTCCTGCTCCCCGCCGGTGACGGTGAGAGGGGCGCCCTCCTCCGCCGGCGCGGCGGCGCGGCAGTAGGCGCCGCTGTCGGGGAGGTAGGTCCAGTCAGAGAGGGTGTGGCGGAAGGCGTCCAGCCCCTGGCCGGTCTTTTCCGCCAGATAGTCGTCCAGCGCATCCTCCGACACGGCGAGACATGGGGAGCCGTCCTCCGGCTCCCCGCCCAGGGCGCGGAGGGCGGCCATCTCCTCCGCCGTGGGCTCCCGGACGGGACCGCCGCTTTCCAGCAGGCGGCTTGCGCTGAGATAGGCACGGTCGCTGTAGAGCTGGGAGACCAGCCCCCGCCACTCCGGGCTGTTGAGCCGCTGCTCCCACTCCGCCAGGGCCTCCTGGGAGAGGGGGCCGCTGCGGCTGCGGAGCAGGGAGGCCCCCATGGCCGCCGCCGCGATGAGCAGCACGGCTGCCGCCGCCGCGAAATACCGGATCGGCGGCCGGCGCTTCCGCGTTTTCTCCTCCTGCATGGTCTCCCCCCTGTTCCCCGGCCCCAGCCCTCGCGGGGCGGCGGCCAAAGCAATGTGCAAGCCGGATACGGACAGACAACCGCCTGTCCGTATCCTCTTATCTTTTATAGACGCAAAGAGAAGGCCAAAGGTTCCGCGCCTTTTCCAAAAATTTGAAAAAATTTGTCACCTTCCCCACGGTACCCTACTCCGCCGGCTGGACAGGCTGGAAGGAGACGGCGTACAGCTCCCCCTGCACCGTGTCCCAGAAGATGGCGGGGGACACGTCGTGGGTCTCCAGCCCCTCCCCCCGGCTGAGAGCGGCCTCCGCCTCCGCCCAGAGGGCCTGGATATAGTCCTCACCTGTGTTTTCCTGATCCAAGGCGCTGCGGAAGGTCCAGGTGCGGAGGACGTCGCGGCTGTCCCGCTCCACCGCCAGACGGATGGTGGAGTCGTAGTAGGTCCACGTCCCGGCGTCGTCCGCGTCGCCGGCGGGGAGAACCGCCCCGCCGCCCACCTCCGTCACGGGGATGGCGCAGGTCACCTGCAAAATCTCCTGGATCAGACCGTCCTCCGTGGTGCGCTGGGTCTCCTGCTGGATGGAGTCGATCTCCGGCGTGCCGAAGGAATTGCCGGGGTAGCTGACGGCCAGGGGGGACACGGTGGAGGCCGCCGCGCCCTCCAGGCAGTCGTTGAGATAGAAGGCCCAGTTGTTGGGCAGCACCAGATAAAAGCCCGCGGGGATCATGGGATCTGGCAGGACGTTCTGCAGCACAAAGCTGTCCTCCGCCGGCTGTACGTTTGTCCCCTCCGCCTTATAGCCCATCACGGCCCAGTAGCGGGCGGAGGTCAAAGAACCGCTGGAGGGATCCAGCTGCATCTCCAGCAGGAGGTCGTTCATGAGCAGGGTGAAGGCTGCCCCCTCCTCCGTATCCACCCGGAGAAGGACCAGCTCCCCGGAGGGCCCGTTTCCAGAGAGGCCCTGATCCAGCACGGATGTGCCGGCGGGGGTGTAGCCCTGGGCGGCCACAAACCGCTCCGCCACCGTCTCGCAGTCGGTGGCCCAGGCTTCCCCGCCCACCGCCAGGGAGCGGAGGAAGGCGGTGTCCGCCGCCGGGTAGTAGGAGCCGTGTTTGGAGAAGGTGAGCCCCTCCTGCATCACATAGCGGACATAGGCGGCAAAGGGGAAGGTGATCTCGCTGTCCGGCACAGCCTCTACTAGCTCCGCCCCGCCGTCCGCCGTGGAGCGGAAGATGAGGTAGGTGTAGGGGCTGCCCAGCTGGACCCGCCAGCCCTGCTCCTCCACCCAGCTGGTCTCCGCCAGGCGGTCCAGGTCCGGGTCATCCACGTCCTCCGGCAGAAAGCGCCAGGACACCAGCCACTGGGTGTAGCCGTCCTCGGTGTACCCGTCGCAGCGGAAGATGTCCACCACCGCCTTTTCCACCGGGATGCCCAGGTCCTCCATGCCCTGGGCCTGCTCGGCGATCCACTGCTCCGTCAGGGCCTCCACGTCGTTGTAGTAGGGGTTGGTGTAGCTGACGATCTTCCCGTCCTGGATGGTCATGGTGAGGGTGGACATGGGGCCGCCGTGGCCGTAGTAGCCGGACTCCCGGATGTCCACGGTCAGCGTCACCGTGTCCCCCAGCCGCTGTCCGGCGATGATCTGGGGGTCCTCTCCCATATAAGTGACGCCGTAATCCACGGCGGTGCGGTACCAGGCGTCGTCAGCGGCGCCGGTGAAGGTGTCATAGGGATCCAGGCTGTCTGCCAGGTCCGCCGCGCCGATGCCGATTTTTTCCTGCAGGAAGGCGTCCAGAGCGTCCCAATCAATGCGGTAGACCACCTCCGGGCCGCTGTCCTCGTCCCAGCCGTGGAACTGGAGATAGGCCTGCCGCTCCTCCTCGCTGGCCACCTGGAGCACATCCGTCCCCACAAGGCCGTAGAGCAGGATATCATCCAGATCCAGGTGGGTGACGTCGCTGTAGGGGTGGGCAAAAAAGCCGTACCACTCCGGGGTGGACACCCGCTCCTGCCAGAGAGCCAGCTCCTCCTCACTAAGGGCCTCCGGCCGCTGGGCGGTACAGGCCACGGCCAGGGTCGCCGCCCCGGCGGCCGCCACCGCCAGGCAGAGGAGGGCCGTCCCCCGCCGCCTGCTCCGTCCGGCCATGATGTTGCAAAACCGCTCCTTCATGGCCGCCTTCCCGCCGTAAAAGTGGGTGGAGAGGGCGGCGCGGCGCTGCCTGTGCAGCGCTGCCAGCAGCGTCTCGCTGTAGGCCCGGCGGGTCTCCCGGTCGGCGCCGGCCACCACCGCGTCGTCACAGGTCAGCTCCAGGTCCCCCTGGGCCTGGCGGACCATCAGCCAGACGAGGGGGTTGAACCAGTGGACCGCGTTGGCCAGCAGCAGTGCCAGCTGGTACCAGAGGTCATGGCGGCGGCAGTGGGTCAGCTCGTGGCGGAAAATGAAGGCAAGGCTACGCGGCGTGTAGTCCTCCACCGGCAGCAGGAGCCTGGGGCGGAGAAGGCCGACGACCATGGGGCTCCCCACCGCCGGGGTGACCCAGAGGGCGGGCCGCCGCCGAAGGCCCAGCTCGCTGGCGGCCTTCTCCATGGCAGCCTCCGTCTCCGCCCGGGGCGGCCGGGCCGCCGTCATGGCGCGGCGGGAGAGAATGACCGTCCCCGCCAGCTGCCAGAGAAGGAAAAGAGCGGCCCCTGCCGCCCACAGGGCCAGCAGCACCGCCTCCAGCGGGACGGCGGAGGCCGCCCGCACCCCGGCGGTGGCAGGGGAAGACTCCCGGAGGTCGGCGGGGGCAACCGGCGTCCCGCCGGCGGTCTCCGTCTCCAGCGGCGGCAGCTGAGGGGCCGGGGCGGACTGGGGGCTGAGGCCCAGCCCGCCGCCGGTTTCATAGGTCACCGACAGCGCCGGCACCTCCACCTGGATGGGGGCCCGCTCCGCCGGCAGGGACAGGGGCAGACTGGGCAGCAGCGGCGTCAGCAGCAGCGCCGCCAGGCACAGCCACACCCAGTACCGCCACTTGGCGTGGAACCGGCGCCGCAGCAGCGGCTTCAACAGCGTCAGCAGCACGGTCGCCCCGCCGGCCACCAGACTGACCTTCAACAGATTCAGCAGCAGTTCCATGTCTACTCCTCCTCCCGCTCCAGCGTATCCAAAAAGTCCCGCAGCTCCGCAAGATCCGACCGGCTGATGGCCTTGCCCCGGTACAGGGCGGCCACCATGCCGGTGAAGGAGTCGCCGTAGAGGCGGTGGAGGAGGCTGCGGCCCTCCGCCGCCTGATAGTCCGCCGCGGATACCAGAGGGCGGTACAGGTTGCCCCGCCCCTCCTTTTCACACAGCAGATACCCCTTCTCCACCAGCCGGTTCAGCGCCGTGGCCACGGCGGGCAGGGGCCAGTCCCGCCGGTTTTTCAGCTGCTGCTGGACGTAGGTGGAGCGCACCGGTTCTTCGCTGCTCCAGATCACCTGCATGATCTCCAGCTCCGCGTCCCCCAGCCGTTTTGTCCGTCCGCCCATCGCATGTCCTCCTTATACAATTGTATAATTTCTGACTGCATTATACAAGCGTATAACAAATTTGTCAAGCCCAGGGGCAGTTTTTTTCACTCCCCATTGAGAAGGGCGAATCCGCCCCCACATTGGGGAGACGATCCCACCCCCCATTTTCTTTTCGTCATGCCGAAAAGACTACGCCCGCAGGCGTGAATCGGAGGGCAGCCGACGCTGTGCAGCGGCACTTGGCCCGGAGATAAACGGGCCGTGGCCGGTCCTCGTCGGCACAAGCTGCGCATCGGTCGCTCTGCCGCGCGCGGCAGAGCTCCCTCGCTGCGCTGCGCCTCCTCTCCCCATCGGACCCGCTGCGCTGGGCTCCGGCGGGGGCCCCGTAAAAGGGCGCTTTTACCAGCAGGGGAAGTCTGCCCTCCTTTTGTTAGACTGCGTTTCCTTCGCCGCCGTTGTGCCTGCCTGCTCCTCTTTCCGCGCTGACCGCTCCGCTGCGCGCTGGTACGGCAGGAAATGAAGGCAGCAGCCTCCGCCTTTCACCAGGCCAGCGCCTAGTGAAACGGAAGGCGCGGTCGGTAACGCAGGCAGACACAACATGCAGCGAAAGATGAAAAAAGCCTGGGGGAATCGGGATAAGCTAGCCCTGTCTGTCAAAAAGTTTTTCTTTTGGACCGGCCGCGGCCCGTTCTCTTTTTCTTAAAAAGAGAACGGGGGGCGGAAAGAGCCTACGACTGTCGTGAAAAAAGTACCTCGCCCGGGGGCGAAACCTCCCAAGAGATGGAGGAAAAAAAGAAAGCCCGCGGGGAGAGGGCCGTTCCCGCGGGCTCATAGAGCGGATCAGAGGGCCCGGTAGTGGTAAAACCGGGCGAAGTTGTTGAATAGAATATCCTCCAGCAGGTCCTCCTGGATCCCCAGGCGCAGCACTTTCCGCAGCTCCTTTTTGGGGCACCAGATGGGATAGTCGCTGCCGAAAAACAAGTGGGTGGGGTCGTAGGCGCGGAGGATCGCCATCAGCGTCTCATGGTCATCCGTGTAGGAGAAGGTGCTGGAGATGTCGGCGTAGACGTTGGGGAGCTTGGCCAGGGGGGCGATCTTCTCCAGGTCCCAGTCCCCCCAGTTGCCCAGGTGGGCGCCGATGCACCGGAGCTTGGGGAAGGCGGTGGCCACCTCGATCATCCGTTCCGGCCCGGACACGTTCACCCGGGGGTCCCCCATGTGGGAGATGAGGAACATGTCGTGGGCGGCCATCTCCTCAAACATGGGGAAGAGCCGCCTGTCGTTGAGGACAAAGTGCTGGAACTCCGGGTGGATCTTGATGCCGTGGATCCCGTGCTCCCGCAGCCACCGCAGCTCCTCTACAAACCCCTCGTACTCCGCGTGGAGGGTGCCGCAGGGGAGAAACTGGGGGTAGTCCTGCACCTCGGTGTAGATATAGCGGTTGATGTGCTCCACCTGGTGGGCGGTGGTGGCGGCGGAGAAGACCATGGCGTAGTCGATGCCCGCCTCCCACAGCACATCCACCAGCTCCTGGACGGTGCCGTAGTGGTTGGGCGGCTCCGGCAGCTCAAAGTAGTCCGCCGTGGCCACCGTGGCTTTTTTCGCGATTTTATCCGGGAAAATATGCGTGTGCATATCAATGACCCGCATGGTATACCCCCCCATTCCGCCGCGGCCCGCGGCGTCGATCCAGGCGGGACATCCCCGGAGAATGGAGAATTTCTGCGGCTGCCGCCGGCCGCCCGGCGGGGCGGGACAGCGGCGGCCCGGCGGCAGCGCCGCCTGTCGCCTGGTTTTTATTTTTATCAGTATACCACACCGGGATTCCCTAGAATATTGCGGATACCGCCAAAAATCCGGCGGTGAGCAAAAGCAAAATTAGCATAAGTTTCCATACAAAGCGGATCCAGCGGTCGTAGGGGATACGGCCGAAGGCCAGGCCGCCCATCACGACGGCCGCCGTGGGGGTGACGATGTTCACAAGGCCGGAGGCCGCCTGGAAGGCGGTAACGATCAGCGCCTTGTCCACGCCGGCGAACTGGCCCAGCGGCGCCAGGATGGGGATGGACAGCGTGGCAAGGCCCGAGGAGGAGGGGATCAGAATGGACAGGGGGAGATAGAGCAGGAACACCAGCAGGACAAAGACCGTGTGCCCCGCGCCGCTGAGGGCCTCCTCCCCCCAGTGGAGGATGGTGTCGGTGATGGCGCCGTCGTTCATCAGCACGGTGATGCCCCGGCTGATGCCGATGATAAAGGCCACGCCGAGGAGCTCCGCCGCCCCGGACACAAAGGCGTCGGCGGTCTCCTCCTCCCCCAGGCCGTAGATGAGGCCGATGAGGATGCCGCTGACCAGAAACAGGGCGCTGAGCTCCGGGAACCACCAGCCCAGGGAGGGCAGGGGGAGGCCCATCTCCCCAAAGGGGATCACGGCGTAGATCATCACGAGAAAGACCAGGGCGAAGAGGCCCAGGGCCGCCCTGCGCCGCCCGGTGAGGGCGGGGGGCTGCTCCGCGGGGTGGAACCGCCCCTCCCGTCCCGCCGCCAGGGACCGCTCCGGGTGGGCCTTGATCCGCCGGGCGTAGGCCATGACATACCAGATGGCCGCCCCCTCAAACACCGCCAGCAGCAGCAGCCGTAGGCCGATGCCCTCCCCCAGAGACACGCCGGCAAAGCCGGAGGCGATGCCGGTGGCGAAGGGGTTCACCGTCCCGGCCATGACGCCGGCCCCCGCCCCCAGGAGGATCACGGCGATGGCGGTCACCGCGTCATACCCCGCCGCCACAAACACCGGGATCAGCAGCGGGAAGAAGGCCATGGTCTCCTCCCACATGCCGAAGGAGGTGCCCCCCAGGCCGAAGAAGGCCATCAGAATGGGGATCAGCAGCAGCTCCCGGCCCTGGAGGCGGCGGATAATGCCGGCGATGCCGGCGTCGATGGCGCCGGTCTTCATCATGACCCCCAGAAAGCCCCCCACCATCAAAATGAACAGCGCCACATCCGCCGCATCAAAAAAGCCCCGGAAGGGCGCCAGGACCACGTCGCCGGCCCCCTGGGGATTGGGCTCCGCGGGGGCGTAGGTCCCCGCCACCGGGGCCTGGTCCTCCCCGGCGCGCTCGTACCGGCCCGCGGGGATCAGCCAGGTGGCCGCCGCCACCGCCACCAGCAGGAAAAAGAGAATGGTATATGCCGTCGGCATACGGAATCGTCTCATCAAAATCCCTCCTTATCCCCCATAGCATGCCGCGCCAAGGCGCCGCTATGTCTGGAGAATGTTTCCTGCCAATGGGGCGGAAGGGCGGATAGCGGGACGGGAATCGCGCAAAGCTATACAGAGATTTTCCTGTATACCATGTATTTTTTGAGCGATCTGCCCATTGCGGCGGGGACTGCGGCTGTGGTATACTGTTTCCATATTAAAGACAAATGTATTTAATATAAAGACGAACGGAGGGAGCACATGCTGCGCAACAGGTATCTGAAGGAGGTCTACCAGGGCACGGCGGAGCGCAACCGGGGGGAGACGGAGTTCCTCCAGGCGGTGCTGGAGGTGTTTTTGTCCCTGGAGCCCTATGTGGAGCGCCACCCGGAGCTGGAGGCCCACGGCATCATGGAGCGGCTGGTGGAGCCGGAGCGGATGGTGACCTTCCGGGTGACCTGGGAGGACGACCGGGGCAGGGTCCATGTGAACCGGGGCTACCGGGTGCAGTTCAGCTCCGCCATCGGACCCTATAAGGGCGGGCTGCGGTTCCACCCGTCGGTGAACGCCTCCATCATCAAGTTCCTGGGCTTTGAGCAGATCTTCAAGAACAGCCTCACCTCCCTGTCCCTGGGCGGGGCCAAGGGCGGCGCGGACTTTGACCCCAAGGGGCGCAGCGACGGGGAGGTGATGCGGTTCTGCAAGGCCTTTATGACCGAGCTCCACCGCCACATCGGCGCCAACTGCGACGTGCCCGCCGGGGATATCGGCGTGGGCGGCCGGGAGATCGGCTATCTCTTCGGCCAGTACAAGCGGCTGTGCAACAACTTCACCGGCGTCCTCACCGGCAAGGGCCTCCACTACGGCGGCAGCCTCACCCGCAAGGAGGCCACGGGCTACGGCCTCATCTACTTTGTAGAGGAGATGCTCCGCTGCCTGGGCCACGAGACGGTGTTCGGCAAGACGCTGGTGGTGTCCGGCTCTGGCAACGTGGCCATCTACGCCGTGGAGAAGGCCACGCGGCTGGGGGGACGGGTGGTGGCCATGTCCGACTCCGGTGGCTATATCCTGGATGAAAACGGCATCCAGCTGGACGTGGTGAAGGCCATCAAGGAGGAGGAGCGGGGCCGCATCAGCGACTACGCCCGACGGGTCCCCGGCAGCCGGTATGTGGAGGGCTGCCGGGGGATCTGGTCGGTGCCCTGCGCCATCGCCCTGCCCTGCGCCACCCAGAACGAGCTGGACCTCGCCGCCGCCCGCACCCTGGTGGACAACGGCGTCATCGCCGTGGGGGAGGGGGCCAATATGCCCTGCACCGCCGAGGCGGCGGCCTACTTCCAGGAGCACCGGGTGCTCTTTGCCCCGGCCAAGGCGGCCAACGCCGGCGGCGTGGCGGCCAGCGGCCTGGAGATGAGCCAGAACGCCATGCGCGCCAGCTGGTCCTTTGAGCAGGTGGAGGAAAAGCTGCGGGACATCATGGTCCATATCTTCCAGATCTCCCAGGAGGCCGCCGCCGGCTGCGGCCGGCCCGGGGATTTGATCACCGGGGCCAATGTGGCGGGCTTTGTCAAGGTGGCGGAGGCCATGCTCTCCGAGGGGCTGTATTGAGCGGCGGAAGATCAAAAAAGGGGCCCGGGCGAACAGCGCCCGGGCCCCTTATGTGCTGGTTTCAGCGCTCCTTCGCCTTTGTCACGTCGTTGATCCACCGCTCCCCCCGGAACCGCCACAGGCACAGGGGGGCCTTCACCAGGTTCTCCCCGTAGATGGCAAAGCAGGTCCAGAACACGTCCAGCCGCAGCGCCAGGGCAAACAGGGCCGCCAGGGGGATGGACACGCACCACAGGGGGATGAGGTCGATGATGGTGGCGGTGCGCACGTCGCCGCCGCCCCGGAAGATCCCGGTGATGGCCACCAGGGCCAGGGTCCGAAAGGCCATGCAGGCCCCCATGAGGCAGACCATGCAGGTGGCGGCGTAGGTGGCGCCCTCCGTGAGCTGGAAGAGAGGGAAGAGGAGGGGGCGGAAGAAAAGGGGGGTGAGCAGGAGCAGCAGTAGCCCCGAAATCAGCCCCAGCAGGGTGGATACCGCCAGCAGGGAGCCGCCCAGGGTGCGCACCGCCTCCCGGCGCTGCCCCTCGCCGATGGCCTTGCCCACCATCACCGCCGCCGCGGAGGCCAGGCCCAGGCAGACCACGGCGGCAAACTTGTCGATATAGCCCACCAGGGCGTTGGCCGCCAGCATGTCCTGGCTGTTCTCCATGTGGCCCAGCACCACTGTCAGCATGGAGGTGCCGCAGCTCCACAGCGCGTCGTTGCCCACCACGGGGGCGGAGTACTTCAGAAAGCTGCGGGAGATCTCCCGCCCCGGGCGGAGGAGGCAGCCCCAGTCCAGGGGGAGCAGGCGGCTGCGCAGGGCCACCGCCGCCGCGATGGCGCACTCGATCACCCGGGAGATTAGGGTGGCGATGGCGGCGCCGGCCACCTCCAGCCGGGGCAGGCCGAACCGGCCGAAGATGAGGCAGTAGTTGAGGAAGGTGTTGGTGACCATGGAGACGCCCATGATCTGCATGCCGAGGCGGGGGTTCTCCATGCTCCGCTGGGCGCCGGTGTAGACGCTGCTGATGCCGTTGAAGATGTAGGAGAACCCCACGATCTGGAGGTAGGGCGCCCCCAGGCCCACAAGGGTCTCGTTGGGGGTGACCAGGCGGAGCACCTCCCGGGGGAAGGCGAAGAGCAGCAGGGCCACCGTGACGGAAAAGACCGTGACGGTGAACAGGGCCACCCCCAGCACCCGGTTGATCTGCCTCCGGTCCTGCTTGCCCCAGTACTGGCTCACCAGCACATTCATGCCGCTTTGAAAGCCGAAGATCACCATCTGGATGATGAAGATGGGGGTGTTGGCGGCGTTCACCGCGGCCATCTCGGCGTTGCCCAGCATGCCCACCATGAAGGTGTCCATAAAGCCCAGGGAGGTGGTGATGAGGTTTTGCAGCACGATGGGGGCGGCCAGCAGCCGCAGGTGGCGGTAAAAGCCGGGCTCCCGGCGCAGGTAGTTTCGCATGGCGCAGTTGCTCCTTTTTGGCGTTAGGGTGGGGAAACGGGGGATCACAGCATGGGGAAACGGCTGGCCTGATGGACGGACAGGGCCTGGACCGCCGCGTCAATGTCCGCGAAGGCGGTGTCCGGCCCAAAGCTCAGCCGGACGGTGCCGGCGGCAGTCTTTTTCGGGAGCCCCATGGCGGTGAGCACATGGCTCAGCCGGCCCTTGTGGCAGGCGGACCCGGCGGAGAGGCAGATGCCCTGGCCGCCAAGGTCCGTCACAATGTTCTGGCTGGGGTAGCCCGACAGGGAGACGGAGAGGATGTGGGGCGCGTCCGGCGCGCCCACCACCTGGAGGCCGGGGATCTCCAAAAGCCGCTCCCTGGCGTAGTCCCGGCAGGCGGCCAGGTGGGCCCGGTTCTCCTCCAGCCTCGCCCGCCAGAGGGACACGGCGGCGGCAAAGCCGGCGATCTGGGCGGTGGCCTCGGTGCCGGGGCGGGCGCGGCGTTCCTGCCCGCCGCCGAAGAGCAGGGGGCGGAGGCTCTTCATCCGGGCTCCGGCGTACAGCGCGCCGCAGCCCTTTGGCCCCCCCAGCTTGTGGGCGGAGAGGGTGATGAGGTCCGCCCCCAGGCTCCCGGCGGTGAAGGGGACCTTCAAAAAGGCCTGCACTGCGTCGGTGTGGAGCAGGACGCTCCCACCCCGCAGGGCCGCCGCCACCTCCTCCACCGGGTAGCGGGTGCCGGTCTCGTTGTTCACCAGCATCATGGAGACCAGGGCCGTGTCCTCCCGGACCGCCGCGAGCACCGCCTGGGCGGTGATGCGGTTCTCCCCGTTAGGCCGAAGGTAGGTGACAGAATATCCCTCCCCCTCCAGGGCCTTCATGGTCTCCAGCACGGCGCTGTGCTCCACGGCGGTGGTGACGATGTGCTTTCCCACCCGCCGGTTCTGCCACAGGGCGGCGCGGATGGCCCAGTTGTCCCCCTCCGTACCGCCGGAGGTGAAATAGAGCTGGCCGGGCTCGCAGCCCAGGGCCGCCGCCACCGCCGCCCGGTCCGCCTCCAGCCGCTTTTGGGCCCGGCGGCCCAGGTCGTACTGGGAGGAGGGGTTGCCGAAGTCCTCCGTCAAAACCCGCAGCATGGTTTCCGCCACCGCCCGGGGCACCGGGGCGGTGGCGGCGTAGTCCAGATAGTGCATTTGTTGATAGGCTCCTCTCATGTAATAGGAAGGGTACGTCCCTCCGGCGCAGGTGGGGCGCCCTCGCTCCCGACGTCCGGTGCCGCCAGACGCTGCAGCGCCTCACCGGTGAGACGATAGGTGGTCCACTCCTCCATAGGCTGGGCGCCCAGGGCGCGGTACAGGGCGATGCTGGGCTTGTTCCAGTCCAGGCACCACCACTCCATGCGCCCGCAGCCCCGCTCCACCGCCAGGGCGGCCAGCTTTTTGAGCAGGGCAGTGCCATAGCCCTTTCCCCGGTGCTCCGGCAGGACGAACAGATCCTCCAGATAGAGGCCCGCCCGGCCCAGGAAGGTGGAGAAGTTGTGGAAGAACAGGGCGAACCCAACCTCCCGCCCCTCCGCAACGGCGAAGAGGACCTCCGCCTTTTTCTTTTCAAAGATCCACTCCCGGAGCAGGTCCTCCGTGGCCACAACCTGGTCCGCCATGCGCTCATAGGTCGCCAGATCACGGATGAAACGGAGGATCAGCGCCGCGTCGTCGGGCACGGCGAAACGGAAGGAAACCGGGGAGGGCATAGGAACGCTCCTTTCTCGCCAGACGCCGCGGCGGGACAGCGGGAAGAGGCCCTTGCCACGGCGAAAAAAACATTATATAATACCAGCAACATGAGCTGCCGGGCAGACCCGGCGGCGTACAGTTTCTTTTATTATATCCACTGTATCAGGAAAAGGCAAGGGGGGCTCACTGCTGAAAATCGCATTCTATACCCTGGGCTGCAAGGTCAACCAGTATGAGACCCAGGCCCTGGAGCAGCTGCTGGCGGAGCGGGGCCACACCATCGTACCCTTCACCCAGGCGGCGGACGCCTATGTGGTCAACAGCTGCACCGTCACCGCCGTCAGCGACAAAAAATCCCGGCAGATGATCCGCCGGGCCAGAAAGCAGTCCCCCGGGGCCATTGTGGCCCTGTGCGGCTGCTACGCCCAGACCCACCCCAAGGAGGCGGAAAAGCTGCCGGTGGACCTGGTGGCGGGCACCGGGGACCGGCGGGGGTTTGTGGAGCTGCTGGAGGAGGTGTGGCGCAGCCGCCGCCCCGCGGCCGCCGTGGACGACGTTTTTTCCCGCCGGCAGTTTGAGACGCTCCCCGCCGGGGGGCTGGAGGGGCGGACCCGGGCCATGCTGAAGGTGGAGGACGGGTGCGTGAATTTCTGCTCCTACTGCATCATCCCCTACGCCCGGGGCCGCGTCCGGTCCCTCCCCATCCCCCGGGCGGCGGAGGAGACGGGGCGGCTGGCGGCGGAGGGGTACCGGGAGATCGTCCTCACCGGCATCGAGATCTCCTCCTGGGGCCAGGATCTGAAGGATGGGTCGACGCTCATCGACCTTCTGGAGGCGGTGAGCGCCGCCGGGGGGGACATGCGCCTCAGGCTGGGGAGCCTGGAGCCCCGGACCGTTACGGAGGACTTCTGCCGCCGGGCGGCGGCCCTCCCCGGCCTCTGCCCCCAGTTCCACCTGTCCCCCCAGTCCGGCTGCGACGAGACCCTCCGGCGGATGAACCGGAGGTATGACACCGCCCGGTTTTTGGAGAGTGTGACGCTGCTGCGGCGGTATTTTGACGACCCCGCCATCACCACCGACCTGATCGTGGGGTTCCCCGGGGAGACGGAGGCGGAATTTGAAACGACCCTGGCCTTCCTCCGCCGCTGCGGCTTTGCCCAGATGCACATCTTCCCCTACTCCGTCCGCCCCGGCACCCCGGCGGCTGGGATGGAGCAGGTGGACATGGCGGTGAAGGAGGAGCGGGCGGCCCGGGCCGCCGCCGCCGCCGCGGAGCTCCACCGGGACTATCTCCTGCGCCAGGTGGGGCGCACGGTGCCGGTGCTCTTTGAGGAGCCGGGGGCGCCGGGCCGCTGGCGGGGCCACGCCCCCAGCTATATGGTTGTGGAGATGCCAGGCGAGGATCTCCACAACCGCACCGTTCCCGTCCGCCTCACCGCCGTTGAGGGGGATATCCTCCTGGGGGAGCGGGCGGAGGAAGGAGAGAGGGATGTATAACTTTTTTGCCTATATCTCCCGGATGAAGTACATCGACCGCTGGTCCCTCATGCGCAACAGCGTGACAGAGAACATCCAGGAGCACAGCCACATGGTGGCGGTGCTCTCCCACGCCCTGGCGGTGATCCGCCGGGACGTGTTCGGCGGGGACTGCGACCCCAACGCCTGCGCGGCGGCGGCATTGTTCCACGACGCCACGGAGATCTTCACCGGGGACCTCCCCACCCCCATCAAGTACTACAACCCCGCCATCCGGGACGCCTACCGCCAGGTGGAGAGCGTGGCGGCGGACAAGCTCCTCACCATGCTCCCCCCGGAGATGCAGGGGGCCTACGCCCCCCTGGTCCGGGGCGCGGAGGGGGAGGTCCACCGCCTGGTGAAGGCGGCGGACAAGCTGGCGGCCTATATCAAATGCCTGGAGGAGCTGGAGGCGGGCAACGGGGAGTTTGCCAACGCCGCCCAGGAGACCCTGGCGGCCCTCAAGAAGATGGAGCTGCCGGAGGTCGCCTATTTTTTGGAACACTTTGCGGAGGGGTTTGGCTTGACATTGGACGAACTGGACGGATAAGGAAGGGAGAAACACAAAATGGATCAGATGAAGCGGGCGATTGTAACGGTTGTGGGCAAGGACAGCATCGGCATCATCGGCGGCACCTGCACCCGCCTTGCCATGTACAACGTGAATATCCTGGATATCAGCCAGACGGTGCTCCAGGGCTATTTCACCATGTCTATGGTGGTGGATGTCACCGACGCCAGCCTTGGCTTTGACGAGATGGCGCGGCAGCTGGCGGACTACGGCGCCCAGCGGGGCCTCTCCATCCGCATCCAGCGGGAGGACATCTTCGACGCCATGCACAAGCTCTAAAAAAACCGCTGAAGGGGATGCTGTCCCCCTCGGTCCGCGGGCGCCGCGCCGCGCGGAGACGGCCGTCTCCGCTACTTTGAAGGAAATGAGGCTTTTCCTATGCTCAATCAAAAAAGCATCCTCGAGACCATCGAGATGATCGACAAGCAGCACCTGGATATCCGCACCATCACCATGGGCATCTCCCTCCGGGACTGCGCCCACCCGGACGCCAAAACCTGCTGCGATAAAATTTACGACAAGATCTGCAAAAAGGCGGAAAAGCTGGTGAAAACCGGCGAGGACATCGAGGGGGAGTTCGGCATCCCCATCGTGAACAAACGGATCTCCGTCACGCCTATGGCCCTGGTGGCGGAGGCCTGCGGGACGGAGGACTATGCGCCCTTCGCCGTGACGCTGGACCGGGCGGCCAGGACCTGCGGCGTCAACTTCATCGGAGGGTTCTCCGCCCTGGTGCAGAAGGGCTTTACCACCGGGGACAAGAAGCTCATCGCCGCCATTCCCGAGGCCCTGGCGGCCACGGAGCTGGTCTGCGCCTCGGTGAACGTGGGTTCCACCCGGGCGGGGATCAACATGGACGCGGTGGCCCTCATGGGACGGATTATCAAGCGGACGGCGGAGCGGACAGAGGACAGCCACGGCCTCGGCTGCGCCAAGCTGGTGGTGTTCTGCAACGCCGTGGAGGACAACCCCTTTATGGCCGGCGCCTTCCACGGCGTGGGGGAGGGGGAGTGCGTCATCAACGTGGGCGTCTCCGGCCCCGGCGTGGTGCACCACGCCCTCCAGAGCGTGAAGGGCGCGCCCTTTGACGTGGTGG